>JAGXSJ010000160.1 GCA_018333895.1 Truepera sp.
CGGCAAGTGTGAGCAGCTCACCGACACGCGGATCGCTGAGCTGGTAGTGGACGTACTTGCCACGCTTCTCGCTCATCACCAGGCCGCAGTCTCTAAGGCAAGCAAGGTGATTGGAGGCGTTCGGCTGGCTTAACCCTGTGGTGCTCACGATCTCCCCTACGGCACGCGGGCCCTCCCGAAGCGCTTCGAGGATGGCGAGGCGTGAGGGGTCGGCAAAACCCCGGAACAGTTTAGCCTTGAGGTTGAGGCCCTGCTCATCACCAGGCGTTAGGGTATTGATAATCATATCAACATATGATGATATTTTGTCAAAAGGTTCTTGTCAAGCTGCCTCGATAATTTCGTATGCTTGAAGGCGTGATGCGCCCGTTGGCCCTAGCTGTACTCTGGTGCCTGGCGTCGGTCGGTCTGGCCCACGCCTTTGTGGTGATCGGTACGCTGAGCGCTACGCCGCAGACCCCCCAGGCCGGTGAACCCTTCACCTTGTTGCTAACGCTCGAAGACCCGACCCGAACGCCGGTGCCGAGGGCGGTAGTGTTTGCTGAGTTCCGGCCTGCGGAGCAGCCTGAAGCGGTGCCGATCCGGGCCGATTTTGCTGAGATTAGCCCTGGCACCTATCAGGCCACCCTGAGCCTGCCTACGGCCGGGAGCTGGACCATACTGATGCGCGACCAAACCTACCCCCAGGAAGAGACTAACGCCGAGCTAACATTCTTAGTCGGTGAGGCCGCTAATCCCGAGGCGCTGACCTTCATCTTCCCGCCTACCGTCGTCCCGCCGGAGAACCTTTGGGCCTGGCTGGGTTGGCTGATCGGTCTGCCCCTCCTGGCCGCTGTGGTAGTCACAGTGCTGGTGCTGCGCAGCAAGCCCGCAGCCAAAGCGGCTTGAGCTTTTTCGAGCAGACCTCGGGCACTTGGGTCAACATCGCCACGGTGCTGTTGGGCTCGAGCCTCGGCCTGCTGCTGCGCGGACGGCTACCGGAGCGCA
The DNA here is from genome assembly GCA_018333895.1 of Truepera sp. Lineage (GTDB taxonomy): Bacteria > Deinococcota > Deinococci > Deinococcales > Trueperaceae > JAGXSJ01. Next base: position 988 of record JAGXSJ010000160.1, read on the forward strand.
TCGTTACGGTGGTGATGCAGGCTATCGGCCTAACGACGCTATTTATCGGTATCACCAACGCCTTAGATCTCACCCGCGTGAGCCAGCCACCCGGCATCATCATCGGTCTGATCGCTTTAGCCCTCGGCGGTGTGCTCGGCGAGTGGCTGCGCCTCGAGGAGCGCCTAGAGGCGCTCGGCCACACCCTCAAGCAGCGCTTTAAGGGCCAGGGGCGCTTCACCGAAGGCTTCGTGGCTGCCAGCCTGCTCTTTTGCGTGGGGCCACTAACGCTCTTGGGCAGCATCCAGAACGGGCTGGTAGGCGATAACTCATTCTTGCTGCTAAAGTCTGCCCTGGACGGCTTTGCCTCGCTGGCATTAGCGGCTACTTTCGGCTTCGGGGTCATCTTCTCGACCGTGGTGATCGCCGTCTATCAGGGCGGCCTGTCGCTTGGGGCCGGTCTCGTTGCCAACCTCATTCCCGACCCGGTCGGCGATCCGCGGGTGTTGCTAATAAACGGCGTAGGCGGCCTGATGATCATGGGGCTAGGTTTGGCGCTGCTGGAGATCAAGCGCCTGCGGGTAGCCAGTATGCTGCCGGCGCTGCCGCTAGTGGTGGTTATCTACTGGGCTGCTGTTAACCTAAGCCGATGAGCGATTGGCTGAACTCCTCATCGGTGCCACAAGGCCCTCACCAAGGAGCCATGACCCTTAAATTATCCGCTTAGGAGTAAAACTAAGCGCGTCCGCTGCCACAAAATGCACCGCGATGTTGCCGAGCGTCTGGATCACACGGCGCCCATCATCGCCGTGCAGGTGCCCAAACAGCAGGTGATCGGGGCAGTACTCAAGCAGCAGCTCGGTAAAACCCGAGGGCTCGAGCCTCAAGTTAGTAGGTGGGAAATGCAGCATCACTAGGAGGGTCTCGCCGCCGAGCTTACGGGCCGCCTGAAGCGACAGCTTGAGGCGCTGCAACTCGCGCTGGTAGATCCTCTCGTCTTCGGGGCCAAACTCGCTGCTGCCGGGGCAGAGCCAGCCGCGGGTGCCAGCTACCACCACCGCCCCGAACTTGAGGGCGTCGTTTTGTAAGGCGTACATCCCCGGCGGGAGGGCGGCCCTAAGGCGGCTGATCGAGGGCCACCAGTAGTCGTGATTGCCGCGCAGCAGCACCTTTTGGCCGGGTAATGCAGCGAGGTCGTGAAGGTCAAAGAGAGCATCGTCGAGCTTCATGGCCCACGAGATGTCACCGGGGATCAGCACCAGATCCTCCGGGGTCACGACCTCGCGCCAGCGCTCAAAAAACACTGCTGGGTGGCCTTCCCAGTGCGCTCCAAAGATATCCATCGGTTTAGGGGCGGCGCGCGACAGGTGCGGATCGGCGATGGCAAAGACGCGCATAAGGGCTAGCTTATCAAGTCAGCCACGGCAAGTCGGTTTTGACCCAGCCCTGCTCGGTCAGGCCTGCTAAGGACGCGCAGGCCGATACGCCGCTAACGGGGTGCCGCCAGGCCGGGCAGAGTTCGCACAGCGGGGCCAGCACAAAGGCGCGCTGCATCATGCGCGGATGCGGCAGTAGCAGCGTCTCGCTAACCACCACCCGACTCCCCCAGCAAAGCAAGTCCAGGTCGATGGTGCGTGCGGCAGATGGTTGGCAGCGTACTCGCCCCTGCTCCCGCTCGAGCGCTAGCAACCCGGCTAGCAGTTGCTCTGGCTCGCTACAGGTCGGCAGGAGCGCCACTACCGCGTTGAGGTAGTCGGGCTGGCCGGGAGGGCCACCCAAGGGCGTACTCTGGTAGAGGCTCGAGCGGCCCACCACCACGCCTAACCGCGCCAGTCCCAGCACGGCGATACTTAGCTGCCGCTGCGGGTCCGCCAGGTTGCTCCCCAGTCCGATCAAGGCCGCTTCACTCACGCTGACGCACGACCTCGGCGTAGATGTCGCGCACCACCCCCGGCAGCGGCGCGTGCGGCTTGTGTACCCGCACCGTCAGCCGCACTAGCTTGGCGTAGCGCACCATCAGCTTTTCGGCTAAGCGCGCGGCCAGCGCCTCAATCAAGTTATAGCGCGTCTCGGTCACCTCGCGGCGCACCAGCGCATAGACCGCCGAGTAGTCGATGGTAGCCGAGAGTGCGTCCTCGCTGCTGAGCTGCAACTCCATCTCCACATCGACGATGTAGCGCGCCCCAAAGGCGCGCTCCTCAGGGTGGAGGCCGTGATAACCGTGGAACTCGAGCCCCACCAAGACGATCCTATCCACCGTTATCCCTTTGTAACGCTTGCCAGACCTTCAGGGCCTGGGTGTGCTCGGCCACCTTGTGTACCCGCAGCAACCCTGCGCCTTGGGCCGCCGCGTAAAGGCCCGCGGCGATGCTGCCGAGATCGCGCCCACTCGGCTCAGCTACACCGGTAAGCTCGCCGATCAGCCGCTTGCGCGAGACACCCACCAACACCGGATGCCCCAGCGCCACCAGGCGGTTAAGCCCGCGCAGCAGGGCCAGGTTGTGTGCCAGCGTTTTGCCAAAGCCGATGCCGGGGTCGAGGATGACACTGGGCACTCCAGCTTTAAGCGCCCGCTCGGCTGCTGCTGCCAAGAACGCCGTCACCTCGGCCACCACGTCGTGGTAGTGCGGGGCCTGCTGCATGGTGAGCGGCTCGCCCTGCATGTGCATCACCACCACCGGCACCCGGTAGCGCGCACAGACCTCCAGCATGGCCTGCTTGCGCAGGCCGCCGATATCGTTGATCAGGTGCGCTCCGGCCGCCAGGGCCGCCTCGGCCACGGCGGGCTTGGCGGTGTCCACAGAGATAAGGGCAGCAAGGTCGCGCAGACCCGCCAGCACCGGCAACAGTCTGGCCAGCTCCTCCTCAGCCGAGACCGGCTCGGCCCCCGGGCGGGACGATTCGGCGCCGAGATCGATGATCAGCGCCCCCTGCGCCGTCAATGCTCGAGCCTGGGCCACTGCTGCCGTAGCCGCCAGGTAACGCCCGCCGTCGCTAAAGCTGTCCGGGGTGATGTTCACCACGCCCATTAGCGCCACCCCGCGCCAGGCTATCCGGTAACCGTCCGGGGTGCGCATCGCACCGGGGACCGGGTGCATGAAGGTAAGCCCATGGGTCACGAGCGCCATCGTACCACCGGCCTACTGCCAGCGCTCCCAGCCCTCGCCCGGCACTCCCAGCAGCAGCGGCCGCAGCTCGCCGACTAGGTACAGGCTCCCTGCTACCAGCAGGGTGTCGCCCGGCGCTGTGAGACGGAGCGCCTGTGTTAGCGCCTCAGCCGGGCTCTGGCTTATGGTGACCGGCACGGTAAAGTGCGCGGCCAAGGTACTCGGGTCACAGTAGCGCGGGCTAAGTCGGGCGCGGGTAACGATCACCTGGCTGGCTACCCTACCTAGGGCAGCGGCGATGGCGGCTAGATCCTTATCCGCCGAAGCAGCCACAATCAGCGGCAGCGGCGCTACCTGCAAAGCCTGCACCGTTTCGGCTAGGCGGATGGCGCCCTCGGGGTTGTGAGCGCCGTCAAGCAGGAAGGTCCGTTCCTGATAGCTTAAGGGCTCGAGCCGCCCCGGCCAGCGGGTCTGCGCCAGCCCTCGCTGAATGGTGGCGGCATCGATCCCCAGCGCCTGAGCGGCCACCATAGCCAAGGCGGCGTTGCGGCCCTGATGTGTACCGATCAAGGGTGAGCTGGCGCTTAACTCGCCCCAGGGGCTCGTTAGGGTTACTGCTACCCCGCGCCAACCTTTCGGACAGATAGTAAGGGCCAGCTCTGCCAGAGTCAGCAGCGTGGTTCCAAAGGCTTTAGCTTGGTCTTGCAGCACTGCTAGCGCACCGCCCTCCGCCCCGCTGAGGCAGAGCTTGCCGGTGCGCATGATACCGGCCTTCTCGACGGCGATCTGCTCGACGGTGTCACCAAGGATCTCGGTATGATCCAGCGAGACGCCGGTAATCACGCTCAGCCTGGGGTCAAGGACGTTGGTAGCATCAAAACGCCCACCCAGCCCCACCTCCATTACCGCCAGCTCCACACCGGCCTCGGCAAACAGCAGACAGCCTATGGCTGTAACGATCTCAAAAAAGGTGGCCCCAATCTCCTCAGCAGGGCCTCGCAGGCGGGCCAGCGCAGCGGCTACCGCCTCATCTGGTAGCATCTCGCCACCTACCAGGAAGCGCTCCCTAAAGGAGGTCAGGTGCGGGCTGGTGAATAGCCCGGCACGGCGCCCGGCCGCCAGCAGGATGGCGTAGAGGGCGGCCGAAGTGCTCCCTTTGCCGTTAGTGCCGCCCACCAACACGCTCTCAAAGCGCCGCTCTGGATTAGCTAGAGCGGCCAGCAGCGCAGCGATCCGGCTCAGGCCAGGCTGCACGCCAAAGCGCTGCCGCGCAAATAGCCAGGCAAAGTCGCTGTTGCTGGTCATACTAGCCACTAGTACCGCTCATCGACGCGCTTTAACAGCGCGGCCTCCTCGTCGCCTTGGGGGTCTTGGTGCCTAAAAACGATCTCGGCAACACGCGCACTGCCGCCCGCAGCGCGAATCATCGCGGCGCCGTAGCAGTGATGATGGCGGTTGCGCTGCCAGGCGCCCATTAGCCCCGGTCGCCGCGGCTCCGGCGGCACCGCCGGGGTATAGAGGTGAACCAGGATGCGCTCGAGCGGGCGATAACTGGCCGTGCTCTTACCGACATCGTGCAGCAGCGCTGCCCGCAGCAGCTCACGCGAGGCGCTCGGCTGCTCAGCTAGTATCGCTCGAGCTACCACCACGGCGTGGTGGCGGTCGCGCGGGTCCATAGCGCAGTAGAGACCGGCCTCCTCAGGGCTTAACAACGCTTCGGCCCACTGGTCATCGGCTTTGGCCAAGGCCGGGAGAAAGGCCCGCACCACCCGCCATCCGCGTCCAATAAGCCCTCTTAGACCGCCTCGCCACACCTGCACAGCAAGACCTTAACCTAGCGGCAGACGTTGCGCAGCGCTAAGTCTTACAGCGCCCTGGTATGCTGAGGGCGATGGATGTCCTTAGCCTCTACCGCGAAGCCGGCGCCTACTTCGAGGGGCACTTCCTGCTCGCTTCAGGTCGGCACTCGCCCAAGTTCTTGCAATCGGCCCTAGTCTTACAGCACCCCCCGAAGGCCGAGCGGCTCGGTGCAGCTTTAGCCGCACTCTTCCCTACCGGGGCCGACTTTGTGATCGGTCCGGCCTTGGGCGGCGTGGTGCTGGCCCACACGGTGGCTAGGTCGCTAGGCTGCCGGGCGATCTTTGCCGAAAAGGATGGGCACGGCGGGATGCTGCTGCACCGCTTCCCCATCACCCCTGGCGAGCGGTTTATCGCTGTCGAAGATGTAGTCACCACCGGCGGCAGCCTCCGTCAGACCATCGCCGCCGCCGAAGCCGCCGGGGCCGTCTGCCTCGGGGCGGGGGCGCTTATCGACCGGGGTCAGGCGGTGTTTACCCCCCCCTTGCAGACGCTAATCCGCCTGGAGTTTCCGAGTTATCCGGCTGAGGGCTGCCCGCTCTGCCGCGCCGGACTCCCGCTGGAGCAGCTGTGAAAGCTCTGCTCGCGCTGCTGTTTGCTCTCCTCCCGCTAGCTTGGGCGCAGTTCGCCAGCGGCCCTAACCCAGCCGAGGTAGCCCGGGACGCAGTGGAGGTTTGGCAAACGCGCGCCCGCGCCTTTGACCCCTTCGCACTAGCCATGACCTCCCCCGAGGCAGCCTGCCGCGAGTTTGCCGCCATCGGGCAAGACCCCGGCTTAGTGGCAGCGACGCGCGTCAACTTCGACGATCTGCGCGAGCTGTCGCGCAGCGAAGAGCGTATCGTCTACTCTTATCCCAGCGTCACCGGAGTTGACGCCTTGGGCCGGGTGGAGGTCAGCCTGGTACGCCAAGGCGAACTCTGGCAGGCCGAAGCGGTGCGCTTGCAGCTCGGCGGCTTGCAGGTCGGCCTGCCCGGCTTTTTGCGCCACGACGCAACAGGCTGGCTGTTTATCCTTCTGAGCGGCTATCTGGTCTATCTATTGGCGCGCCCTTCCTGGTTGCGCCGTTGGTTAGCCGAGGGGTGGGGGGTACTCAAGCGCTTCCGGGGCATCGTTATTGTCACCATTATCGCGCTCTACGGCGCCTACGGCCTCGGCTCGTGGTTCGGCGTGACTCTACCGGACTGCCAGCTCGCGGTAGCCACGCTAGCCGTTGGTGGACTTGATTCCATCGGCGTGGTCGATGTCTTGCAAGCCAACAACGTCCCTAAGCTGGCGGCAGTGATCACCTACTGGAACTTCACGCAAGGGACGCTGCTGACCACCCTGATCCCCGCCTACCTGTTCGCGATCCCGGCTTATGTCATCAACCTGGGGCGCTTTTTCGTGCTGGGGGTGGCCCTGGCGCCGGTGGGGCCGCTAGCGGCGCTACTGCCCTTCCACGTGCCAGTGATCCTCATCGAACTCTTGGCCTACACCCTGGTAACAGCAGGCGGTGCCATCTTTTTAGTCAGCTTCATCCGCGAAGGGCTTAAGGGCTACCGCACGGCGGTTCGCCGCTTACTGCTGACGCTGCCCATCGCCTTTATCCTGCTGGTGGCGGGAGCGTGGTATGAGAGCTTTGCTATCCTCCGCTTAATCCCTGCCGTGGCGGGGCCGTAACGGGAGATTAGGAGAGAAACTGATGCAGACACAGCTACTCGAAAAAGAAGCCATTCGCGCCAAGTTTGCGGTCACGGTACCGTCGGACGATGTCAGTAAGGCGTTCGAGGCCACCTGGCGCAGCCTGGCGCGTCAGGTCAAGGTGCCGGGGTTTAGGCCCGGCAAGGCGCCGCGCGGTGTATTGGAGGCCCGCGTCGGCAAGGCCGAAGTAGCCGAAGAGGTGCGCGAGGTGTTGGTAGATACCTACTACCCACAGGCCGTGCGCGAGCTCGAGCTGTTGCCAATAAACGCTCATTTCCAGGCCCACCCCCCCAGCGAGGGCCAGGACTACACCTTCGAGGTCGAAGTCGAACTGTATCCGCCGGTGACCCTCCCTGAGCTGAGCGAGATCGTCATCGACACCGAGCCGCGCACCGTCAGCGAGGAGATGCTCCAAGAGGCTATCGAAGGGCTGCGGCGCGATCACGCCACACTGGTGCCGGTGGAGCGGCCGGCTGAAGCCACCGACTTCTTGGTAGTAGAAGGCGTCGGCGGCGGGTCAAGCCTTCCTTTGGACCTCGAGCGGGTCAGCGATAGCATCGTTGCTCAGCTCATCGGCAAGGCGATGGGCGAGACGGTCGAGCTGTCCCTCAACAACGACCGCGATCATCAACATGAGCACGAGGCCCCGGCCCGCCGCTCGCTCACGGTGGTCATCAAGGATATAAAGGCCAAGGAGAAACCCGCGCCTGATGACGAGTTTGCCAAGACCCTGGGCCTTGAGAGCTGGGCCGAAGTCGAAGCTAAGCTCCGCGACTCCTTGCAGCAGCAATTATCCGAGCAGACCTTCGAGGAGCAGGTGCGCGAGTTTACCGATAAGCTGGTGGCTCAGACCGAGTTGGAGGTGCCCGAGAGTATGCTGCAGCGCCGCCGGCACAGCCTGCTCCACGACCTTGAGCATGAGCTTGACCACCAAGGGCTGACTATCGAGAGCTATCAGGCTCAGCTCGAGCGGCAAGGGAAGCGTACGGAGTTCGAGGACGAGCTTGCCGAGGCTGCGTTAAGGCGGGTCAAGCGCGACCTGGTGCTGGAGAAGCTCCTGGAGCTGCGCGGCACCACCGTCAGCGACGAGGCGTTCGAAGCGTCCCTGCGCTACTTGGCGCAACGGCAAAGCAGCACGGTGCAAAAGGTCAAAAGAGAGTTAGGCGAGGAAGGGCTGGCCAACTACCGGTTCCTGTTGGCGCGCAACCTGGCGCTGCGCGAGACCGTGCGCGAGCTAGTCGCCCCTCCGAGCGCCGCCGATGAAACCGCCGCCGATGAAACGCCGTGAGGTGCGTGTTGGCCAGCAAGCGCTCGGCCCTCCTACCTGCTAGACTAGGCTGGCGCGACCCGTTGGGAGGAGTATGCCGTTAGTCCCCTACGTCATCGAGCAGACCGGCCGTGGTGAGCGTGTTTATGACATCTACAGCCGGCTCTTAAAAGAGCGGATCATCTTTCTGGGCTCAGCTATCGACGCCGAGGTGGCCAACGTGGTGGTGGCCCAGTTGGTGCTGCTCGAGTCGCAAGCGGCGGAGCGCCCCATCCAGATCTATATCAACAGCCCCGGCGGCTCGGTCGATGCCGGATTGGCCATCTACGACACCATGCAGTTCATCTCTGCGCCGGTCAGCACCATCTGCGTCGGCCTGGCCGTCTCGATGGGGGCGCTGTTACTAATGGCCGGGGCACGCGGCCAGCGCCTGGCGCTGCCCCACTCGCGCATCATGATCCACCAGCCGCTCCTCTATGGCGGCGGCATCTCCGGCCAGGTCAGCGATATCGAGATCGAAGCCAAGGAGCTGGTGCGCACCAAAAAGACGCTGATGGAGATCATGGCCCGCCACGCCGGTAAGCCCCCCGCCCAAGTCGAGAAAGATGCCGACCGCAACTACTGGATGACGGCGGAGGAGGCCAAAGCCTACGGGATCGTAGACCGGGTGGTTAATCCGCGCGAGGCGGTCGCGGTAAGCCGCCTAGGCCCGGTCGAGGAAGACTGACCCGAGCGAAGCGAGAGTGATTTCTGACCCGAGCGAAGCGAGAGTGATTTCTGACCCGAGCGAAGCGAGAGTGATTTCTGAGATGCCCCAAGCGCGCTGTAACTTCTGCGGGCGTACCTACGCCGAGGTGCGGCACTTAGTCGCTGCCGAGAACGGCGTCACTCATATCTGCTCCGACTGCGTGGCCCGCATCGGCGATGTGCTCGAGCGGGCCCGCCCCAAATCGCCCGGCTTAACCCGCCTGCCCACCCCCCGCGAAATCAAAACGACCCTCGACCAGTACGTCATCGAGCAGGAGGAGGCCAAAAAGACCCTGGCGGTGGCGGTCTTTAATCACTACCGGCGGCTGCAGAACCCCGACGCGGGTTTGCAGAAATCAAACATCTTGCTGGTCGGCCCCAGCGGCACCGGCAAGACGCTCTTGGCCCAGACGCTAGCTAAGAGCCTGCAAGTGCCGTTTGCCATCGCCGACGCCACCACCCTCACCGAGGCGGGCTATGTTGGCGATGATGTCGAGAACATCGTGCTGCGCCTGCTGCAAACCGCCGACTACGACGTTGAGGCGGCGCAGCGCGGCATCATCTACCTAGATGAGCTTGACAAGATCGCCCGCAAGTCCGAAGGTGTCTCGATCACCCGCGATGTCTCCGGCGAAGGGGTGCAGCAGGCGCTGCTGAAGATCATCGAAGGGACGATCTGCTACGTGCCGCCCCAAGGCGGGCGTAAGCATCCTCATCAGGAGCTGATCCCGGTCAATACCGAGAACATCCTGTTTATCTGCGGCGGAGCCTTTGAAGGGCTTGACGCTATCGTAAGGAGCCGTGTGGACGTCTCCCAGGTCGGCTTCAACGCTGCCGCGGCGCAACCTCGGCTGGTGGCTGAGGTCGTCCCTGACGATCTGATGAAGTTCGGGCTGATCCCTGAGCTGATCGGCCGCTTAGCCATTATCGTCCAGCTCCAGGAGCTAAGCTTAGACGCTTTGATGCGGGTGCTGACCAAGCCCAAGGGGGCGCTGGTCAAGCAGTACAAGGAGCTGTTCGCGCTCGAAGGGGTGGAGTTAAAGTTTACCGAAGCGGCACTCTATGAGATCGCCCGGCGCGCCCAGGGGCGCGGCACGGGCGCGCGCGGGCTCCGCTCGATCATGGAAAAGACGCTGCTGGAGCTGATGTATGAGGTCCCCGGCAGCGACGTGGTGCGGCTCACCATCGATGAGGGTCAGCTCGATCACCCCCACACGGTGCTGGTGCAGGCCGAGCGCCGCAAGACAGCTTAAATCCGGCAGCGCGCTATCGCTTGGCGCAGACTCCGCGCCGCATGGTCGATCTCGTCGCGGCGCGTCATCCGACCCAAGCTGAAGCGGAGGCTGGCCTTAGCGGCCGCTGGGGTTAAACCCATCGCCAGCAGCACATGGCTGGGCGTAAGCGCGCCGGCAGCGCAGGCCGAGCCCGCGCTCACCGACACACCGAGTTGATCCAAGGCGATCAGCAGCGCCTCGCCGTCTGCCCCGGCCACGCTGACCATCAGGTGCTGTGGGCTGCGGGGCGCCCCCGCGCCGTTGACCGTCACCCCGTCCAGGGCCAGCAGCGCCGCCTCTAGCTCATCGCGCAGGACGGCTACCTGGGCAGCGTCGGCCTCGCGGCGCGCTATCGCCAGGCGGCAGGCCGCGCCCATCCCGACGATAGCCGGGACGTTAAGCGTGCCGGCACGCATTCCGCGCTCCTGGGCGCCGCCCAGCAACAGCGGCGGCAGCTCGAGCCCCTCGCGCACGTACAGCACGCCGACTCCCTTGGGGCCGTAGAGCTTGTGGCCGGACAGCGCCAACAGGTCGGCACCTAGCGGAGCGACCTCTACCGGCAGGTAGGCAGCCGCCTGCACCGCGTCGCACAACAGGAGCGCGCCCGCCTCATGAGCTAAGCGGCTGATGGCCGGGATAGCGGTTACGACGCCGGTCTCGTTATTAACCAGCATCAGCGCTACCAGCACCGTGTCCGGGCTAAGGGCCGCAGCTACCGCCGCCGGGGTGATCTCGCCGCGATGGTTGGGTGCCAGGTAGGTCACGCGCAGCCCGCGCCGCTCGAGCCAGCGGCAGGTAGTCAGCACAGCGGCGTGCTCGAGCTGGCTGGTCACGATCTGCCCGCCGGGATACAGTTCGGCCACTGCCCGCAAGGCGTGGTTAATCGCCTCGGTCGCGCCGGAGGTGAACGTCACCTCGCGCGGCTTAGCCCCGAGCAGCGCGGCTACCTGCTCGCGCGCCGCTTCGACCGCCCGCCGCGCTTGCTGCCCACTCCGGTGCCAGCTAGCGGGGTTGGCAAAGTGCGTGCCGAAATAAGGGTTGATCGCCGCCAACACCTCGGGGTCGAGCGGGGTGGTGGCGGCGTAGTCGAGATAGGCGGTCACTAGTGCTTTTGGCGTCGTTAGTCTAGCGCGCTGCGGCGTAGGCAGTAGGTAGGGGCTCGAGCTGCAAGAGTCTGCGCTCGGCTACCAGATCGGCCAGCGTAGTCTTGGCCAGCACGTTGCGCACTGCCCGGTCCACGTTGCGCCACAGCCCTTCGGTCGAGCAGTGTCCGGTGCGCTCACAGTTATCGGCGCTATCGATGCAGGTCACTGGGGCTAGGCTCCCTTCCATCAGCTCAACGACCTCTAGCGCCGTTACCTCGGTAATGGAGCGGGCCATGCGATAGCCACCGTAAGCGCCGCGCACCGATTCGACGATCCCGGCCCGCCTTAACCCCGCCACAATCTGCTCTAAATAGTGCTGGCTAATCCCCTGCCGCTCCGCAACCTGCTTGAGGCTGGTCGGCCCCTCACCGCTCAGGGCGATTTCGACCAGAGCCCGCATCCCATACTGGGCGCGCGTAGAGATCCACATCACAACCCCCTTCCCGGTCAATTCCGGGTAACTTATCAGTAATTATAGGGCTTCGGCAACTTAGTTTCAAGTACGGCGCGGCGCCCCGGGTGCATCCCAGAATATGGGGATAGATTTTGGAGCTAGAGCGCGATAGACTGATGGATGGCCAAAGCGAGATGGGAAGACAAAGCCAGAGAGGCATTCGAGCACTATCTTGAGGATTTGAAGCGGACACTGCCACCAGACGCCAGCTTTGCCGATATCGAGCGTGCCATGCTCAAATACTCGCCACAGCTGATGGTTAGCACAGCCGAAGCCTTGGCGAATGCCGAGGATTTTTCCCCCTAAGACGAGAGCGACACCTGCAGGCTACTGGAAGAACGGCCAGGG
>JAGXSJ010000161.1 GCA_018333895.1 Truepera sp.
CGCGAGAAGCCGCGATGGCCAAGATGACCGCGACCGAGAATGCCCAGCAGGTCATCGACGCGGCGCTCCAGATGCACGGCGGACTTGGTGTGGTGTGCGAGCAGCCGGTGGAGCGCCTCTACCGCGAGGTCCGTGCGCTGCGCATTTACGAGGGGGCAACCGAGGTGCAGCAACTCATCATCGCGCGCGAACTGCTGCGCGCGCAGCGGAGCACGCGGACCGATTGAGTGTGGAATTAGAATTACAAAGATGACCACCCTGCCGAGCCACCGCTTCGAGACCGCCCATCGCATCCGCTTTTCCGAATGCGACCCCGCCGGCATCATCTTCTACCCGCAGTACTTCGTCCTTTTCAACGACCTGCTCGAGGCATGGGTCGACTCGCTGTTGCCCGGCGGATTTGCCGGCCTCGTCGGCCACCGACGCTATGGTCTGCCCACCGTCCACTTGGAGGCCGAGTTCAAGGCCATCAGCCGCCTGGGCGACGACGTCATCCTGGCGCTGGAAGTCAGACGTCTGGGGACAAAGTCGCTCACCCTGGCCCTGGCCTGTACCGGCCGGGATGGCAAGACCCGCATGGCCGTCAAGCAGACTGTGGTCGCTACTTCGCTGGATACGCACACCGCAGTCCCTATTCCAGACGATCTGCGCTCGGCGCTGGGAGCGCCTGCTCCCTCCACCAAAGCTTGACGTTGCGCCACCAACGACGCGCCTGATCCGCCAGAGACCGGTGTCTGCAGGCCCACGTGGCGGTCAGTCTGGAACGACAGCAGTGACCTCGATCTCGACCTTGGCACGGTCTTCTATCAATGCGCTGACCTCAACCGCAGTCATGGCAGCGTTGAAGCTGCCGATGATTTCGCGGAACGCCTTGCCGATTTCCGGATAGGCCGCCACATAGGCACGCTTGTCGGTCAGGTACCAGGTCATGCGCACGATGTGCTCTGGCTTCGCATCGCCCTCCTCGAGTACGTCGACGATGTTCTGTAGAGCTTGACGAATCTGACCCGCAAGATCGTCAGTGTGGAAAACACCATTCGCATCCCAGCCGACCATGCCGGCCACGAAGACCAGACGCCCCTTGGCGGTCACGCCATTGGCATAGCCTTTGGGGCGCGGCCAGCCGGGAGGAAGTAGGACTTGCATAGGACTAGCCCCTGAGAAGGAGTAGACGAAAACAACATCTCGCGCGTGGTGCTCTGATCGCGGCGAGCGTGGGCGAGCTGTCGGAAGGCCAGGGAGGCGCAGATTGCGCAAGCAGGGTGGCGCCTTGAGCGCAAGCCCTCGTTGAACACTGGGCACACGGCGATGGTGCAGGAGTCAAGCGCATACACCGTGTTGTCGAGATCGATGCCGAATGCATCGTTGGCGTACAGCTCGCGCGTGCGGTGGATCAGCAAGGCACTCAGGTCCGACCAGATGCGCCAGTTGCGAGACTCGTTGGCGTCGGCCAGTGTGGAGCGCCTGACCACCGAGCGAACCCCCATGGCATACAGCTTGCCGGCGTTGACTGGCCTCGACATCGCGCAGACTCTCGCTTAAACGACGCCAAGGCTTACCCAGCCTGCTTGCCCAACATTTTGTCTCTGATGCAGTTTAGTAGGATGAAACCAACTCCACTTCGCCAAGGGATGTTGTTGTCACGTACCGTCTATGAACCCGCGGTGATGCCGCGTGACCTGATGATGTCCGTAAACAATCGGGTTTCGGTTTGTACCATGCCCTTTAACTCGTGCACCCCTAGTGGCAGCGCCTCGGCCGCCAACTCCATGAAGCGCGTCTTGATCGACTGTTGCGCCAAAATCCTGTTGATCTCCCTGTTCAAGCGAGCGATCACGTCCGGCGGTACGCCTTGTGGGGCATAGATAGCAAACAAGGTGTCAGCGTATACATCTCTTACGCCTTTCTCCGACAAGGTCGGGATGTCGGGTGCAATCGGGTCACGGACGCGGCTCGCGACAGCGAACATCTTGAGGTTGCCAGCCCTGACCGTGGGAAAAACGGTGCCCGGTGCGAAGGCGAAGTCGATATGTCCGGCCATCACATCCTGAATCATCGGAGCCGCGCCGCGGTACGGAATGTGGGTGGCGGAAAAGCCAGCACTCCGCATCAGAAGCTCTCCGGCCAAATGGGGTGTCGTACCGTTGCCAGGAGAGCCGTACCTCAGCAGATTGCCAGGAGTCCTCGCATAGTCCAGAAACTCCCGCAAGGAGTTTGGTGGCAGGGTGTGGCGCGTGATCAGAAATAACCGAGTATTGGCTAGCAGAGCCACGGGTTGCAGGTCCCTCTGCGGATCAAAGGGCATCGGGTTGAATATCAAAGGGTTGACGGACTCGATGGTCGAAACGGTGACAAGGAAAGTGTGGTGATCGCCTCCATTGCGCACGACTTCGGCGCCGGCAATATTGCCGCTGGCCCCGCCCCGGTTCTCGATGATGATTGACTGGCCGAGCGCATCACCCAGTGGCTGTTGGATGATGCGTGACAACGCATCAGCCAGCCCACCGGGAGGAAATGACACCACCAAGCGTATCCTTCGCGATGGCCAGGATGGGGTCTGAGCAGCAACTCTTGTCATACCTAGAAGCACGCTTAAACCGGTCAGCAATGTGAAGACGCGGCGGTTGGGGCGACTGAAAAGTTTAACCATGTTGAACTCCCTAAGAATCGTGCAAGGATACGAAAAACGCTGGGCGTTGCTCTCGAACACCGCCGCGAACTCCGGCTGCCTTATCGCCAAGCTGCCAATTCTCAGCCATGTTAGTGATGGTGGAAACTGCGACAGAATGGTTCGCTGTTGGTGTCTTAGTTATTCTTAAATCCATCATCTCTCATAGACGGACTTACAACCGAGGCAATGCGAACGCCACCGGCTTGCACCAATGACGTGTCGGTCATGACGGCGCTGTCGCTCGCCTTGCAGCTGTAGCGCAGCCGCGCCACTGCCTCTTTGCGAACGCCGGGTGCGGTCATGGGCCTAGGAGGCTCAGGGTGAGATGGTGAAGTTACCGATTGCCGACTTGTATAAAGTTTACTAGTAAAGTGTGTTGCGCTTTAGTAGGAGTTTTCCCGTACGTGATTCCCTGACCTCACGAGTACGGCGCCTCACCCTGCGGGTGGAGGCCGATGTAGCGGCGCATGCAGAGCGCGAGCAACTCGAGCATGCAAAACCCCTTGATGCGATCAAGCGCGGCACCACGACGCCGGCGTTTGAAGTTGCTCGTCTTGCGCTCGACGTCACGTAGTCCTGTTGTACTGGCAGGACAACAGGTACCTTCAGCGGTGCCGCAGCGCCGCCAGCGTCTGGCTCGGCGATTCGCCGAAGGCCTTCTGGTAGGTCTGGCCGAACCGGCCGAGGTGGTAGAAGCCCCAGCGCAGTGCCACGTCGGTCACGCGGGTGCCGGGGCCGGGCTGCAGCAGGTCCTTGAACCGCCCCGGGTTATGAGGAGGCTCCTTCGATTGAACGCGAACTCGTACTACACCATGTGCTGAGACACGCCCATCCCACCCTG
>JAGXSJ010000162.1 GCA_018333895.1 Truepera sp.
GCGCAAACGGAAGGGGTGATCGGGCGTACAACGAATCCGTGCGCCGTTATCCAGCACGACTTCCACCATGGCCGCTTGCCGTTTCGTCAAGCGCGGTTCGATGAGCGCCACGATGCGTATATCGCCCGTCTCGTTGGTGGCATAACCAAAGTGCTGAATGCCGAGTTCCCAGTCGTCGGCAAGTTCGCGCATAGTCTTCGTTAAGCCAGAGGCTAAGGGAATTCGCGTATCACCCGCCAAACAGCCCCCAGCCGAGTCCCCCTCGACGATGTAGATCTCGCTCACCGCCGGATCCTCAGCCTGGCAGTCGGCCAGCTTGCCGGGTAGCTCATCGTTCTCCAGCGGGTTGGCCCGGCGCACTAGGTCGCGCGCTTTGCGCGCCGCCTCACGCGCCTGCGCAGCGCGTGTAGCCTTCTCGAAGATCAGCTTGCCGATGCGCGGATTCTCTTCTAAGTACTCCGCTAGCTTCTCGTAGACCACCTGCGCAGTAGCGCTCTGCGCTTCGGGGTTAAGCAGCTTCCCCTTGGTCTGCCCTTCGAACTGCGGCTGCGGGAGCTTGACCGAAATTACCGCAAACAGCCCTTCTAGCAGGTCTTCGCCGGTCGGTTGCGCCTGGCCGTTCTTGCTCAGATTTGCCTTTTTGGCGTACTGGTTGAGCGCGCGCGTGTAAGCCGCACGAAAGCCCGATAGGTGAGTGCCACCGTCGCGCGTGGCGATCATGTTGGCGTAGGCCAGCTGCTCGCCGAGGTAGCCGGTGGTATGAATCAGGCCGACATCTATCTCAACCTCATCGACCTTGCCGGTTAGCAGGATCGGCTTGTCGTAGATAAACTCCTGCCCCTCGGCTAGCGCTTTGGCAAACGAGGCGACCCCGCCCTTGTCCTGAAAGACCTCCTCCTTGCCGCTGCGTTCGTCCTTCAGGATAATCTTTAATCCGCCCGCCAAGAAACTGACCTCGCGCATACGGCGGCGCACCTTGCTGTAGTCAAAGCGCACCTCCGCTTCAAAAACGGTCTGGTCAGGCATGAAGTGGACCCGCGTGCCACGCATTCCCTTGGGGGCCGGACCGACTTCGCAAAGAGGCTCCAAGACCCGCCCGCGGCCAAACTTGATGCGGTAGTTCTTGCCCTCCCGGTAGACATCGACCAGCATCCAGTCCGACAAAGCGTTAACCACCGAGGCCCCGACCCCGTGCAAGCCGCCCGAGACCTTATAGGCCCCTTCCTCGAACTTCCCGCCGGCGTGCAGCTCGGAGTAGATCACCTCGATGGCCGGACGCCCTTCACCCTTCATGACATCGACCGGGACGCCGCGACCGTTATCGATGACACTGGCCGAGCCGTCGCCGTGAAGCGTAACTACGATCTCGCTGGCGTAGCCGGCTAGCGCCTCATCTACGGCGTTGTCGAGAATCTCGCGCAGCAGTTGATGGTAACCGTCGCTGCCGGTGCCGGCGATGTACATCGAGGGGCGCTTGCGCACGCCCTCCAAGCCCTTGAGAACCTTGATGCTATCAGCGGTATAAGCGGTCAAATGATGCCTCCGAGATGCCTATGAAACCGCGGCGCCAGCGCGGTACGGTGCATTCTATCACACTCAAAAGCCCGGGAGTCAAACTGTGAGCGGCGTCAGGGACGGGCGTTTTGCTGTTTCTGGGCTTATTGTGGGGTAAACAGCCTTTTCAAGAGACGAGGGCGTTGCAGGAGGAAACCATTTAGCAAGGCTTCTCGGCGCCTTTGCGGGCATAATAGTACCAATTTAGCGCCACGTTCAGGGCATAGAAGACCGCCGCGCCGACAAAAAACGCCGCCGCAGAGCCGGTACTGGCAATTGCCGCGCCCATCAGCACCGAGACCACAAAGGGGCCATAAGCGGCAATGGCCGCAGTCCAGCCGATCACCCCACCGGCCTTGCGCGGCTCAAAGATCATGGGCATCTGCTTGAAGGTGCTGGCGTTGCCAATTCCAGCAAAGAAGAAGAGTAGCAGCATAAAGGTCACAAACCAGGGAAAGTCTGCCAGCGAATCGGGGCGCAGGAAGAAGGTCACCCCAATGGCCGAGAACAAAAGCCCCAGACCGCTGATCTGGGTCCAGAAAGCGCCTCCCAGGCGGTCGGTGAGCGGCCCCGCAACGATCCGGCTAAGGGAGCCTACCAGCGGCCCCAGGAAAGCAAAGGTCAGCGGGTCGGGGGCGCCCTCAAAACCGCCATAGGCAGTTTTGATCAGCAGGGGGAAGGTGGCCGAGTAGCCGGTAAAAGAGCTCAGGGTCATGATATAGAGGCTGGTCTGGAACCAGGTGTGCTTGTCGCGGAAAATGTCGAACTGCTCGGCCAGATTGGCCCGAATGGGTACGCTCTTGAGCAGATTCCAGGCCAGTAGCGACGCCAGCAGTACAAAGGGAACATAAATTAGCAGAGCGTTTTGTAGCCAGACCGAGGTGCTTACCCCGGCCCGGGTCAGGGTCTGGGGGTCGCCCAGTAGCGGGCCCAACAAAGCGAAACCGATAATCCAGGGGGTGACGAATTGCACCACCGATACCCCGAAGTTGCCCAGGCCGGCCTGCAGGGCCAGGGCGGTGCCCAGCAGCTTGCGTGGGAAAAAGTAGCTGGTGCTGGGCATAAAGCCCGAGAAGTTGCCACCGCCAACCCCGGCCAAAAAGGCCAGCAGCATTAGCACCCAGTAGGGGGTATCAACATTCTGCACGGCCCAGGCCCAGCCCAAGAGGGGAATCAGCAGCAGCAGGTTGGAGAATGTTACCAGATGCCGAGTGCCCACTACCGGGGGAAGGAAGGCCCAGATGATGCGCAGGGTTCCGCCAGCCAGGCCCGGCATGGCGGCTAGCCAGAAAAGCTGGCTGGTAGAAAGCTCAAAGCCCACCGCCGGAAGCCGCACCACCAGGGCGCTGACCACGAACCAGGTGATAAAGCACAGGGTCAGGCTGAAGGTGGTCACCCAGAGGGTTTGCCAGGCCAGGGCCTTGCCAGCGCTTTCCCAGAACTCGGGGTTCTCGGGCTCCCAGCGTGATAGCCAGGTTTTCGGATCTTGGTGTTTTGGATTCACAATTCCTCCGAAAAACAGTATCCAAGTATTCGAGTATTCAAGTATTCAAGTAGGGGCGACCTCCCGTGGTCAGCTAGTTTTCGTGGGCGGTGCAGCTTGTTGCCTGGACGATGTTGAGTAACAAAGCC
>JAGXSJ010000163.1 GCA_018333895.1 Truepera sp.
GTATGGCGCAAGCGAGGTGTGAGGCGCTCTTCGGTGGGGCCGGGCAGTTCGGCAAAGAACATCTGCCGGCCAGCGATAGCCAGTTGCGGAAAGACTGCCACGAACAGCACGATAATGCCGATGCCGCCAAACCACTGGGTGATGGCGCGATACAAGAACAAGCTCCTGGGAAACGACTCAAAATCGCGCAGCGCGGTAGCGCCGGTAGCGGTATAGCCGCTCATGGACTCGAACACGGCACTTACCGGGGTCATCCCGCCATAGGCAAAAGGAATGGCACCAAACAGCGGAATAATCAGCCACAACAGCATCACCCCGATAAACGTTTCGCGCCGGGTCGGCTCGGCTTGGCTGTGCCCGTACCATAAGAGCAACGCTGCCAGCGGGCCGGTTAGCAGACCGGTGACCCAAAAGCCGGTCAGGGGCTCGCGCAACCAGGCGGCGTAAAGCCCAAAGACCGCCATCAAGAGGGTGAGGCCGGCCAGCCCAGCGCCGATGACATAGGGGGCAAACCGCCCGCGTCTGTTACGGCGTGCCATGGCTGTTCAGCTTACCTGTTCTCGGGCCTAGGCTAGCTCTGCTCGAGCCAGCGATGCACCGTTTCGACCTGCTCGGGGACGGTCACTAAAAATAGGTGATCGCCGTGCTGCACGGTGGTATCACCGGTGGGGATGATGACTTGCTGTTTGCGCAGAATAGCCCCCACGAGTGTCTGGGCGGGGGGGGCGAGGTTTTTGAGGGCCATGTTAGGGCGGCTGTAGGGGTAGGTCGCCTCGATCACCTCGGCCCGGTCTTCGATACTGGCCAGGTGGTCTACCCCGTCGAGCTTAAGCCAGTTCAGTACTTCCTGCACCGCAGCAGTGCGGGGAGCTAAGGCCGTGTCGATGCCGACCCGCTCGAAGGTGCGCCGGTTGCGGGCATGGCCGACCCGGGTGATCACCTTGGGGATACCGAGCTGCTTGCCTAAGAGTGAGGCCAACAGGTTCTTGCCGTCATCATCGGTAACCGCCAGCAGGGCATCCGCATCTTCGATGCGCTCTTGCTCCAACAGGTCAAGATCGGTCCCATCACCGTGCAAAACCAACACTTTGGGCAGCCACTTGGCCAGCTTCTCGCAACGCTCCTCGTCTTGCTCGATTAAGGTGACATGAGCCTTGGCCTGCAGCTGCTCGGCCACCATGAAGCCGACGTTGCCGCCGCCGATGATGGTCACGTTCAAGTTACGCTTCTTGGGGGCAAACTGCGCTTCGAGTTGGCGCATCGAGTTGGTGGTCCCCATGAAGATAATTTTGTCGCCGGGGCAGAGTACCGTGCTCCCAGAGGGGATCACGAAACTCTCGCCGCGAATCGCACCGACCACCAGCACGCTGGGAGGTAGCCTCAGCTCTGCCAGCGGCTGGGCTAGGAAGGGATCGCTCTCCTCGAGCTTGTACTCGAGCAGCTTGATCCGCCCGCTCGCGAAGCTGGCGCTATCGATGGCGCGCGGCGTGCGCACGATATCGACAATCTGATCGGCCAGCAGCTTCTGCGGCCAGAGCACGCGGTCGATGATCAGCCCCACGCTCGCCATCGGCCCGTGATCGGCAAAGGCATCGACATAGCGCTGGCGAGTTACTAGCGCCATGGTCTCCTTGGCGCCGAGCCCTTTGGCCGCCAAGCAGGCCAGCACGTTGATGTCGTCGTTGGTGGTGCAGGCGATAAAAGCGTCGGCCTTGTGGGTACCAGCTTCACGCAGGTCTTTGGGGTCGGCACCGTTACCGAGAACAAACCGGACGTCCATGGTGTCAAATACCTGGAGCCGCGCCTCGTCAATATCGATGACAGTAACATCGTGCGAGTGTTGTAGGGCCTCGGCGATCTGGGTACCGATCTCGCCGCCGCCGACAATGATCACATTCACGGCGTCAGCATACGATATCGAGGCGACCAACGGGCGTCGCTTTTGACTAATCCTTTCGCTCCTCTTAGAATGTGTGTGCCTCCCGGCTATGATCCGCTTCCATCACAACCCTCCGGTGATCTTCAAACGGCGCCAGCGCAGCCCCACTCCGGCCCAGGTCGTCGCCCTGTCGTTCGTCTTAGCTATTGCGCTGGCGACCTTGCTGCTCTGGCTCCCCGTCAGCCAGGCTCCAGGGCAGCGCCTGACCCTATTAGAGGCGCTGTTTACCGCTACCAGCGCCATCTGCGTGACGGGTTTGGCGGTGGTGGACACCGGCACCGCCTTCAGTCCCTTTGGCCAGGTAGTGATCATGCTGCTAATCCAGATGGGCGGGCTGGGCTTTATCACCCTTGGCACCGTGCTGGCTTTAGCCACCGGCCGCCGGGTGGGTTTGGGCGAGCGTATGCGCCTGCAAGTGCAACTAAGCACCTTGCAGCTAGGCGGTGTGGTCCGGCTGATCCGCCACATCCTGGTGCTGGTGGCAGTTAGCGTAGGGATCGGGACGCTGCTGCTGTGGTTGCGCTTCGCCCCGCTCTACGGCCCCGGCGAAGGCCTCTTCTATGCGCTGTTCCACAGCATTAGCGCCTTTAACAACGCGGGCTTTTCGCTCTATCCTGATAGCCTGGAGCGTTTCGCCCGCGACCCGCTGATAAGTCTGACCGTGACCGGGCTGTTGATCGTGGGCGGGCTCGGCTTTATCGTCATCAACGATCTGATCCGCTACTACCGCGCCCCGAGCCGCACCGCGCTCAGCCTACACAGCAAGGTGGCGCTGACGGCCACCGTGGGCCTGCTGCTAGGAGCCACGCTGATGATCCTGGCCATAGAGTGGCGCAACCCCGCTACGCTGGGAACGTTTAGTTGGCCTGACAAGCTCCTGGCAAGCTTCTTTCAGGCTGCCACACCCCGCACAGCGGGCTTCAACACCCTCGACTACAGCGCCATGCAGCCCGCTACGCAGCTGTTTACCATGTGGCTGATGTTCATCGGCGGCAGCCCGGGCTCTACCGCCGGAGGCATCAAGACGGTGACCTTCTTGGTGTTGATCGGCAGCGCCTGGAGCCTGGTGCGGGGCCGCGGGGAGCTGACGCTCTTTACTCGCCGCATCGCTATCGCCACAGTGCTGCGGGCCGGGGTAATCGCACTGCTAGGCGCGTTGCTGCTGGGCGGCGCCATAACCGTCTTGTCGTTAAGCGATCCGTACATCCCTTTCTTGGCGCTGGCTTTCGAAGCAGTATCGGCCTTTGGCACGGTAGGGCTGTCGCTCGGCATCACCAGCGAGCTGTCAGGGCTGGGGCAGGTGGTGCTGATTGCGCTGATGTATTTAGGGCGGGTCGGCCTGCTCACCTTTGCACTGGCGCTAGTGGAGCAAGAGGTCGAGAAACCCTTACAGCACCCTGCCGAGGACGTGGTGATCGGTTAAGCTTAAGGGCATGAAGGTCAAACAGTTTTTGGTCATCGGCCTGGGGCGTTTCGGCGCGGCGCTGGCCAGTACGCTCTACTCCCTGGGGCACGAGGTGGTCGCAGTCGATAGCGATGAGGCACAGGTTGAGGCGGTAATGCATCAGGCCACGCACGCAGCCATCCTCGACGCCAGTGATGAGGCCGCGCTGAGAAAGCTCGGCGTCGGCAACTTCGATGTAGTTATTGTCGCCATCGGTGAGAGTCTCGAAGCCAACATCCTGGCTACCGTGCTGGCCAAGAGCCTGGGCGCCAAGCACGTCATCAGCCGGGCCAACAGCGAGCTAGCGGCCCGCGTGTTAAGCAAGGTCGGAGCCGACGAGGTGCTCCGCCCGGAGTATGAGATGGGCATCCGTCTGGCTCAGCAGCTCGCCACACCTAGCATCATCGACGCCTTTAACCTGGGCGACGAGTACGGCGTGATCGAGATCGGTGTGGGGAGCAAACTGGTCGGCCGCCTCAAGAACTTGCGGCTCTCCAATCGCTTTGGGGTGCAAGTCATCGCCGTGAACCGTGAGGGGAAGCTCTACATCAGCCCTGGGGCTGACTTTGACCTGCAACTTGGCGACAAGATTGTGCTGATCGGCAGCAATCAGGAGATTGAAGACTTCCGCACCCACCTCTCGAGCTGAAAGGATCGCGTTTCCTGAGCTAAGCTCGTTAAGGGCTGCGCTATGATAGGCGGCATGCTCAAGGGTAAAGGGTCTGGACCACTCCCTCCGCTGCTGGGGCAGTACACCAATCGGTTCGAACATCTTGGGTTATCTTCCGCTGGGCTGCCTGGCTTTGAACTCGCCCAGTCCTGACTTTCGCCAGAGGTCTAATATGAAACGCCCGGCGTCTTGTGGAGGTACGCTCGATCGGCCAACTCCTTCAGCATGAAGTCGGCGACATCGGCGCGCGAGACCCTTCCTTTGATCGGTTTATCAGTGCCCGGAAAGACGTGGCGGTAGTCGCCGGTGCGATCCCCATCCGTAAGGCCCGCCGGGCGGATAATCGTCCACTCCAGTCGGCTTTGCTTGACATACTCCTCCTGCCTGACGTGATCCTTATATACGCTACGAAAGAGCAGCCCAAACATGAGGTACTTCCATAAGAAATCTAGATTGTCCCAACTGTCGCCGACTCCAATGGTTGACACGCAAATTAGGCGACGGGCACCCGTTTTCTCCATGGCTTGGACGATGTTCCGAGTCCCTTCTGCCCGAATTGTCCCGAACGGACTCGCTCCTGCCCCTAACGAAGACAGCACCGCATCCTGTCCCTGCACGGCCTTCTCCACTGAGGCAGGGTCCAGCGCATCACCTTGGACAACCCTCAGGTTAATGTGCTTAAGCTCGAGCTTCGAGGGATTGCGTGCAAACGCGGCGACCGTGTGCCCTTGCTCAAGGGCCTGTGCCACTAGCTGGCGACCTATGCCACCGGTTGATCCGAAGATGACTAGCTTCATATTTTACCGCGCATCCCTAGTTGCCTAAACCCTATGCGGTGGGTTCTACCGATCATGACGGCCATCTTTCCTTCCAATCGTTCCATATCTCGCCTCCGTTGCGGATTCAGAAGGCTTGTTTGTAAACAACCTTCCAGGGCTTTGATGTGATGGTAACACACAAGGCCTCCACCCGCCCCTCTAAAATTATGTTGTGGACTTGCGCCTGACCCAAACCGCCCCGGATGCACCCTTGAGCTTAGCCGTTGATCAGGAGAAAGCATGCCAAGTAAAATCCCAAGGGAGATGTCCGAAATGCGCGTGAGTCAATCATGTCAGGCAGGTTTGCATTCGGCTTCCCTGGGAGAGAAGCTCAATGCCATGGTCGATAATTTACCTGCAAGCAGAGTGCCCGTGGCCGCGCTTCGAGGCCTTGTTGGACTGGACGGCCCACTGGTTCTCGCCGCATTCCTTACCATCGTATTCTTGGTTCCAGTGTCAATTCCGGGCATCAGTACTGTTTTTGGCGGTGCTATCCTGCTAATTGGCATCAGTCAGCTTCTCAGGCGTAACCTATGGCTACCAAAGCCCATTGCGGAGCGCGAGTTACCGGCCGACGCGCTGCGGGCGACACTCCGGCAGGGCGCCAAATGGCTGCATGCCCTGGAGCGCGTGAGCCGTCCCCATCGACTGAAGTGGCTGGTCTCGGGGCGATTGGCGCACACGGTAAACTACTGCGCTCTGATTGCCGGAGCCGCCCTACTGATGGCCCCTTTTGGTCTGATCCCCTTCAGTAATACACTACCCGCCCTCGCCTTGCTGTTTCTGTCCATCGGGCTCTTGCAGAGCGACGGCCTCTGTGTTCTGTACGGGCATCTTCTCAACCTTGCCACGGTCGTCTACTTTGCCGTTCTCATACTCGGCGGCAGCGTAGCCGCTCGTGAGGCGTTTCGGCACCTGGTTAGCGGCGCGTTTTGAACTCTGAGGATAGCTACATTTTGAGGTGGAGTTCTGAAGATACCAGCTCGCACACTACACCGGCCTAGCCAGGCAGGTTACAGCAGGGGCGGTTTTGTCTCAGCGCCATGCCTTCTCATCTTCCGAGGCCTCAGCAGACCCCTCCGGTAGCCTGGTGAGGAGTACCTGGTCCACGCGGGTGCCATCCATGTCCACTACCTCGAAGCGCCACTCACCCCAGCGATAGACCTCTCCGACCGTAGGAATGCGGCCCAGATTGGTGACCAGAAACCCACCCAGCGTGTAGAAGTCGTGCTCTTCCTCCTGCGGCAGGGTTACCTCACCCAGGAGGTCTTTAAGCTCATCGGTGGATAGCAGCCCGTCGAGCAGCCAAGAACCGTCCTCACGGGGCACGATCATGGGCACGTCCTGACGATCCATCGCCGGAAGATCCCCCACCAGCCCTTCAAGCACATCGTTAAGCGTAACCACCCCCGCTTGCGCCCCCTGCTCGAGCAGGGCACCGATCTCCGCTTCGCTTACGGGTGGCTCGTCACTCTTCTTGACACGCAGCAAGCGTAGCAACCCCTCGGTGGAGAGACTGAGCAGCTTGACGAACGGGGCGGCGGCTACCGATAAGCTGTTCATAGGGCCTGCCACCGTCATGGCGATGTGCTCCGGCGCGTTCAGGGCGATCCGTTTAGGAACGAGTTCGCCGACCACCAGCGACAGGTAGGTGATACCCACCACTACCAGAACGAGGCTGAGGGTGCCGCTGTAAGGTGCGAGGAAAGGCACCTGCCCCAGCGCCTCCGCCAGCGGCTGCGCTAGGGTGACGCCACCGTAGGCACCGGCGAAGATGCCCACCAAGGTGATGCCGATTTGGACGGTGGCAAGAAACCGGGTGGGGTACTCAACCAAGGCGAGCGCCGTCCGGGCGCGGGTGTTGCCAGCATCCGCCATACTCTGTAACTTGGCCCGGCGCGAGGAGACCACGGCGATCTCCGACATGGCGAAGAGGCCATTAGCAAACGTCAGCGCAACGATAATCAGTATCTCTAACAACTAAGGACACGCCTCCTTCTCGGCACTCCCACGGCTAAAGCATGAGACTCTTGGTTCGGCGTCATAACTGAGATGCGCAGGCCTTATGGAGACTCCCCAAGCGTTGGGTTAGGCTCTGCCTCAGCTCATGCCCCCCGGCGCTTTGCTATACCATAATGCGACTATGACCCAGCCCTGCTTAGATCACACACTCGGAGGGCGCATGATGATCGCGTCCCGCCCCAGCTCGAGGTAGCGGTAGGCTTCTAGTGCCCCACACAGGCGCTCGAGCCGACCCAGGAAGAGCGCCTCTAGCTTCTGGTTGGCGATACCTCACTGAGCCGAGCCGCGTATAGCAGGGCAGCCTAATCGTGTTGATCGGCCACCATCAGGAGATCGAGAACTGCCGCACCCATCTATCGAGCTAAGTTGGATCACGTTTTCTCGGCTAAGCCCGTTAAGAGCTGCGCTATGATAGGCGGCATGCTCAAGGGCGAAGGGTCTGGACCACTCCCTCCGCTGCTGGGTCAGTACGTCGAGCTGCGCGAGCGCTACCCTGACTACCTGCTGCTGTTTCAGGTCGGCGACTTCTACGAGTGCTTCGGTGAGGACGCCGAGCGGCTAGCACGGGCCGTCAATCTGGTGCTGACGCACAAGACCAGCAAGGACTTCACCACGCCGATGGCCGGGGTTCCGATCCGCAGCATTGACAGCTATCTCGAGCGGCTCCTGGGCCAGGGGTTTAAGGTAGCGGTAGCCGACCAGGTCGAGGATGCAGCGCTGGCCGAAGGGCTAGTTAAGCGGGAGGTGACTCAGCTCATTACCCCCGGCACCGTCAGTGACGAGAAGCTACTCCGCCCGGAGGCTAGCTACCTGGCGGCGGTGGCGACCGGCGACGGCTACGCTCTGGCCCTGTTGGACGTCTCCACCGGCGAGTTTCGCGGCGCCCATCTCTATAGCAAGAGCAGTCTCTTGGACGAGCTACTGCGCTATCACCCGGCCGAGGTGCTGCTAGCCCCCGAGCTGTACGACCCGCTGGAGGTGCGCGAGGGCTTTACGCAGCAGCTGCCGGTCATGTTCAGCCAGGCGCGCTTCGAGCTTGACAGCGCCACGGCGGCGCTGCTTGAGCAGTTTGGCAGCGTGCCGCTGACGCTCGACACTCCGGCTTTGCGGCGGGCCGCCGGGGCGATTCTAGGCTACGCGCGCAGCACACAGCAAGGGCTCCCGCAGGTGACGCGCTTCGTGCGCTACGACCCCGGTGCCTCGATGCAGCTTGCCGAGATGGCGATGCGCGCGCTCGAGCTGTTCGAGCCCTCACTCGGCAGCGACCCCAACCGCACGCTGTTCGGCGTGCTCGACGCCACCCGCACCGCCCCCGGGAGGCGGCTGCTTCGGGCCTGGCTGCGCCACCCGTTGCTCGACATAGCCATGATTACCAGGCGCCAGGAGGCTGTCGCGGCGCTAGTTAAAGACGCCGTGCTGCGCGGTGAGGTGCGCAAGGCGCTGCATCGACTTCACGACCTAGAGCGCTTGGGCGCCCGCCTCAGCGCCGAGCGAGCCAGCGCCCGCGACCTTATCGCCTTAGCCCGCAGCCTGGGGCTGTTGCCGGCGATCAAGCGCCTGCTGGCGGCCTGTTCCGAGCGCACCCTGGGCGAACTGCTGCTGCGCCTCCCCGATCTTGCCGGGATAGCCGAGCAGATCGCTGCGGCGCTACTTGAGAACCCGCCCCTCAAACTCACTGAGGGGGAGCTGATCCGGGAGGGCTTCGACCAGCAGCTCGATGCGCTGCGCGCTGCGGCGGAGGCGGGCCGGGCTGCCCTGGCGGGGCTCGAGCAAGAGGAGCGCAACCAGACCGGCATCCCCACCCTGAAAGTGGGCTTTCACAGCGTTTTTGGTTACCACTTCGAGGTGACCCGGTCCTATTACCATCTGGTGCCGACCGACTACCGCGCCATCCAGACCCTTAAGGACCGGCAGCGCTACACCCGCGGCGACCTGCGCGAACGCGAGCGGGAGATCTTGCGCGCCGAGGAGGCAGCCAGGCTCCGCGAGTACCAGGTCTTTAGCGAGCTGCGCAGTAAGCTAGCAGCAGTAGCCGAGCCGGTGCGCGAGCTAGGGGCGGTGTTGGCCGAGCTAGACTCTTACGCGGCCTTAGCCGAGGTGGCAGCACAGCAGCGCTACTGCCGCCCAGCCTTGGCTACCGACGGCACCTTCATGGTTAGGGCCGGCCGTCATGCCGTGGTCGAGCGGCATCACCCCTTCATCCCCAACGACCTGACGATGTCGGCCAACGAGCGGCTCCTGGTCCTGACCGGCCCCAACATGAGCGGCAAATCGACGTTTTTGCGTCAGCAGGCGCTGATCGCTCTGCTGGCGCAGGTGGGCAGCTTCGTGCCGGCAGAGCAAGCGGAGTTGCCGATCTTTGATCGCATCTACACCCGCATCGGCGCCTCCGACGATATCGCTGGTGGGCGCAGCACCTTCATGATCGAGATGGATGAGCTGGCCCGCATCCTGCAGAACGCCACCCCGCACAGCCTGATACTGCTCGATGAGATCGGGCGCGGGACCAGCACCTTTGACGGCCTGTCGCTAGCCTGGGCGGCGACCGAGCATCTGCACGACAAGATCAAGGCCTACACCTTGATCGCCACCCACTACTTTGAGCTGACCACCTTAGCCAGCCGCCTCCCAGCTGCCCGCAACTACCACGTGGCAGCCAAAGAGGCGGCCGGTGGGCTGATCTTTTATCATCAGGTGCTGCCGGGTCCGGCCAGCAAGGCTTACGGGCTGGAGGTCGCCAGGTTAGCCGGGGTGCCAGCCAAGGTCTTGGAGCGGGCAGGTGCCTTGCTGTCAGGCTTGCAGGCCGGTCAAGATGAGGCGGCCAAGGCCGTGCTCGAGGCGCTCTTGGCTCAGGACGTAAGCCGCCTGTCGCCGCTAGAAGCGCTAACCTTACTGCACCGGCTGCAAGAGCAGGCTCGAGGCCTAGTAGTAAAGTAGGGATCCCTGCCCGCCCACGATGATCCGCCAGCTGCCGCCCGAACTGATCCGCGAGATCGCCGCCGGTGAGGTCGTTACCGGCCCCGTAGACGTGCTCAAGGAGCTCTTGGAAAATGCCCTGGACGCCAGCGCTACCCGCCTGGCAGTCGAACTGGACGAGGGGGGCTTGGCGCGCATCGCCGTGACCGACAACGGCCTGGGCATTCCTAGGGACCAGCTGGCGCTAGCGGTTGAAGCGCACAGCACCTCCAAGCTCACGTCGCTGCAAGCCATTAGCACGCTGGGCTTTCGGGGCGAGGGGCTATACGCTATCCGGATGTCGGCGCGGCTGAAGCTGACCAGCCGCCCCAGCGCACAGCTAGGCGGCGCCACCGTGATCGCCGAAGGGCCAGAGCTGACCCTTAGTGAGCACCCGGCGCCCGCCGGGACGAGGGCCGAAGTGACGCAGCTCTTCGCTCGACTCCCGGCGCGGCGGGCCGCGCTTAAGCCCCCCGCGCCAGAGGTGCGCCAGGCGCTGGCGCTGCTGAGCCGCTACCTGCTGCACCACCCGGCGCTTCAGCTCCGCGTGCAGCTCGACGGCCAAGAGCACTGGGTCTACGCTGGCGGCACCTTTACTGAGGCGGTCAAGTTCTGGTGGGGGCCGGTTACTGCCAATCGCCTGTTGGTTATCGAAGGGGAGCGGGTACAGGGGCTGCTGTCGCGGCCCGAGCTGACCCGCCCGCGCCGCGACCGGCTGCTGCTGGCGGTCAACGGCCGTCCGGTGGAGTGGCCGGAGGCGCTGCTTAGAGCGCTGCTGCAAGCCTATCGCGAGCTAATTCCTGGTGGGCACTATCCGGTCGGTGTGATTAACCTGAGTATCCCCGCCGAAGAGGTGCTGGTCAACACCTCGCCCGATAAGCGCCAGGTGCGCCTGTTGGCCGAGGCCGAGGTGGTGCGCTCCCTGCGCCAGAGCGTCGAAGCGATGTTAAGCCGCCATCCGCTGACGCCAACTCTGCCCGACTTTCAGGTAGCGGAAGGGGTAAGCGCAGCGCCGCGCAGCAGCTTCCCCCGCTTGCGCTACCTGGGCAGCTACCAGGACCTCTATCTGCTGGCCGCCTCGCCCGGCCAGCTCTGGGTGGTAGATCAGCACGCCGCGCACGAGCGCGTTATCTTTGAGGAGCTGCAACAACGTTACTTAAGCGAGCCACCGGTGGCGCTCGCTTACCCCGAGCTATTGCAGCTCAGCGCCGAGGAGGAGGCCGGCTACCGCGAGCGGCACGAGGCGCTCGCAGCCGCCGGGCTGGGGCTCGAGCCCTTCGGCGGCGGCACCTGGCGGCTCCGCTCAGTGCCAGCCTTTTTGGTGGGCCACCCCGAGCTGCTGGCCGAGGTGGTCAAGGGGGCGCTGGGGCGCCGCGACTGGGAGGAGGCCTGGCGGCGCGTCTTGGCCCGGCTGGCCTGCCTGCCCGCTATCCGGGCTGGGCACCGCCTCAGCGGCGCCGGTGCGCAAGCCCTACTGGACGCCCTGGCGCAGTGCCACACCCCCTGGGCCTGCCCGCACGGGCGCCCGACCGCCTTAGTGTTGAGCGAGCTCGAGCTGGTCCGCAAATTCGGGCGGCGGAGTCCGCGAACAGTAGCCGCCCGCAGCGAGCATCAGGTTTAAGGCTGTCGCTTTGTAAGAGTTCGCAAGCGGGGCGGGTCGTATACTTCCCCTTGCTTTGAGGGTTGCATCTCCGCACCCCGCTGCCCCCCCGGCGGAGGTCCCCTCAAAGCGTTTTTATCTCCAGCACCACCTTGCCGATGGTCTCGTTGCGCTGCAGCAGGGCGTGAGCGGCCTCCGCCTCGGTAATCGGCCGCACGCGGTCGATGACCGGCGCAACCTCGCCGGACTCGATGGCCGGCCAGCAGCGGGCCATGAAGGCCTCTTTGAGAGCGATCTTTTCCGCTAGCGGGCGCGCCCTGAGCGTCGAGCCCTTAAGGAGCAGCCGCTTGCGCATCAGCTCGCGGATGTCGATTTCGGCTCGGCTGCCGCCCAGCGTAGCGATAAAGATCAGCCTCCCACCGGTGTTAAGCAGTTTGATATTACGCGCCAGATAGCCGGACCCGACCATGTCGAGCACTACATCGACACCGCTGACTTGCTCGGCGATGACCTCGCCAAAGTCCGCCTCGCGATAGTTCACCACCAGCTCCGCTCCTAGTCGGTAGCAGGCCGCAACTTTGGCGGCGCTCCCGGCCGTCGCCAGCACCCGGCAGCCGGCCTGGCGCGCCAACTGAATGGCCGCCGTGCCCACGCCGCTGGCCCCGCCGTGGATCAGCACCGTCTCGCCCGGTTCAAGCCGCGCCTCGCTAAACAGGTTCAAGAACGCGGTAAAGAACACCTCCGGCATGGCCGCCGCCTGCACTAAGCTCCAGCCCTTAGGGATCGGCATCAACAGCCCTTGGGGCACTACCGCCTGCTCGGCGTAGCCGCCGCCGCTAAGTAAGGCGCAGACGCGGTCGCCAACCTGCCAGCCCCTCACCCCCGGCGTGAGCTGGCTGATCACACCGGAAAGCTCGAGCCCCAAAATCTCCGGCGCGCCGGGTGGTGGCGGGTAGTGCCCGGTGCGCTGCGCTAGGTCGGCGCGGTTGACGGCAGTAGCATAAACATCGACCAGCACCTCACCGTCTTGGGGGGTGGGGGCCGCGACCTCAGCCCAGCGGAGCGGGTAGTCCGGCGGGGTGGGCTCGACAATGATGGCTTTCATGGCAACCCCTCTGAAAATCAGTATTCGAGTAGGGGCGACCCCACGTGGTCGCCCTCTTTTATCACCCGGGAGAGCAAGGACCAGGAGGCTAAGCCAGGCCACTATACTTCGCACGGGCAAAGACGATTCGTCACAGGTAGGGGCGAACCTTGGACGGCGGAGAACCCTCGGCGCTTCGCTGAAGTTCGCCCTCCCTACAACCTTTCGTCATTCATGCCGTTGCCCGTCTATATCACCGCGGGCTGGGCACTACATCCGCTTAAAGACCAGCGTCGCATTCTGCCCACCGAAGGCGAAGCTGTTACTCAGGGCATAGTCGACCTGCTGCGCCCGCGCCTCGTTGGGAATGTAGTCAAGGTCCAGCTCCGGATCTGGCTCGAGATAGTTGCGGGTCGGCGGCAACACCCCTGAGTAGATGGCCTGAACGGTAGCGATAGCCTCGATGCCGCCCGCCGCACCCAGGGTATGCCCGATCATCGACTTGCTGGAGGAGACCGGCGGCGCTTTGCTACCGAACACCCCCTTGATCGCCAACGTCTCGCTGAGGTCGTTAGCCGGGGTGCTGGTGCCATGGGCGTTGATATAGCCAATCTTTTCCGGGCTGATACCAGCAGACTTAATGGCCCAACGCATGCAGCGCACTGCGCCAGCCCCACCAGGGGCAGGAGCGGTGATGTGATGGGCATCAGCACTGGTAGCATAGCCAACGACCTCAGCGTAAATGCGGGCGTCACGCGCTGTGGCCCGCTCATACTCTTCGAGCACTAAGATGCCTGCTCCCTCGCTAGCTACAAAACCGTCCCGCGAGGCGGTAAACGGGCGGCTGGCCGTCTCAGGGCTATCGTTGCGGGTCGAGAGCGCCTTCATGACCGCAAAGCCGCCAATCCCCATGTAGGTCACTCCGGCTTCACTGCCCCCGGCCAGCATAATCTCGGCCTCACCGCGCTGGATGATGCGGTAGGCATCGCCAACCGCCCCCGAGCCAGTGGCGCAGGCCGTAACCACGGTGCTGCTGGGGCCGAGCAGGCCGTAGCGCATGGCCACATGGCCGCTAGCCATATTAGCGATCAACATAGGGATAAAAAACGGGCTCACCCGCATCATGTTCCGTTCAAAGCGGATGCGCGACTGCTCCTCCCAGGTCTCGATCCCACCGATGCCGCTGCCGATACAGGTGCCGGCATGCTCGCCGGCCACTTCGGCTTCGCTGAGGCCGGCATCGCGCAGAGCCAGCGCAGCGCCGATCAGCGCCAGATGCACATAGCGATCCAGACGCTTGGCCTCTTTGCGTTCGAGATACTCCTCTACCGCTACCTCGACCTCGCCCGCAATCTGGGTAGTCAGCTCACGGGTATCAAAGCGGGTGATTTTGCGGATCCCATTCTTAGCCTGGTGCTGTGCCGCCAAAAAAGCTTCAGCCCCCACACCGATCGGTGTCACCGGGCCAACCCCTGTCACCACTACTCGCTTCATCTCGGCCTCTCTTTACCCACGGGCGACCCTGGGCGTAAGCAGACTTAGCGTGAGGCGATAAACCTTACGGCATCGCCTACTGTGCGGATGCCTTCGGCCTGCTCGTCGCTGATCTCCAGGCCAAACTCATCTTCGAGCGCCATGATCAGCTCGACCACGTCGAGCGAATCGGCGCCGAGGTCGTCTACAAACGCAGCGCTCTCAACGATGTCTTCTGGGGCGGCATCAAGCTTATCCGCTACCACTTTCTTAATCTTGGCAAGAATCTGGCCTTCGTCCATAACCTTCCTCCTGATGAGTCTTACGCTAACTAATATATAACGCTACCCCTAGGGGCAGTAAATCTTTGGGATTGTAACATAGACCTCCGAACTACGCCATCACCATACCCCCATCAACAACTAGTGTCTGGCCGTTGATATAGGCAGCCTCGTCGCTGATTAAAAAGGCCACCGTGTGCGCGACCTCTGCTGGGGTGCCGAAGCGCCCCGCCGGGATCTGCGCCAGATAGGCGGCCTTGAGCTGTTCGGTAAGTTCGGCGGTCATATCCGAGGTGATGAAGCCGGGCGCCACCGCATTGACCGTGATCCCCTTGCTGGCATACTCCTTAGCGAGCGCCTTGGTGAGACCGATCAGGCCGGCCTTGGCCGCCACGTAGTTAGCCTGGCCGACGTTGCCCACTAGGCCCACCACCGAGCTGATGTTAACGATCCGGCCCCACTTGCGCGACAGCATCCCCCGCAGCACCGTGCGCGACAGGTAAAAGGCGCTGGATAGGTCGGTATCTATGACCGAGGTCCAGTCGCTGTCTTTCATGCGCAACGCTAAGGTGTCTTTGGTAATACCGGCGTTGTTGACCAGCACGTCCAGACCGCCTAGCCGCTGAGTGACGGCGGTAATAAGCTCCTGGCAGGCCGCCGCCTGACTGATATCGGCGGCGAAGGCTTCAGCCGTCCCGCCGTCCTGGCGGATGGCCGTCACCACCGCTTGCGCCGACTCGGCGGAGCGCGAGTGTACCGCTAGGGTGTAGCCGCGCCGGGCCAACTCACTGGCTATGGCCCGCCCCAGGCCGCGGCTCGAGCCTGTCACTAGTGCCGTTTTCATAGCACCTCCTGTAAGCTGGCCATCTCCACTACCGCCTTAACCTCAGCGTCCGGCACGATGCGGCTGACTAAGCCCGACAGCACCTTGCCGGAGCCAAACTCAATGAAGCACCTCACCCCTAGCGCATGGAGACGCGCTACGCTCTCTACCCAGCGCACCGGCGCGGTAACTTGCTTTAGCAGCAGCGCACTAGCCTGGCTGCTGTCAGTCAAAACCT
Organism: Truepera sp.; assembly: GCA_018333895.1. Classification (GTDB taxonomy): domain Bacteria; phylum Deinococcota; class Deinococci; order Deinococcales; family Trueperaceae; genus JAGXSJ01. The sequence goes on from JAGXSJ010000163.1 coordinate 15,348, forward strand.
CAGCCGTCACGTTGCACACAATCGGGAACGCTAGCGGCTTAAAGTTCACCGCCGCTAGGTCGTGAGCTAGGCGGTGGGCTGCCGGCGCCATCAGGCGGCAGTGGAACGGCGCGGAGACCTTTAGCGGGACGACCCGGGCCCCGGCCTGCTGGAGTCGTTCGGTAGCTGCCAGCACGGCCTTGGCCTCGCCGGAGATAACGGTCTGCTCCGGGTGGTTGAGGTTAGCAACCTCCACCACTCCCAGGGTCTCGGCGCAGCTCTGCTCAACTACTTCACGACCTACTTTCATAATTGCGGCCATGGCGCCTTGCCCCGCAGGGACAGCTTCCTGCATGTAAAGGCCGCGTTGGCGCACCAGCCGCACCGCGGTAGCTAGCTCGAGCGACTCCGCTGCCACATGCGCGGTGAACTCGCCCAGGCTGTGACCGGCAGCGAATGACGGCGCTGCGCCACCCGCCTCCCGGTAAGCGGCATAAGCTGCGGCCCCCGCCGCCACCAGCGCCGGCTGCTGGTTGGCAGTGAGCTGAAGCGTTTCGGCGGGCCCCTCCCACATCAGCTTAAGCAGGCCGGGCAGGGCGGCCTCGGCCTGATCGAGCAGCTGCCTGGCGGCGGCGCTGTGACGATAGAACTCCTGTGCCATGCCGACCGCTTGCGAGCCTTGGCCGGGGAAGATGGCCGCGATCACTGGTGCCACGCTCCACCCCAGGTCAATACGTTGGCGGCCCAGGTCAACCCGGCCCCAAAGGAGACCAGCAGCAAGTTATCCCCGTCACTAATCCGTCCGGCGTCCAGAGCATGGGCCAGCGCCAAGGGGATGCTGGCGGTGGAGTTGTTGCCGTATTCGTCTACTGTGACGACCACCCGCTCAGGGGGGAGGCCGAGGCGTTCGCGAGCCGCTTCGATGATGCGCAAATTGGCCTGATGCGGCACAAACAGCGCGATCTCGTCGCTATGGAGCCCAGACCGCTGCAGGGCCTCGATAGTGGCGGTATTCATCACCCGCACCGCGAACTTATAGACCTCGCGGCCGTTCATGTACAGGTGCTCAGCCAGCGGTTCACCACTAGGTAGGCAGCGGCCCACCGCGCGAATGTGCAACTGGTTGGCGCCCGAACCGTCGGCTCCCAACACAAACGACTTGAGTCCGTAAGGGGCCGGTACCGCCTCAACCACGGCAGCGCCTGCGCCGTCGCCAAACAGCACCGCCGTAGCGCGATCCTGCCAGTCCATGACCTTGGTCAGCGCCTCGGCACCGATCGCTAAGACCTTCCGGCACATACCCGACTCGACATACGCTTTGGCCACTGAGAGCGCGTAGAGCCAGCCCGGACAGGCCGCCAGCAGATCGAACGCCCCAGCTTTAAGCCCGAAGTGATCTTGCACCAGCGCGGCGGTAGCCGGGAACAGGGCGTCCGGAGTATTGGTCGCCACGATCACCATATCCACGCCAGCCAGCGCCCCCTCGCCGTGGCGCCGGATCAGGTCGGCTACGCTGCTGATGGCCAAATGGGAGGTGAACTCGTCCTCGGCGGCGATGTGCCGGCGCTTGATGCCGGTGCGGGTGATGATCCACTCGTCACTAGTGTCCATCATCGCTTCAAAGTCGGCATTAGTCAGCACCTTGCTCGGCGCATAAGCCCCCAAGGCGGTTATCCCTGCTAGCTTGCTCACGGCATCACCCTACCTCAACCGAGCGGGGCTGCGCTAGGCAGCCCCGCTAAGCGGACTGGCTGAATAGCTAGTCCTCTACCTTAATAACCTGCTTGCCGCCGTAGCTGCCACAGTGCGGGCAGACCACATGCGCGGGCTTTACTCCCTTGCACTGCGGGCAGGGCACCAGGTTGGGGGGGGTGAGGTGGTGATGGCTACGCCGGGCATCGCGGCTGGCTTTGGAAGTTTTCTTCTTGGGTACGGGATGTTTAGCCATAGGGCTCCTTTATACCTTTAAATCCTTCAAGATACCGAACGGCGAATCTTTATCTCTATCCGGTTCGGCAGGGGTACTAGCGGCATCAGGGTGTTCGTTGAGATTGACCCCAGCCAGCGACAGGCCCCGGCAGTCCGGCTGACAGAGTATCGCCCAGGGCAAATCGATGGCAAAGAGCTGGGTCAACAGGACGGCAAAATCGACCTCGGGGTGCCCGAAGATGAGTAGGTCGCCATCCCCCTCACGCTCGAGCAGGCTCAGTTCGGCCTTGCCAGGGCGGTAGGCCATAGGGTAGATAAACCGTGCCGTTAGCGGGGTCTTGACCGCACTCAGGCAACGGCGGCACTCCAAGAGCGCTACCCCCGCCACCGAGCCGGTTACTAGCAGGTCGTCATCACCACCGCTCGAGTGAACCGTGAGCTGCCAGCGCAGCGGCTCCTGGAGCGTGAGCCCGTCGGCCTTAAGCAGTTCGGCGCTGGGCATGAGTAGCCCGTCGCCGTGGACCTCGCCGCCTAGCCCAAGGTCGTGCTTGAGCAGGCTAGCTAGATTAAGGGTCGCAGCAGACCGAAAGACCATCGCTTGAGTATAGGTAGCAGGGGGAGGCTTGTCAAGCATTGGCGAGCATTTTCTGCTACCAGTACGGCATTTCGCTGTTGGCGCAGCGGGGGCGCTGTCGGATACCGTGAGTCGCCTGGTAGCATCATGGTCAAGAACCGCTCACGACAACCGGCAGGGGCAGCTCAATCACCACCAAGTCAAGCTCGCTTTACTTGTCGGCGTCCACTAACCCCTTCACAAACCAGCGCTGCATCAAGATAATCACTAGTACCGGCGGCAGCAGGGCCAGCACCGCCGTAGCCATGATCAGGTGCCAGTCGGTCTGCGCCTCACCGGTGCCGATCATCTTGACGATGCCGACGACGATCGTCTCCATGCCGCGGCTGGTGGTTATCAGCAAAGGCCAGAGGTACTGGTTCCAGCCGTAGATGAACATGATCACAAAAAGCGCGGCGATGTTGGTGCGCGAGAGCGGCAGCAAGATCGACCAGAAGAAGCGCATCGGCCCAGCGCCATCGATCTGTGAGGCGTCAACTAGCTCATCGGGAATGGTTAAAAAGAACTGCCTAAATAGCAGGGTGGCCGTAGCCGAGGCGATCAAGGGGATAATCAGCCCACCAAAGGTGTTGACCATGCCGAAGTTGGCGATAACCGCGTAGGTAGGGATGATCCTAACCTCAACCGGTAGCATCAGGGTGATAAAGATCAGCCAGAAGAAGAACATCCGGCCCGGAAAGTTAAAAAAGGCCACAGCAAAGGCCGATAGTAGCGAGATGATAATCTTGCCAACGGTGATGCCCAGGGCCATGATCAGGCTGTTTTGCATCATGGTCACAGCCGGGGTGGCGCGCACGCGCTCGCCTTGTCCGGTCTCCAGCGCCTGGCGGTAGTTCGTAAGCAGTTGGTCACCAGGCAGCAAGGGCATCTGCCCGCGGCCAATGGTGCCGGCGTCGTGGCTCGAGCCGATCACCGCCAGGTAGATCGGAAAGACAAAGACTAGCGCTCCCAAAATCAGGATCAGGTGCGGAAGCCATCGGTTGCGCTGGCCGCTCATAACTTGCCCATAGCTTAGTAGTGTACCCTTCGCTCGATATAGCGGAACTGAATCACGGTCAAGAGGATCACCGCCAGCATCAACATCACCGACTGCGCCGAGGAGCCGCCCAAGTCGAGGTTAATAATCCCGTCGCGGTAGATCTGGTACATCAGGGTGGTAGTGGCTCGAGCGGGCCCGCCCTGAGTCAGCGCATGGATTACGCCGAAGGTACCAAAAAACGAATAGATCACGTTGACAACCAGCAAAAAGAAAGTGGTGGGCGATAGTAAGGGAAAGGTGATCGACCAAAAACGGCGCACCCCACCGGCACCGTCAATGGCTGCCGCGTCAACGAGCGATTTAGGAATCGATTGCAACCCGGCCAAGAAGAACAGGAAGTTATAGCTCACCTGATTCCAGGCCGAGACCAAAATGACCAGTAGCAGCGCATGGCTGCTGTTGATGCGGTAATCCCAAGGGATACCGAGTTGGCGCAGCCCTTGGCCAATGTAGCCGATATTAGGGTGAAAGATAAAAAGCCAGAGCACGGCGGCGACCGCCGGTGCGATAGCGTAGGGCCACACCAGCAGGGTGCGGTAGCCGGTAGCGCCGCGCACCACCTGATCGGCCATCACCGCAAGCAATAGCGCCGGGACCATCGCCAAAAAGGTGACCGAGGCTGCGAAGATAACCGTGACCCGGACGGCTTCCCAGTAGAGCGGGGCTTGCAGGATGCGGCTAAAGTTCTCCAACCAGACAAACTGCGCCCGAAGCCCAAAGGGGTCTTGGATAAAGAGCGACTGCCGGATCGCTTCAGCGGCCGGATAAAAGAAAAAGATAAGCGTGATGATGATTTGTGGAGCGAGCAGCAGATACGGCAAGAGTTTATTGGGGTAGATGGCGCGCCTTTGCATGGTCTCCGTTCAGTGGTCAGTAGTGGCTAGTGTAACACCCACCGGCCCCCAATAACCAGCCTTACCAGATGGTTTTCCAAAGATGGGACTCCTGGGTGGTTTAGCTGTTTAGAGGCAGGGGGTCACCCCCCTTCGTTAAGGGGGGCGGCCGAAGGAAGGCCGGGGGGATCACCCCCTGCCTCGCTATCAGCTAGCGGTGAGCGCGTTCAAACGCCCGCAGCACCTCATTGCCACGCCGCACGGCGTTGTCTAGCGCCTGCTGGGCGGTCTGTTGGCCTTGCAGGGCTAGTTCGACCTCTTCTTGGATGATGTTGCGAATCTCGGGCATGTTGCCTAGCCGCACGCCGCGCGAGTTCTCGGTCGGCTCGGTGCGGGTCAGTTGCAGCTTCGGTATGTCCCGGCCAGGATTGGCGGCATAGAAGCCTTCGGCCTGTAACTGCTCAAAGACATCGAAGCGGATGGGCAAGAAACCGCTTTCGACATGCCAACGCCGGGCCACTTCAGGCTGGCTAATAAAGCTGAAGAACTCGGCCACCGCCTGGTACTCCGCATCGGTGCGGCCAGGGGCGGTCATGACCCAGAAGCTAGCTCCACCGATAATCGAGTTCTTCGGTGCGCCCTCGACATCGTCGTAGTAGGGCAGGTACGCCACGGCCCAGTCAAATTGCGCCTCGCGCAGCACGCGGGCCAGCAATCCCGACGAGCCGTGCAGAATAGCGCACTCGCCCGCAGGGAAGAGCGCATCGGCCGAGCTATCGCGCCCGCCGTAGGTGAATGACCCTTCCGCCTGCATGTCGATCAGGTTCTGCACATGCCGCACATGCAGCGGGCTGTTGATCATCAGTTCGGCACCAAGCCCTGCCATACCGTTGGCCAGGGTTGCGAGCGGCACATTGTGAATGGCGCTGAACTGCTCAAACTGCGTCCAGGTAGGCCAGGCGGTGGTAAAACCACATCTGGCAGCGCCGGAAGCCACAATCTGCCTAGCCGCCTGGCGCAGCTCGGTCCAGGTCTGCGGCGGAGCATCAGGGTCAAGACCGGCGGCACGGAAAGCGTCCCGGTTGTACCACATGATGGCGGTCGAGCTGTTAAAGGGCAGCGACATCAGGCGGCCATCGGGGAGGCTGTAGTAGCCGCGGACGGCAGGTAGAAAGACCTCAGGGTCAAAGGCGATGCCGGTGCGCTCAAAGAGCTGGTAAACCGGCAAAATAGCGCCCCCGGCATGCATCATGGTAGCCGTACCGACCTCAAACATCTGCACGATATGCGGCGCGTTTCCGGCCCGGAAGGCGGCGATGGCGGCGACCATCGTCTCTGGGTAGGCACCGCGGAAGCTGGCCTCGACCTGGAACCGGTCTTGTGAGGCGTTAAAGTCATCAGTGATGGCTTCAAGCAACTCGCCAAGCGGCCCAGTAAGGCCGTACCAGAACTGAACCTCGACGCGCTGAGCGTTAGCGCTCAGGAAAAGGGTGGCCAGTAACACGGCCAACAGTCGCTTATACATGCAAAACTCCTTTCGCTCTAGCCCCGCGGCACTCTAACAGCGCCGCGTCATCCCTTTGTCAGTGTGCATAACGGCGTTATGGGTCGCAATTATAGCCGCTTACCTCCTTTGCGCAAAATCGTAGTTCAACTTACGAAGCGCATTTTATGCCCAGGCTGCCAAGTGCGTCAACTCTTGTACTTTGCCGCACTTCCGTGATAGATTTTCGGCGGCCATGACCCCTTACCTTCTCTTTATCCTCAGCAGAGCGCACTTTACCCTATGCTGATCGCGCTAGCGGCTCTCCCTATTCTGCTCATCCTGACACTGATGCTAGGCGCTGGCTGGTCGGCGGCTAAGGCCGGACTATCGGGGCTGGCTGCGGCCCTGCTGATCGCCTGGCTGGCTTTTGGTTATGGGACGACTATTCTGCCGGAGCTGGGCCTGGGAGCTACCGGTGGAGCGCTGCTAGAGGCCGGCTTTTCGGCCTTTACTATCTTGTGGATCATCTTCCCGGCGCTGTGCATTCATCAGCTCCAACAACGGAGCGGGGCGCTGGCCACCCTGCAAGTCGCCATGGCCCGGCTCTCGACGAACCCAGTGGTAGTCGCTCTACTGGTCGCCTGGTTTTTTGCTCTGTTCATCGAAGGGGCAGCCGGTTTTGGCACCTCAGCAGCGCTGGCGGCACCGCTTCTGGTAAGCGCCGGGTTTAACCCCATCCAGGCGGTCACCATAGCGCTGATCGGTCATTCGGTAGGGGTATCGTTCGGGGCGGTGGGCACACCCGTCCTGCCGCAGATTGCGCTCGGCTTTGACGGCACCGAGCTGGCAGCCACTACCAGCCTCTTCCACGGGCTGCTAGGCTGGCTGATGGCGCTGATCGTGATGTGGCTAGCCGCCCCGGGCAAGCGCCCCTGGGGACTAGCGCTAGCGGCTGCCGCATTTTTTCTGGTGCCGATGGTGCTGCTGGCTCACCTGATCGGACCCGAACTACCCACTTTGGGCGGCGCACTCCTCGGTGGACTGGCCTTCGTGGCACTGGTGCGGCGGTCAGCCACACCAGTAGCAGACGCGGCCCCCACCGGCAACCTGCTGCTGGCCGCAACGCCGTATCTAGCGCTGGTCGGGCTAGTGCTGGTAACGCGGCTAGTGCCCCCCGTCAACGAGGCCCTAACCAGCGTGAGGCTAGGTTGGGAGCTGAGCATCTTCAGCGGCAGTATCCAGCCGCTCTATCACCCCGGCACCTTGCTGCTGGCGAGCTTTATCATCGCGGCACTGGTGCAGCGCGTGCCGACCAGTAGTGTGCGGCAGGCCATGGGCGGGGCGCTGGCGCAAATTGCACCGGTGACGCTGGCGCTCTTGGCCATGCTAGGTCTCTCCCGGCTGATGCTGCACAGCGGCATGATCACTACCCTGGCCGAGGCAACCGCCAACCTGGCCGGTGCCGGTTACCCGCTGCTGGCTCCCTTGGTGGGCATGCTGGGCTCTTTTGTGACCGGCTCGGCGACTGCCTCGAACATCCTCTTTAGCGACTTTCAATTAGCTACCGCCAGGGCGCTCGAGCTCCCTCCACTTACCCTCCTCGGCGCGCAAGGTTTCGGTGCGGCGGTCGGCAACATCATCTGCCCCCACAACATCATCGCTGCTGGGGCTACCGTGGGGCTAGCCGGTAAAGAGGGGCAGGTGCTGCGCCGCACGCTCGGCCCGGCGCTGCTCTACGCCGCGCTAGGCGGGGTACTGGCGCTGTTGTTAGTGAGATAAGTCTTAGTACCGGTGACCACGACCCCGGTATCGCGCTCATAAGTGGCGCTGTAGGCTAAGCCTGCGCTAACTAATCCGGTTATGCTTAGGTTATGACCGCAGCGCTACTAATCTTGGCAGCCTACCTGATCGGCTCGCTGACCTTCGGTGTAATCCTGAGCCGCCTCCGCGGCGCCGATATCCGTACCAAAGACCTGCCGGGCGGCTCTGGGGTATTTCGGCAGATGGGGCCGGCCTGGGCCGCCGCGGTCATCATTCTGGACGTGCTAAAGGGAGCGCTAGTCTTCGTCTTGAGCCAATTAGGGGACCAGCCCTGGCTGATCCCAGCGCTAGCCGCGGCGGTAGTGGCTGGTCACAACTGGCCCCTTTATTTCGGCTTTCGCGGTGGAGGCGGCATCGCCCCGAGCGTTGGGTTTCTGCTGCTGTACGACTGGGACGAAACTCTGATAGCAGCGGCTATCGGCCTGGCAATCGCCGCGCTGTACTACGCCCTGTTCTGGCGGACGCGGCGCAAGGCCATCTACCCCATCCCGTTTGGCGCCGGCTTCGGCTACCTCGCTCTGCTGATCCTGTTCTGGGCCGGCAGCGACACCTGGGGCGCCTGGGCCGTGGCGTTGGCCGGCCTAGCGGTGGCGGCGCGCGGCCTTACTATCTTGCGCCAGCCCCGCCTCCTTCCCTAGGGTGTCTTTACCGCGCATGGTACTAGATATCGACTTGTCGGCTGCGGTGCCTGGCGAGCCGCTACCTTAGCCCGTGCCCAGGTCAACTATGCCGCCAGCGCTACTAGCCCTTCACGCCGGTCAGCGCCACCCCTTCGATGATCTGCTTCTGGAAAATGACAAACACCGCCAGCGCCGGGAGGATAGCGAGCGCGTTGGCGGTCATAATCAGGTGCCAGGCCGCCCCCGCCTCGCCGGAAAAGAGCGAGATGCCGACCGGAACGGTGCGCATGTCGTTAGATTTGGCGATGATTAGCGGCCACAGATAGGCGTTCCAGTTGCCGATGAAGGCGAAGATGCCCAGGGCGGCCAGGGCCGGGCGGACCAGCGGCAGGCCGATCTGCCAGAATAGCCCAAACTCGCTCATGCCATCGACCCGCGCCGCATCAAAGAGGTCACGCGGCAAGGTTCGGAAAAACTGGCGCATCAAGAACACCCCAAAAGCCGGGATCAGGCCGGGGAAGATCAACCCCCAGAAGGTGTTGACCCAGCCGTAGTTGACCGACATTACATACCAGGGGATCACCAGCATCTCGGTCGGCACCATCAGCGTCGATAGCATCAGCACAAAGATCAGGGTGCGCCCCGGAAAGCGCAGCCAGGTCAGGGTGTAGCCGACCAGCGAGCAGAAAAAGAGCACCGAGGTCGTGGTGATGGTGGCTACGATCAGGCTGTTTAAGAACCAGCGCGGGAAAGCGGTGCGAAACAGCACCTCGCGGTAGTTATCGAAACTCCAGGCGCTGGGCCAAAAGCCCAGCGCGAAGATCTCACGCGCCTCCTTGAACGAGCTCATGACCATCCAGGCAAAGGGGAAGACCATCACCAAGCTGCCGATGAGCAGCAGCAGATAGGCCACTACCGTGGTCAGTTTGAGGCGCATCAGTAGTCCACCCGGCGGCTGATCAGCTTGAACTGCACAATGGTAACCACTAACACCAAGATAAAGAGCAGCACTGCGACTGCAGTAGCGTAACCAAACCTGAAGCGCCCGAAGGCCTCTTGGTACAGGTAGAGCACGATGGTCAGGGTGCTGTTTAACGGCCCGCCCTGGTCGAGGAATCTGATGTTAACCACCTGATCAAAGAGCTGTAACGAGGCAATGGTTGAGATCACTACCGAAAAGACGATGACCGGGTTCAGGAGCGGCACGGTGATGTGGCGGAACAGATGCCACGGGTTGGCGCCATCGATCCGGGCCGCTTCGTAGTACATCCTGGGGATCCCCTGCAACCCGGCCAGGAAGATCACTACCTGGAACCCCAGCCCTTGCCAGATCACCACTACAGCAACCGCTAAGAGCGCCTGACTCGGCGAGGTGAGGAACGGCTGCGGAGCGATGCTGAGCCAAGGAATGCCGCGCGCTTCCCAGAACAGGCTCCACTCGAAGAGCAGATTGTTGAAAACTCCGAAATTGACCGAGTACAGCCAGCTCCATACCCAGGCCACGGCCACCGCCGGTGTGACATACGGCGCAAAATAGATGGCGCGAAAGAGCCCTTTGAAAGCCGTTACAGACTGGAGCAAGGTAGCTATACTCAGGCCCAGCACGAGCTGCGCCGGCACGATGATAAGGGTGTAGAGCAAGGTGTTAAGGAGTGCCCGCTGTAGCCTGGGCTCGCCGAGCATCTCCTGATAGTGGCCTAGCCCTACGAACTGGCGCTGGAGAGGGTCAACATGCCAGGTAAAGAGCGATAGTTGAAACGCTTGCAATGTCGGCCAGAAGCGGACCAATAGGAAAAAGGCCAGCGGCAACAGCAAAAAGAGATAGGCCCACAGCGCCTCGCGGCGGGCCAGCGTCAGGACAGGCTTGGCATTCTTGCCAGGTGTCGTCACTCGATCTACGCCCCTCAAGTAAGAGGTGGGAAGTAGGAAGTGGAACTTTCCCCACCACCTACTTCTCAATCGCTAGCTAGCGGCTGATCATTGCCGGTGGAACTGGTCCAAAATGCCCTGCTCTTCTTGCGCAGCCAGGCGCCACGACTCGGCAGGGTCCATCCCTTCCATGACGACGCGGTTCACCGCATCGATGATGACCCGGCGCTGCGCTAACTCGTCAACAAACCTGGTGGCGGTGGCATAGGCCAGGGCAGCAACAAACGGTTCGAAGACCGGATCAACTACCAATTGGGGATCGTCTATCAGCTCTCGCCTGGCCGGGAGTTCGCCGACCAGCTCGAGCTTGATTCTCATGGCCTCGGGCCGGGTGATGAACTCTAAGAACTTGGCGCTCGCCTCCAGGATGGCGGGGTCGCGGAAGGCGTTGGGGGTAAGGCCGTTCATCCAGAACGAGCCGAAGTTGGCCCTCACGCCGTTATCCAGAGTAGGGATGGGCGCCACACCCCAGGTAAACTGGGCCACTGCGGCGGTGTCGCCGACGGCGAACGAGCCATCAATGATCATGGCGATGTTCTCGAGCGACCTAAACCCCTCGCGGTAGCCGCCGGCGCCGGGCACGAACTCGATCACGCCGATCTCATGCTCGGTAATCAAGCTGGTGTAGAACTCGAATGCCGCTAGCCCAGCCTCGTTGCCGAAGAGCACCTGCCTGCCGTCCTCGCTGTGAGGCGGCGTGCCGAACTGGCGGGTTAATACCTCGCGGATTAAGTGATGGTCCTGCCCAGCCGGGGCGACACCCAAGCCGATCTGAGTGAAGCGCGGGCCGACCCTCACGGTCAGCGCCTTAGCGACCTCGATCAGCTCGTCCCAGGTGCTAGGAGGTTGGCTAAAGCCCGCAGCTTCGAGCTTGTCCCGGTTGTAGAACAGGGCTAGCGTGCGCACCGATGTCGGCAGGCCGTAGTAGACGCCATCGATCTTGGCGACCTGCACCATGGGGACGAACTCGGCGTCGATTGTGGCAGTGTCAAAGAACTGCTCGGGGAGCGGCTTGACCAACCCGGCTCTAGCCCACATCGGCAGCCAGCCATAGAACAGTTGCGCCACATCAGGCCCTTGGCCGGCCGGCACTGCCACCGCCACCTGCTCCGCGTAGGCGGCGTGGGGGAAGGTCTCATGCACCACCCTGATGCCGGGATTTTCTGCCTCGAACTGGGCGATGAGCTGGTTTATGGCCTCAACGCGGGTGGCAAAGTCGAACTGCCAATAAGTGATGGTGATCTGGGCCAGGGCCGTGCCGCTCAGCAGCACTAGCGCTGCAGCCACAATAAGCTTCGTTACTGCCTTCATGCCGTCTCCTTCCCAGGCGCGAGCAGCCGTTCTCGCGCCGTGCGTAACCGGGAGTGGACCTCCGCCAGACGGGCGAGGTCTTGCTCAACTCCTTGGCGAGCTACTGCTAGTTGACCATCGACCACCTCCGGAGCGGGGCCGCCGAAACCGCGGCGGCGGCAAATAAACTCGTATGGATCGAGCGTGTCGCGCAGCTCTTGAGGTGTTAGCCGTGGCCCGCCCACCGCCAGCAGCGCCTCTTTGTCAGCCGGCCAGCGCACCATCACCTGGACCGGCACAGCGGTAGTCACAGCGATGGCCGGGTTTCTGGCTCACCATCAGCTACCAGCGGGTGGCGCACGAAGATCCTAGGTAGCTCGGGGAGATTGACAAAGACGTCGGCCAGGTCGATCAGGGACTGTCCGGCGGATTCGCGAAAGGCCATCACCTCCACCCGGCAACCGCGCTCTTGCGCCAATTGCACGATGGGCGCAAAGTCGCCATCGCCACTAGCCAACACCACCACGTCGAGGCGGTCCCAGGCCCGCACCATATCGGCGGCGATCCCCATGTCCCAGTCGCCTTCAAGCACCGGGCGCCCGCCGTTGTCGCTGCGGTGGATGCGCACCTTGCGGCGCTTTACCCGGTAGCCCAGGGTGGAGAGCTTGGTAATAAAGCCAAAAGCGGTCGACTCGCCTTCACGCTCCACCACATAGGCCGAGGCTTGAACGAGCCTCCGGCCTCGCGCCACTACCGCCATGAGCTGCTCATAATCGACGTGCTGGCCATAGTTCTCACGCGCTGCATAGTAGAGGTTCTGGGTATCGACAAAGAGCCCTACGCGCTGCTCAGCCCATTCCGCTAGCCGCACCGAAGGCGAGACTATCGCGTTCTCCATAGGAGCCAA
>JAGXSJ010000164.1 GCA_018333895.1 Truepera sp.
ATCCTCGGGTCAAAGCTTGCTTCCAGCTCACCGAGGCTTATCGCAGGTAGCCACGTCCTTCATCGGTTCGACTGCCAAGGCATCCACCGTGCGCCCTTAGTAACTTAACCTTAATGTTAGTTATGTCGGACACGCAAGAATTCGAGTACAACTCGCTTGCGTTTTGGATGCTCAATCACTTCTATTCGCTTGTCATTGTGCTCGCCGCCCTCTTTTGAGCGGCAATCGCTAGTTTACACATTTACCGCGAGGTATGTCAACCCCCCCTTTGACGGCTTGACGGCCTTGGCCTCTCTTGATGACTTGCTGACCGACTTGCCCCCATTCTTGCTTCCCGCTGGTGGGTCAACAGACTTTTCGGGGTGTCTGTTCAGTACTGCCCCAGCAGACCCTGTCGCCGGGCTACGCGCTCACACCAGCGGAAGAACACTAACCCCAGCGAGAAGTAGACCGCCGCGTTAGCGATGAGCGACAGCCAATCCAGAGCGCCGAGGTCACCGAGGCCAAGCCCTTGGGTCATCACCTGACGGGTCAGATCGACCCCCTTAACGAAGGGGGCTAGCTCGAGCCAGGGCAAGACCGAGAGCGGAACGAAGGTCATGCCCAAGAACACGAACTGTATAATCTGCAACAGCGCCTGAATCTGCTTGAAGATGATCGACAGCCCGGCTACCACGTAACCGATGCCGATCATGCTAATTAGGGTCGGCAGCAAGATGGGAACCATAGCGAGATCAAAGTTGAGCCACTGACCCGCGGTCCACATCACCAGCACCAGCATCGCCGCGATGATGACGAGCTGGGTGGCGATGTTGGCGACCATCCGCATTAGCAAGATGGCGGGCAAGCCCACCGGCGACATCGCTAACTGCTCTAAGGTGCCGCGCGTCGCCTCGGTGGTGACCTCCCAGCCCATCGAGGTCATGGCCATGATGGCCAAGAACCAGAAGGCGTTACTGATGATCACGAACTGGATGTTGGCCTCGGCGGTAGCCGGATCGCCGATGATGCTGATGCCGAAGAACATGGCCAGGAAGATGATGTAAAAGGTCGCCACCAGGCTCAGGGTATTGGGCAGGTAGCGCTGCATTTCGATGATCACCTTGCGGCTGTTGGCCACCAGGACGTTATAGAGCATGGGTCTCCTCCAGCGGCTTGGCGCCGTTAATAACCTGCAAGAACACCTGCTCGAAGTTAATCGTGGTGCGGTCGATGGCCTCGACCGGGGTGCGCTCGAGCCGCAAGATCTCAATCAGCTCATAGATATCCTCGCCATGTTCGAGATTAACGCGCACCACAGTCTTGGCAGGATGATCGATGCTGGCGGTGAAGCGGGCTTGCAGGCGGCTCAGCTGCGCACTGCTTAGCGGGGCCCCCAGGGTGACCTGGTAGGCGCGTGTCGCGAACAGCTTGAGCAGGTTGCTGACCTGGTCGTCGGCTACCACCCGCCCGCCGGAGATGATCACGACCCGTTGACAGAGGTCTTGCACTACCGGCATGTCGTGGCTGCTGATGATCAGGGTCCGCCCTTGGTTGTTAGCGATGTCGCGCAGGAGCTGGCGGACTTCGTAGCCCGCCTCAACATCGAGGCCCAGAGTCGGCTCATCGAGCAGGATAATCTCGCTTCCGGCCAACAGCGCTACGGCAATCGCCAGCTTCTGTTGCATGCCACGCGAGAGGTGATTAACTAGCTCGTTGCCTTTGTCAGCGAGCCGAAACTGCCTTAGCAACTCCTCGATCTGCGCCCGCACCTGCCGACGCGAGGCGCCCCGGTTGCCCGCGAAGTACTCGAGATTCTCCCTGACGGTAAGCCGCCAGTAGAGGTTGCGGTTGCCTTCCAGCACCGCACTGATCGAGCGTAGCGCCTTTAAGCGCTCGCGCTGGACATCAAAGCCGTCAATTGTCACCGTCCCGGAGTCCGGCACAATGAGCCCGCAGATGGTCTTAATGGTGGTGGTCTTGCCGGCGCCGTTGGGGCCGAGCAACCCCAGCACCTCGCCGCGTTGCACGCTAAATGAGACCCCGCCTAGCGCCTTGACGGTTTGGCTACCCTGACGCTGGCGGTAGCTCTTGGCGATATCGCGCACCTCGATAAGCTGGCTCATGACGGCTTAGGATTCGGCATTGAGCGGCTGAAGGTGAGGTACGAGGTGAGGCTCGAGCCGGTCAGCTAGCTGTCTGAGCGCTTCGGCGGCGCGGCTGCGGAGCGAGCGGCGCGGCATGGCGCGGTAGATAGCAGCATCCTGCTGGTAACGGGCCATCTTCGCGTGCGCCTCGTTCAGCGCTAAGGTGGTCAGGGTCAGGTTCAACATGACAACCTCCTTCTCGTCAAGAATATAAACCATTAATCATTATATGTCAAGTCCAACTTTATAATTATTGAGCCGAAGACTTTGCGGCAACCGTAGGGCTGGGCGGAGGTAAGCTAAGGAGCCTTGGCCAGAAACCGATCCTTGGCGGCTAAGCGAACTGTTAAAGGAGTCAAGATGAAACGAGCCTTTATCTTTTACGGCGGCTGGGCCGGGCACGAGCCCGCTCAGTCCAGCCAGCGTGTACATGAGTACCTGCAAGGCGAGGGATTTGAAGTCACCAGGGTCGATAGGCTCGAGCCCTTAGCGGACGCGGCCTACTTGCAGGGCTTTGACTTGATCGTGCCGGTCTGGACGATGGGAGAAATCACTAGGGAGCAGGAGCAAGGCCTCCTGGCGGCGGTCGAGCTGGGTAGCGGCTTGGCGGGTTGGCACGGCGGCATGGCCGACGCCTTTCGCCAGAGCACCGATTACCAGTTCATGGTCGGCGGGCAGTTTGTCGGCCATCCGGGGAACATCATCGACTACGAGGTCAATATCACCCGGCCCGACGACCCGATAGTCGCCGGACTGCGCGATTTTCAGCTGCGCTCCGAGCAGTATTATCTGCACGTCGATCCTGCTAACGAAGTGCTGGCTACGACAACCTTTAATGGCAAGTATCTGCCGTGGATAGCCGGCGTGGTGATGCCCGTGGTCTGGAAGCGGCGGTGGGGGCTGGGGCGCGTCTTTTACAGCTCCTTGGGCCACGTCGCCAAGGAGCTCGAGCTGCCTGAGGTGTGGACGCTGACTACGCGCGGGCTCTTGTGGGCGGCTAGGTAGCGCTGGCGTAGTGGACCGTGATCGTTGGGCGTCATCGGCCAGGGCACGCTTACAAGCCAGGGCTCCGTATACACTGTATGTATGACCGATAGCACTATCGCCCAGGCTAGCCAGCCCAAACCGATCACCCAGATAGCAACGCGGCTCGGGATACCGCTCGAGCGGCTCTACCCCTACGGCACGACTATCGCCAAGGTCGAGGGCCCCCCGCCAGCAGAGCGAGGGCGGCTGATTCTAGTCACCGCCATCACCCCGACGCCAGCGGGCGAAGGGAAGACCACTATCTCCATCGGCCTGACGCAGGCGCTCGGCAGGCTCGGCAAGCGGGTGGCCGTGGCGCTGCGGGAGCCCTCGCTCGGCCCGGTCTTCGGTATCAAGGGTGGGGCCACCGGCGGCGGCTACGCGCAGGTGGTGCCGATGGAAGAGATCAACCTGCACTTCACCGGCGACTTTCACGCCGTTACCGCAGCCAACAACCTGCTCTGCGCCGTGGTGGATAATCACTTACAGCAGGGGAATGCCCTAGGGCTCGACCCGCGCCGCATCGAGGTAAGGCGCGTGCTGGATAGCAGCGACCGGGCGCTGCGGTCAGTCGTGCTGGGCTTGGGTGGGCCTGCTCACGGCGTGCCACGCGAAAGTGCTTTTGACATCACCGCAGCGAGCGAGGTGATGGCGATCATGGCGCTAGCGCGCGATATCGAGGACCTAAAGGTACGGCTAGGTGCTATGCGTGTCGGGACAACTTATGACAAAAAGGTGATCTACGCCCGCGACCTCAAAGTCCCAGGGGCCATGGCCGCGCTGCTGGCCCACGCCCTTAAACCCAACCTGGTGCAGACCATCGAAGGGCAAGCGGCGTTCGTGCATATGGGACCGTTTGCCAACATCGCCCACGGCGCTAACTCGGTGTTGGCGACGCGCATGGCGCTCGGCTACGCCGACTACGTGGTGACCGAAGCAGGCTTCGGTTCGGACCTGGGGGCGGAGAAGTTCTTCAATGTGGTAGCGCGCCAGGCGGAGTTCGCCCCCGAGGCGGTAGTGCTGGTGGCGACGGTGCGGGCGCTCCGCTATCACGGTGGCGCCGAGGACTACCAGCAAGCCGATCCCGGCGCGGTTGAGCGCGGCCTCGACAATCTCGCCAAACACGTGGAGAACATTACCCTCCACGGCTTTAACCCGGTGATTGCGCTCAACCGCTTCGCCGACGACACAGATGCCGAACTGCAACGGCTCGCCGACTTTGCCGCCAGTCAGGGTCTGCGCTTTGCCTTGGCAGACTGTTATGCCAAGGGGGGTGAGGGAGGGCTCGAGCTGGCCCACGCGGTGTTGGCCGCACTCGACGACCCACACGGCCTCACCCCGCTCTACGAACCGACTCTCCCGCTCAAGGAGAAGATCGCCCGCATCGCCACGCGCCTCTACGGGGCCGCCGGGGTGGCCTATACCCAGGTCGGCGAGCGCGCCCTCAAGCAGGCCGGCAAACACGCTGCAACGCTGCCGGTTATCATGGCTAAGACACCGCTGAGCCTATCCGACGATCCCAAGCGGCGCAACCGCCCCCAAGGCTTCGCCGTGACGGTGACCGACGTCAAGGTGCGCAGCGGTGCAGGCTTCGTGGTGGTCTACCTGGGCGACATCATGACCATGCCAGGGCTCCCCCAGGTGCCTGCTGCCGAGGCCATCGACCTCGATGCCGAGGGGAAAATCCACGGACTATTTTAGCGCTTGAGCTGTTGCAAGAACGTTGCTGCGCTGGGCGCAGTGTTGACTACGTCAGTGGCCTGCAACCCGGCTTTGCGCGCCTGCAGCACGCCGTAACGCACGTCGTCACAGCCTTGAATGGTGTGGGCGTCGGGGTTGATGGCGAAGCGGCAGCCGGCGGCCTTGGCCCTTGCTACCCACTCCCAGTCAAGATCGAGCCGGTGCGGGTTAGCGTTAAGCTCGAGCACTGTCCCAGCTTCGGCACAGGCCGCGATCACCGCCTCCAGATCGACCTCATAACCGGGGCGGCGGAGCAGCAGGCGCCCGGTAGCGTGGCCGAGGATCTTGGCCTGCGGGTGCTGCACCGCCCGGACTATCCGCTCAGTCTGTTGTTGGCGGCTTAGCCGAAAGCTCTGGTGGACGCTTACCACCGTATAGTCGAGCTGCGCCAAGACCTCCTCGGGGTAGTCGAGGCTGCCGTCAGGGAGAATATCGACCTCCATGCCGTGCAGAAGCTCAAAGCTGCTATCGGCTAGCTCTTGCCGGACAGCCTCAATCTCCTGGGCTTGAGCCACAACCCGCTCAACGCTGAGGCCATTGGCGTAGGCCGAGGAGCGCGAGTGATCGGCGGTTGCCAGGTAGCGGTAGCTGCGTGCCTGGGCCGCCGCTACCATGGCGCGGAGGCTCACGGCCCCATCCGACCAGTCGGTGTGGACGTGAACGAGTCCGCGGATGTCGGCCAGGGTAACGAGGCCTTCAATCACCTCGGGCTGTGCCGCTTCGCGCCGTTCTGGAGGGGTAAGCGGCAGATCGAGGTAGCCTAGCAGTTCAGCTTCGCTTGGGGTTGCCAAGCGCCTGTCGCCCTCAAACAGGCCACCTTCGCGGAGGGTGTAGCCCAGGCTACCTGCTCTTTCCACCAGCGCCTGCCGGTAGTCGGCGTTGCCGGTCCACAACGCCAGCGCCGCACCGCAGGCTTCCGGGGCTACCACTATCGCCTCAAACGGACGCTCGTGAAAACGCCCGGCTATCCTTGGAGCCTCGTCTGCCGCGAGATCGGCCGCTGCCGCTAGCGCCGCTCTGATCTCGGTATGGGACGCCCGCGTCACCACCAGACGGATATCATCAACCACCGGACAGGCCCGGCGCAGGCTGCCGGCGACAGCGACCTGAGCCCCAGGCAGCGCTGCCTTTAGTGTGGTCGTCAACTGCGCGGCTATTGCCTCCGCTACATCTAAGCGCATCTGCTGTTGCGCCGCTAGGGCAAAGCGCGCAGCCTGGCCGAGAGCGGCGGCACTCTTGGCACCGAAGCCCTTGATGGCCGCCACCCGCCCGTCCTCACTGGCCGCCAGCAGCGCCGTTAAGTCTGTAATCCCGCTCTGCCACAGCGCAGCGATCTTTTTAACGCCCAAGCCAGACACCCGAAACAGGTCGCGCACGCCTTCGGGCACACGCGCCTGTAAGTGGTCAAGAATCGCGAGCTGGTCATCTGTTTTGAGCGTAGCAAGCTCCACTGCCAGACCCTTGCCGATCCCCTTGATGTCGGTCAGCCGATCCTGGTGCAGCAGCGCCAACACATCGCCCTGATAGGCTTCGATGGCGGCGGCAGCCTGTTCAAAGGCTCTGATCCGGTAGGGATCGGCGCCCACTAAGGCCAACAGCTGGGCCGCCTCAGCCAGCTGCGCGGCGATCTGTTGCTTGTCGATGGCCATGCGCTATTCTACGGCGCAGCGATCCAGGTAGATCAGGTATTCGAGTATTCCAGTATTCAAGTATTCGAGTAGGGGCGAAACCCTTGAGCCTATCAGTCTTTCAGGCTCTCACAGCGGTTTTCACAAATACTGAGTCGCCTTAGCGCAGGTATCATCTCGGCAAAGGCGCCCTGGAGAACAATTCGCAGTCCTGCGAGCACCCGCAGGATCAAACCAGATGATACCTGCTATCAGTCTGTCAGCTGCAGGGATTTGCTGAGAGCCTGGTCAGCGCAGCGCCGAGGCGAAGCCGTACTAGCTGATAGCCTTTTCATCTTTGGTACGCCTTCCCATTATCGCTTTATCGCTTTATCGTTCTCACTTCGTTCGGACCTCACTTCGGCTTCGCCCTGTCCTGCGGATACTCGCAGGAGAAGTGATGGGGCTCAGCCCCAAGGGCTCGGGCCGGCGCTTCGCTGATCAGAATTCGGTACAGGCTAACGTCAGAAGTCCTGAAAGGCCTTGATGGCCGGCGTGGCGGTAGCCCCCTCAAAGGCGTTGACCTCTTGGATGAAGCGGTTAAAGAGGTAGCTGGCATCGTGCGGGCCGGGGCTGGCTTCGGGGTGGTACTGCACGCTGAATACCGGGTAACGCACGTGCGCCATCCCCTCGAGCGTGCCATCGTTGAGGTTGATGTGGGTAGCGACGAACTGCCCGCCGGGGATCGAGTCGATATCAACCGCGTAGTTATGGTTCTGGCTGGTGATCTCGACCTCGCCGGTAAGCAGGTTCTTAACCGGGGTATTGGCGCCGTGGTGGCCGTGCTTGAGCTTAAAGGTCTTGCCGCCGACTGCTAAGCCCAGGAGCTGATGCCCCATGCAGATGCCGTAGGTCGGCAAGAGCCCCAAGAGCTGCCAGACCGTGTCATGGGCGTACCTGGGGCCGCCGGGGTCGCCGGGACCGTTAGACAGCACCAAGCCGTAGGGGTTTAAGGCCATGATCTGCGCCGGGGTGGTCTGCGCCGGGACGACGATCACCTCGGCTCCAGCCTGCTCGAGCTTATAGACAATCGAGTGCTTAATGCCGAAATCGATCACTACCACCCGCGGACTGTCCTTAAAGGTGGGTCGGGCGTAGGGGAGCGGCGTAGTGACCTCGGGGGTCATGTCGCGCCCGTCGATATCTTCGTGACATTTGGCGATCTGCACCAGCTCGGTCTTTTTGGCATCGTCGGCCTTGCCGTGATAGATGACGCCCTTGACCACTCCGCCGGTGCGCAGACGCCGCGTCAGGGCGCGGGTATCGATCCCTTCGATACCGACGATCTTGTGCTGCTCCATGAAGCTCTGCAAGTCCTGGTTAGAGCGGTGATTAGATGCGATGCGTGAAAACTCGCGCACGATAAAGCCGCGCGCGTAGGGCTTGTTCGACTCCATATCGTAGACCGACACCCCGTAGTTGCCGATGTGCGGATAGGTCATGGTCACGATCTGGCCGTGATAGCTGGGGTCGGTCAGGATCTCCTGGTAGCCGGTCATGCTGGTGTTAAAGACCACCTCGCCGACGGTCTGGCCGTGATAGCCAAAGGCGTAGCCGTAGTAGACGGTACCGTCTTCTAAGGCCAGCACGGCGGGAGGTTTTTTCAGCAGCGGCATGGCCACCTCATCAGTCCAGAGTTTAGCACGCCCGGTCGTGACTATGACTTCGCTCGTCGCTTACGACCAGTTCACCGCGCCATAGGTGTCTTCGCGCCCAGGGCTGGTGGAGAACATCACCACCGGCGTCTGGGTATACCGCTCGATCAGCTCAAGATACTCTCTTAGCGCCTGCGGCAGCGCCTCACGGCTCCCCAAGCCGCGCAGATCGCCCCAGCCCGGTAACTCCTGATAGACCGGTCGGTTATGCCGATAGGCGATGCAGACCTTGATGGTCTCAAGGCCGGAGAGCACGTCGAGCTTGGTTACGATCAAGCCATCACAGCCGTTGACCTCGCAGGCGTAGCCCAGCTGTACCAGGTCGAGCCAGCCCACCCGGCGCGGGCGTCCTGTGGTAGTGCCGTACTCATCCCACTGCTGGCTGCCGGTGCCGCGCAGGCGCAGGGCTAGCTCACCTTCGACCTCGGTCATGAAGGGGCCGTGGCCAACGCGAGTAGTAAAGGCCTTGACCACGCCGTAGACGCCGTTTAGCGCCCGGTGGCTGACCCCCGCCCCGACCAGGATGCCACCCACCGTCGGGTGACTGCTGGTGACATACGGATAGGTGCCGTAAGCCAGGTCGAGCATGGTCCCTTGCCCGCCTTCAAACAGCACCCGCTGCCCGGCCTTGAGCCCCTCGCGGACCATCATTCCGGTATCGGCTACTAGCGGCAGCACAAAGTCGCGCACCTCAGCCAAGGTCTCCAAAGCAACGTCCACGCTGATCCAACCGACCCGCGCCAGGGAGTTCGGTTTAGCCGCTAGCAGGCGCCCTAAGCGCTCACGCAACACCCCCTCATCCTGCAAATCGCCGAAGCGTAGGCCGATGCGCCGCGCCTTGTCGGAGTAGCAGGGACCGATGCCGCGTCCGGTGGTGCCGACAAAGCCACCTCCTTCATCGTTCTTCTTGTGGTGTGGTAAGACCAGGTGCGCCTCGTGTGAGATAAAAACCTGGCCCGGATCGCGCCGCGCCGCCATGGCCTGGTACTCAGTGCGGAAGGCCCACGGGTCGATGACCATGCCGCCGCCCAGAATCGATACGGGCCGGTCGTGCAGCGTGCCACAGGGGAGGTGATGGAGCTTAAACACCTCGCCACCGGTCACCACGGTGTGTCCGGCGTTGGCTCCGCCCGAATAGCGCACTACGAAGTCAGCGTCGTGCGCTAGCGCATCGACCACTTTCCCTTTTCCTTCATCGCCCCACTGGGCGCCAATAATCGCAACTCCCGGCATCGTTTCCTCCACAGGCAGTATGACATAGTCAAACCTGCGCGGCTTTGCACACTGATAGAATGATTTGCGGCTAGCGCCAAGTTCAGTAGAGCAGATTAAGCATCAACATCAGGACGATGATGAACAACACCGTCATGACCCCGCCTGCCCGCAGAAAATCCGCTACCCGATAGCCGCCGGGAGCCATGATCAGGGCATTGACCTGATGGGTAGGGAGCAGGAAAGCGTTAGAGGTCGCTAGTGCCACGGTCAGCGCGAACACGGCGGGATTCCCACCCACGGCTAGCGCGATATTTATCGCCAGCGGCACCAGCAGCACCGTGGCCCCCACGTTAGACATGACCAGGGTGAACAAGGTGGCCAGCAGGGCAACAGCCAACTGCCAACCCCAGACCGGCACACCGCCGAGCAGACTCAGGACCTGCCCGGCGAGCCAGGCCGCCGTGCCGCTGGTCTCCACCGCTACCCCTAGTGGGATCAGACCGGCCAGCAGGAAGACGGTTTTCCAGCTCACGGATAGATAGGCCTCGTTAATGCTCAAAACGCCGCTCAGGATCATGCCGATGGCACCGGTCAACAGGGCCAGGGGGAGGGGTACACCGGCGAACAGGAGGCCCAGAGCGAGAGCGAGACTGGTCAGGGCTGGCACAACCTTGTGCGGGCGCAGCTCCTCGCGGGGATACTCAGCGGTGATTACGGCAAAATCCCTATTCCGCTCCAAGTGGGCTAGCGCCTGCCAGGTGGTGTGAACGACCAAGACGTCGCCGCCGTTAAGCGGCAAGTCGCGGATGCCCTCCTCCTCGCGCATGGTTTGGCCACCCCGGTGCAGCGCCAGCAAGGCCAAGCCGTAGCTCTTGCGCAGCGAGACCTCCCGCGCCGCCTTGCCAATCAGGCTCGAGCCGGGTGGGATGACTACCTCGGCGATGCCGGAGGTCTGAGGCGAAAGGGCCTCGGTCAAGCTGTGCAGACCGTCGCGCAGCTCGAGCCCGGGGCTGGCCGTGAGGCTAGCGATCCGCTCCGGTGCCGCCAACACTCCCAACACCATGCCGACCTCAATAACTATCTCCCGCGATAGCCCGCCAAGCCCGATGCGTGGAGCTTCTCTACCGTGCCGTACAGCGATAACCCGAACGCGCTGGGCCCGCTCGAGCTCGTCTAGGGCCAGCCCGACCAGTGGGCTGCCAGGCAGCACCTGCAGCTCGCTCACGGCATAGTCGAGCCCATAGATCTCCTGAAAGTACTGGAGGGTGCCGACCGCGCGGGGGATCTCCTTGTCAGAGCCGCTAGGCAGAACATAGCGTCCGAACAGGATGAAATAGCCGATACCGACAGCTAGCAGGGCCAGGCCGATGGGGGTGACTGAAAACAGCGACCAGGTAGCCATCTGGCTCTCTGCTGGCAGGGTCTGGTTAGCAGCCAGGATCAGGTCGTTAAGCAAGATCAGCGGGCTGGAGCCGATCATGGTGATGGTGCCACCCAGGATAGCGCTAAACCCCATCGGCATCAGCAGGCGTGACATGGGGATATTGGTGCGGGCGGCGATGCGAGCCACTACCGGCAAGAACAGCGCCGCCGCTCCCACGTTCTGCATAAAGCTGGAGATAGCCCCCACCGTACCGGCGATCGCCGGGATGATGCGGGACTCAGTCTGTCCGGCCACCCTAAGGATCTGCTGGCTCACCCGACCCATCAGGCCGGTCTTATCGAGACCCGCGCCGATAATCATGACAGCGATGATTGATATCACCGCGTTGCTGGCAAAGCCCTGGAACAGCTCCTGAGCGACCAGGGGCTCGAGCCCCAAGAGGTCGCTGAAGCTGCTGAGCAAGCCCAGCAGCACCAGAATGCCTAGTGCCGCCACGTCTACCCTTACTAACTCAAAAGCGAACAGGAAGACCGTCAGCAGCAAAATCGCCAGGACCAGCCCAACCTCCGGCGTGGGGGCTGCTCCGACCAGCCACAGGCCAAGCGCCACCAAGACGATCGCGCCGATGCTCTTGGTACGGGCGGTCACGTGAGGTTCGCATTAGCGTGGAGAGTACTCCCCCGCCCCCGCATCGGGCCTGCTGTCTGTGGCATCACGGTAGCCCTCTGGCTCGAGCTGCTCTGGTCTTTGCTGGCGTGGGCTGGTTAGCATCGCTCATGGTGTCAGATTATCTTACGAGCCGGCCCTGGCAGGTCGCTCACCATGACCGCGTGTTACCGGTTGCGGCGGTCTCATTATTGACACACGCCCTTAACCCGAGTTGATACACTGGAAGGGCTCCGAGCCTGCCAACCCTAACGCTACGGCTATGGGGGCTGGCCGTCGGCGGTGATACCGCCCGACCGGGGTCGCGCGTGGAAACGGTGCGGCCTCCCCTGCTCAGACTAGCTGAGCTTTGGAAAGGGGTTTATGGTTCGACTAAAGCTGCTGCTATTCGTTCTGCTTGGACTCGCCTGGACGGCCCAGGGTCAAGACGCCGTCCCGAGTTTACGTGGGGAGGTGCGCGTCGCGGCGGCGGCCAGCCTCAACTTCGCCATGGCGGAGCTGGAGGCCGCCTTCGAAGTGGCCCATCCTGATATCAGGATAATCGTGCAGCTCGGCTCGTCGGCCAACTTCTTCACCCAGCTCCAGCAAGGCTTGCCGGTAGACCTCTTTTTTAGCGCTAACGCCGAGTACCCCCGCCTGCTCGAAGAGCTGGGCTTGGCCGAGCCGGGGACACGCCGACTGTACGCGGTGGGGCGGCTGGCGCTATGGGTGCATAACTCGCTGGTGGCACAGGGCCTCGATCCCAGAGCGCTAGGCATGGACCTGCTGCGAGACCCCCGAGTGACGCAGCTCGCGATCGCTAATCCGATACACGCCCCTTATGGCCGCGCCGGCGTAACGCTCTTAGAGCACTACGGCCTGCTAAGGCGCACCCAGGAGGTCGCCTGGCGAGAGATGCGGATGGGCATCCCCGCCTACTTCGACCTCGCCCCACTAGCCCAAGGCAAGCGCAGCTTTGACTTCGTTTATGGCAACAACGTCGCCCAGGCCGCTCAACTGGCCGCTACCGCTACCGGTGTCGGGCTGATCGCCTATTCGCTGGCGCTAGCTGACGACCTCTCGCGCCTGGGGGAGTTCTGGCTGGCACCCATAGAGAGCCATCTGCGGCTCGAGCAAGAGGTGATCATCCTCACCGGTCAGGCTCGCCCCGAGGTGCGCGCCTTTTACGAGTTTGTATTCAGCGCCGAGGGGCGCAATATTCTGCAACGCTACGGCTTTTTGCCGACTGGAGGGTCGCCATAGAGAGCCATGCTATTGCCGAGGCGCTCATGCGGGCCTGGCCGGCCTTCCGTATCACCCTGCAGCTCGCCGCGGTAACTACCGGCATCCTTTTGCTGGTGGGGGTGCCGCTGGCCTGGCTGCTGGCGCGCCGGGAGTTTTTTGGCAAGCGCCTCCTTGAGGCCGTCATCTTGCTGCCACTAGCGCTGCCTCCCACGGTCTTGGGCTACTATCTGTTGCTGGTGCTGGGTCAACACGGGCCGCTGGCGCAAACCCTCGGTATTACCTGGGCCTTTCGCTTCGAGGGGCTGGTGGTGGGCAGCGTGCTGTTTTCTACCCCTACTGTGCTTATGGTCTACCGCGAGGCCTTTCGCGGCCTCGATAGCGATCTGCTGCAGACCGCACGCACGCTCGGCGCCGGGCGGTGGCGCCTTTGGCGCGAGGTGATCTTGCCGCTGTGTTGGCCCGGCCTGTTATCGGGGTCGCTGCTAGCTTTTTCGCGCACCATCGGCGAGTTCGGGGTGGTCTTGATGATCGGCGGCGCTATCCCTGGGCGCACCCAGGTAGTCAGCATCTATCTCTTTGACCTGGTGCAGGCGCTGCAGCTAGCCGAGGCCGGCGTGGTGGCTACAGCGCTGCTAGTGCTGGCGTTGCTGCTGGTCTACACAATCAGGTGGATTGAAGGGCGATGGAGATCGACTATCAGTTAAGGTGGCCGCTCCCGCTGGCGATCCGCCTGACGGTAAAGGGCTTTACTGTGCTGCTCGGTGCTAGCGGCGCTGGCAAGACGAGTCTGCTTAAGGCCCTGGCCGGACTGATCCCCGCTACCGGCACGCCCTTTGCCGGCCTGCCTGTCGCCAAGCGCCCGGTCAGCTATCTGCCGCAACACTATGCGCTCTTCCCGCACCTTAGCGCCTGGCGCAACGTCGCTTTCGGTCTGGCGCACCTGCCGCGCAGCGAGCGCGAACGGCGGTCGCGACAGCTTCTAGCCCAACTGGGGCTTGGCACTTACGCCGACCAGTGGCCCCGGCAGCTCTCCGGCGGCCAGCAGCAGCGGGTGGCGCTGGCTCGAGCCCTGGCTAGAGAGCCCCAGCTGCTCTTGCTCGATGAGCCGACTAACGCGCTAGATGCCGCCACCCGCGAGGAGGTGATGCGGGAGGTGGTGGCCATTATCCACGACATCGGTGTGCTGACGCTGGCAGTTAGCCATGATCCGGCCTTAGCGCAGCAGAGCGACCGGGTAGCGGTGCTGGCCGAGGGGCGCATCATCCAACAGGGCGAGATGGCCGAGGTCTTTACCCGGCCCCAGACCCTGGGGGTAGCGCAGCTGGTGGGCTTTAAGAACCTCTTTGCTGGGCGGGTAGCCGAGCTTGCCCCGCCCTGGGCCACGATCGACACCCAGGCCGGACCGCTGCGCGCAAGAGCGGTCCCGTGGCTGAGCGTAGGCCAAACGCTTACCTGGGGGGTGCGCCCGGAAGAGGTGATAATCGTGCGGGCCGACCGCCCGCTGAGCCGGCCGGTCGCCGACAACCGCCTGTCAGGGAGGCTAAGCCGCTTAGCGCGCCAGGGGCTCTATTGGCACCTGACCTGGGAGGGGCCGTTGCGCTTTGAGATCCTGCTCCCCCGCCATGTCCAGGACCGCCTGGCGCTCACCGAGGGCCAGGCGTTGGAAGTAGCCATTAAGCCCGACTACCTGCACCTCATCCCCAGCAGCGATTAGCCTGTTGGCCAGGAACGAGAATAGGAGTGAGAAAAGAGTAAACGCTCGCCGGGGAGTGGGACCGACGCAAGCCACGCATGCCTCAACTGTGCTGACTAGCTGATGGCCTAACTAGCTGCTAAGCTAACCGCCATGACGCGACCCTGTATCCTGCTTACCACCGCCTCGCGAGCCAGCCCGTACTTCTTGCGCACCGATAGTCTGACCGGCCAGAACTACAGCCAAGCAGTGGCGGCGGCGGGCGGACTGCCGGTGATGGTCAGCAGCCTCGGCCTGGAGATAGTCGACGACTACCTCGACCTGGCCGCCGGGCTGCTGTTCACCGGCGGCGCCGACCTCGATCCGCAGCGCTACGGCGCTGAGCCGCACCCACAGCTCGGCCTGGTTGACCCTGAGCGTGACGCCTTTGAACTGGCGCTCTATCGCGGAGCGCGGGCGCGGGGCATCCCGGTGCTGGGCATCTGCCGGGGGATTCAGCTGATCAACGTAGCCGAAGGTGGCACACTTGTTCAGCACCTGCCAGCCCTATCGGGAACCATCCAACACGAGCAGGTCAACAAGGGGAGTGCCCTCATCCATACCGTCAGGCTCGAGCCCTCCTCACGGCTGGCCAGGGCGCTGGGCGCCCCTGCGGTCTACACCAACACTTTTCACCATCAAGCAATCGAGCGCCTTGGCCATAACCTGCGTGCTACCGGACAGACCCGTGACGGCGTGATCGAGGCCATCGAGGGGATAGGCGACAGCTTTGTGCTCGGTGTGCAGTGGCACCCCGAGCTGAGCTGGCGGGAGTACCCGGAGCACTTCGTGCCGTTTAAGCTGCTGCTCGAAGCTGTGCGCCACCGCCAACTCACTGCCACCGCCTAACATGCGCCCTGCCCCCCTACTACCTAGCGTCGCCATTGTCGGCATCGGCTTAATCGGCGGCTCCATCGGCTTAGGCATCCGGCAGCGCTTTTTGGCGGAGCGCGTGATCGGCCTCGACCCCGACCCGGTAGCGCTTGACGCCGCCGTCTGGCTAGGCGCCATCGACGAGGCTAAGCTCCAGCCCGGCCCTTGGCTTTCTGAGCTGGCCCTGGTGGTGCTGGCCTCACCAGCTCGCACGCTGCTCGCTTCGGCTGAGAGCCTGCGCCCTTACCTTAGCCCCACTACCGTCCTGACCGATGTGGGGGGGGTCAAAGCACCGATTGTGGCGGCCATGAGCGACCTGCGTTTTGTCGGTGGCCACCCGATGGCCGGCAGCGAGAAGATCGGCGTGGTCAATGCCAGTGCGGCCCTGCTGGAGAACGCGGTCTGGGTACTGACCCCCACCGCGCAGACCGACCCTGAAGCGCTGGCTGCGGTGCGGCGCTTTGTCGAGCACCTGGGGGCCAAGCCGATAGAGACCAGTCCTGAGCAGCACGACCGGCTAGTGGCGGCAGTGAGCCATGTGCCGTATCTGGTGGCGCTCGCCCTAACCCAGTTAATCGCGAATGATCACGACCGCGACCTGATGATGCTGTTAGCGGCGGGCGGCTTTCGCGACCTAACCCGCGTCGCCTCGGGCAGCCCGCGCATGAGCCGCGATATGGTGGTGGGCAACCAAGAGGCGGTGCGGCAAGCCATCAAGGGGTTCAAGGATCAGCTTGCAGGGCTCGAGCACCTGCTAGATGACCCGGAGGCGCTACTAACGCTGGCTGAGGGGGCCAAGCGCAGCCGCGACAGCCTGCCGATCGTTAAGCGCAGCCTCTTGCCGGCCCGCTTCGAGGTAGTCATCGCGGTGCCCGATCGTCCCGGCGAACTCGCCCGCATTACCAAGGCGCTAGGCGACGCCGACGTCAACATCAAGGATATCGAGGTATTAGGTATCCGCGAGGCCGGCGGAGCCGTGCGGTTGGCCTTTGAGAGCGAGGAGCAACTCAAAATTGGCGCCCAAGCCCTGGGCGAAGCGGGGTACGAAGTGCGCGGCCGGACCGGCTAGCGCCTAGGGCAGGTCGTAATGCCGATCAGCCGGTACAGCCCACAGTGCCCGAGGGCGGCAGTTAACAGCAAGGCAGCGGCCACAATCCCCAGCACCACGGCCAGCACGCCGCCCACCCCGCCGAACAAGACCATCAGCGCTGCCACTAAGCCGACGATAACTCTGAGGATGCGATCGGTGGTGCCCACATTGACTTTCATCGTGCCTCCTTGACGTTATTATAGCGGTCGTTGTGCAACCCCGCGACGAGCTTTTTGACCTGGCGGTCAACCGCGCCTACCAATATGCCACCCGATTGGGTGTGCTAGGGACTGACCGGCTCGAGCCCGCCCTGAAGCCCTGGTACACCACCACCCGCTTTGCCTATCGCATCCCGCTGGCCGAAATCTTGCTGGCTTTAGCGGCGGCGCCCGTTGACCATCACTGGCAGGGAGGCCCTGACGGCGGCTGGCAACCAGGGCCAAGTCCCCGGCCTTAATACAAAGGTGACAAAAGCCCTGGACGCGCTAGGGCGTCATGCAGTAGGATACATAACGTTTGAGCTGTAAGTAAGAGAGGGCTCATGAGATCGCTCACTGACCAGCATGGCCGGGTAGTCCGCGACCTACGGGTTAGCGTCACCCCGCGCTGCAACTTCAAGTGTACTTACTGCGATCCACTGGGCATGGGCCACCAGGAGCCCGTCGGCACGGTCAGTGTGGCCGATGTTGACCACGTAGTGCGGGCTGGCGCTGGGCTAGGACTGGAGTCGGTCCGCTTTACCGGCGGCGAGCCGCTGTTGCGGCAAGAGCTGCCGGAGATGATCTATAACGCCAAACGGACGCCCGGCATTCACGACGTCGCTATTACCACCAACGCCAGCCTGCTCAAGCGGCGGCTGCCGGAGCTGCTAGCGGCCGGTATGGACCGCGTCAATATCTCGCTCGATGCCATCGATCCCGAAGCCTTTCGCTTAGCTACCGGCGGCAGCATCAAACAGGTCTGGGAAGGGATCATGGCGGTGATGGAGGCGGGCTTGCACCCGGTCAAGCTCAACGCCGTGGTGATTCGCGGCATTAACGACGGCGAGTTGATCAGGCTCGCCAAACTTACCGAGCAGCTCCCGATCCATATGCGCTACATCGAGTATATGCACCTCAATAACGCCGGCGCTGAGGAGTACCAGCGCTCCTTTATGCCGGGCCGGGAGATTCGGGCTCGAGTCGAGGCAGCTCTCGGCGAGCTTACCCCGGTGCCGACCGACCCCAGCGCGCCGGCACGGCTGTTCAAAGTGCCGGGCTGGCAGGGGGCCATCGGCTTTATTAACCCGGTCTCTGAGCCGTTTTGCGGCGCTTGCAGCCGCATGCGCCTAACCAGCGACGCCCGCTTGCGCCCCTGCTTACTGACCGACCGCGAGCTTGACGTGCGCGAAGCCTTAATAGCTCCCGACCCGATCCCCGCCATTCAGGAGCAGTTCTTGATCGCGGCGCATCGGAAAGTTGCATCCGGCATCACTACGCCCCTGGAGCGGCCCCGGACCATGGTGGCCATCGGCGGCTAGCGCCATTACAGAAAGCGGCTTCCGATGCCTGTTCGACAACCCAGGAGGCGAGGTATTGATCGCTGTCCAGCAACCTAGCAAGTCCGTAGGCTCGTGTATGCTAGGACCATGAACGCCACGGCACGCATCGTAGCGAATCCCGAAGTCATGATGGGAAAACCCGTGGTGGCAGGCACGCGCATTACCGTTGAGTCCATCCTGGAGAGGCTGGCGGCCGGTGAAACCAAGGAGCAGCTCCTTGCTGCACACCCGCGATTGACCAGCGAAGCTATTGACGCCGCTTTGGCGTTTGCTGCGCAAGCACTACGTGCTGATGTGGTCTATCCAAGCCCGATTGATGCCGCGTGACCTTCTTGGCTGACGAGGGGATAGATAGCACCGCGGAACCTTTGCCGTGAAATCTCCGTCGTGGCAACTGCAAGGAGCGAAGTAAGCTCAGCCGTCTCTACCCAACAGCGCCAGCGCCGCCTTTACACTGGCGCTCTCAGCAGCGCTGATCGGCTCATGGGTAAAGCGGTAGTCGTGCTTGCGGATCACTTCGGCCAAGTCGTTCAGCAATTCCTGATGGGCATCGATCAGCTTTTTCCGCACCAGCTCCGGCAGGTCTGGGCAGACTAGCTCCAGGTGAGGCAGGCAGAGCGTGCCTGCTAGCAGCAGCTCGTGCAGCGCCGCCTCGTGGCGGTGACGGCGAATGCTTTTGGCGATAGCCGTGCGCGCCTTATGCTCGACTTCGCAGGCGGCGCAGTGGCGCTTATTGGCGCGCACCCCCTGGCGGGCGTGCCTCAGACGATAGCCGACTACATCCTCGAGCAGAATCGCTGAGGGGAGTAACAGTGCTAGCGCCACAAACTCGCGGCTGTGCCTCACGCAGTAGCCCCCTTGGCGCACCAGGCGGTCACGCAGCGGCGGGTCGTTAACGCCGTCATTGCTGATCCCTTCTAAGTAGCGCCGCGCCTGGTAGCGCTCGAGCCCGCACAGGCTGCACCCGGCATCCCGTTCACGCGCCACCCGCAACTGGTGCCAGAAGGCTTCGGGGGTCATAGCCTGATGGTGTGCTCGCCCTCGGGGGGGAGGGTCAGCAGCTGCTGCATGACGTAAGCGGTACCGAACTTAAGAAAAAAACTCACCGGGCTCAGCAGGCGCTCTTGCGGTACCCCTTCTGGACGGAGATGCAGCGCTAGGCGCCTCAGCTGCCGCACGCTGGTCTCATCTTGCCGGGCCAGCGCGGCAGCGGTCTTGCTGCGCAGGCGTGTCACCATTCGCGTTAGCTGGTCGCGCCCACGCATCACCGGGCGGCGCAGCGTCGGATCGATAGCCTCAACCTCGCTTAACAGCACCGCTGTATGGTTATTAAGCCGCGCTAGCGCCTCATCAAAGCGCTGGCCGTGACCGTGGAGCTTAAGCAGCACCGCCTGCTGGGTGGCCTCAAACCGCCTAATATCGCTGACTGTTAGCTGATACTTGTCAAGCAGCCGGGCCGCGGGGGGCTCGAGCAGCGTAACCGAGGCGCGCGGCCACAGCAGCGGCATGGCTACGCCGTGTGCTTCGTAGACCCCTTTGAGCTGCGCCATATAACGCAGCTCCCCCGGACCGACCACCATAATCGCCGTCGGCAGCAGATAGTCCTGCGCCACCGGGCGCAAGCCGGCCGCCGGGGTAATCAGGCTCGGCTCTTGCGCTAAGATCGCTTGCAGCTCTTCGCGGCGGTAGCGCCGTACTCCGGTAACGAGTTCATCCCCTTCAGCGCGGAGCAGGCGGCGCACCCCATCCTCTTCCAAGAAGAGGTTGGTGGCCCCCTCGCCCCGCCCTAGCTGCGGCTCAAAGCCGCGCCGCTTAAGCGCTTCCGCCGCCTGGTTGATAGCCTGTACGGAGGCTAACGGCCGGGCCAGCTCCGCCGCTAGCAGTGGGGCCAACAGCGGTGCGATATCCGGCTCGAGCGGGTTGACAATGATCAGCCCCTGGTCCCCTAACAGGGCATAGAGCAGCGCAGCGAACCAGTCGGCGAAGGTCTCGGCGCGAGCGGCTGCCTGCTCCAAGAACCTCAATACCTCAGCGCGATACTCCGTAACCCCCGCCATGCCCGTGAGCGCCTCGCGGATCTGCGCCAGCCACTCAGGCTGTAGCCTGATCCGGCCCGCCGGCACCTGGGCCGGAATGGGCAGCGCCAGGCGGTGCAGCACCTCCTGGCCGTCTAACAGATAGGCGTGATCGATCTCGGCGCTATCATGATCCTGCGTGGCCAGCCAGAAGATCGGCACCACCGGGCGGGCCTCGCTGGTCAAGCGGTGCGCCAGGTTGATGGCCGAGACCGCCTTGGCCAGGGTGAACAGTGGTCCTAGCAGCAGGGCGACCTGCTGTCCGGTCACTACCGCGCGGACATCCGGTCGTTGCAACTGCTCAAGCGCCGCAAAAACCGGCGGCGGCGCGGCCAGCTTGCGGGCATAGCGCGCCAGGGCCGCTACCAGCGCCTCGTTCTGGACGGTGCGCGGCAACTCTAGGGCAGCAGTAGTGTCGTGGGGGGCCAAGGCGAAGAGGTTTCTTAGTGCTCCAGCCTGGTAAGCGCTGATGAAGTCGGTAGGGTCTGTCACCGAGGGTCAGCCTACCCTGAATCGACCTTTGTTGGCGTCGTATGGAGAGGGCTGGGGGTTTCTTGACACCTGACACGAGCCCATGCTAAAGTGGACTAATCCACTTTTGGCGGTGTCGCCTCTTGACACGAACCGCTAAGGAGCAACCGTTGTTAGGCGTTCTTGATCCTCATAGCCCGTTCCCGCGCTACTATCAGATCTACAGCACATTGCGGGAAGGGATCCTTTCTGGCGAGTACCCGCCCGGCCAGGCGCTGCCCGCCGAGCGCCAGATCGCCAAAGCGTACGGCGTGGCGCGGCTGACGGTAGTCAAAGCCTTCGACCTCCTGGAACGCGATGGCTTAATCGACCGGCAGCATGGGCGCGGCACCTTCGTCATTGAGCCCAGCAAGTCTGGCCCGTTTGTCGGAACCATCGCCCTAATCGGCTTTCCGGCCATTGATCGGGAGCTGTTAATCGGGATTTCACAGACCGCCCTTGAGCATCAGTACCAGTTGCAGGTGCTAGGCATCGACCTGGGCTTTAAGCACCTTGACACCTACCTGACCGCCTGTTTGTCCGGCGGCGTGCGCGGGTTCTTGATCTATGCGCGACCCCTCTCCAGCGACGCCGCCATCTATCAGCGCTTGCTGAACCAAGGCGTTCCTATCGTGATGGTGGACCGCTACTATCCGCAGCTCGAGTGCGACCATGTCGTCTACAACAACCAAGAGGCGAGTGCTCTGCTGACTAGCAAACTGATTGCGCGCGGTCACCAGACGATTGCCGTCCTGCCGGGTTACGAGCGCGATATTACCTCGGTGCGGGACCGCCTGAGCGGCTACCGCCAGGCGTTAGAGCAACACGGCCTCACTTACGACGAGGAGCTCGTCTGGCTGGACCTCTACGACTTTGATCAACCGATCTGGCTATTAAACGGCGATTACTGGCGCCAACTCCACCACCGGCTGAAGCGCCACCGGCCCACTGCCGTAGTGACCATTAACGACAGCATTGCCAACCGCTTGGTTCACGATCTGCTAGTCATTAAAAGCTCACACTCGACCGGACCGCAGTCCGTAGCTGAGCCCCGCCTCGATCTCGCGCTAGCGACGTTTTGCAACCACTCTGAGGC
>JAGXSJ010000165.1 GCA_018333895.1 Truepera sp.
GCGACGCCGAGCACCGCACGGTGCTCGAAGTGCGCGAGGCGTTTCGCGCGTTATTGGACCACTACGGCCAAGCAGTCAATGGTGGGGTGCTCGCGACCTTGCAGCGGGTATCCGGACAGAGTCCGCTGGTCGTGGTATTTCATGGTGCCGCCTCAGCGCTCGAGCCCGCCGCAGAGGGCGTAGCGGGTGCGCTGGGGCGCCTCTTTGCCATCGCCTATACCGCCACGGTCGAGGGGACTTGGCAGCGGCTCAAGGTTTGTCAGAACGAAACGTGTCGCTGGGCGTTCTACGACCACTCCAAGAACCGCTCGGGCAACTGGTGTACCATGGCGGTGTGCGGCAGCCGCTTGAAGGCTCGAGCCTATCGGCAGCGCCGGGCGGCGACCGGCTGAGCTACTCCCTAAATCAGCTATTAGCCGTTGACGCAGGAGCAACACAGCCCGCTGCGCGCCACCACCGCCAACTCCCGGCGTTCGTCGCTCAAACGGCGGTGCGGTGCTCGGCCATCAACCGGTCGGCTAGCTCAACAAGCCGCTCCTTGCTAAAGGGCCGCTTCCCTTCGGCGAGCGCACTTAGCTCAGGGTTGTAAGTAAGCTTGCGATAGACATGCGACTCAAAGGGGTGCAAGATCACCTCTTTGAAAAGAGCGTGGCGCGGACTGGCACTCACTAGCAGCACCGGCTTACCGTCAGGCAGCGACAAGCTGGCGCTCATCACGGTGGTAGGCAGGTCGTAAGGGCGCTCCATGCGGTAGATGTAGTCCGGAAAGTCAGCCTCTTTTTCGAAGATGACCCCTTCATGCGCCTCGGCGTACTCGCGCAGCCAACTGAGCAATTCGCTCCAGGCATGATAGAACGCCTTGTCAGTGTCGGTCATGCCCTCCATTGTAACAGGGAGCCGATACGATGATATCGGATTGCTGGCCTTCTGCGTTATGATGGCGTGCTGTGCTGCTAGACTCCCTTAACGACGAACAACGCGCTGCCGTGCTACACAATCAAGGGCCGGCCTTGGTCATTGCCGGAGCCGGGAGCGGCAAGACGCGCACGGTGGTGCACCGCATCGCCTATCTGCTGGCCGAGCAAGGGGTCTACCCGCAGGAGATCCTGGCCGTAACCTTTACCAACAAGGCGGCAGGCGAGCTTAAAGAGCGCGTTGAGCGGCTGATCGGCCCGCCGGGGCGCGAGCTGTGGGTCAGCACCTTCCACTCTGCCTGTTTGCGCATCTTGCGCCAATACGGCGAGCTGATCGGGCTGGGGCCTGGTTTTGCTATCTACGATGACAGCGACCAGCTCGAGCTGCTGCGGGAGGTCATCGAACAGGTCCAGGGGCTGGGCGAGGCCAACCCGCGCGTGCTGCGGGCCATTATCGACCGCGCCAAGTCGAACCTGTGGTCGCCCGAGGAGCTTGCCCGTGCCGGTGGCGAGGCGGGTGGCCGGGTGGCGGGGATGCCCGCCGAGCTAGTGAGCGAAGTGTACCGGCGCTATCAGCTGCGCTTACGCCAGGCCAATGCGGCCGACTTCAACGATCTTTTGGGGCACACTGTAGCGCTCTTTGAGCAGTTCCCGGAGGTGCTTGACAAAGTGCAGCAGCGGGCGGTGTTCATCCACGTCGATGAGTACCAGGATACCAACGCCGTGCAGTACCGGCTGACCAGGCAGCTAGCTAACAAGTACCTGAACCTGATGGTGGTCGGGGATCCGGACCAGTCGATCTATGCCTTCCGCGGCGCCGACGTGCGCAACATCCTCGACTTCCAGCACGACTACCAGGGTGCCGCCGTCTACCGCCTAGAAGCTAACTACCGCAGCGTGGGGGCGGTGCTTAAGGTGGCTAATGCGCTAATTAGCCATAATCAGGAGCGGCTCGAGAAGACGCTGAGGCCGGTCAAGGGGGTTGGGGCGGGGGTTAAGACCTATCGCGCTGCGGACCACCGCGATGAGGCCGACTTCGTGGCGCGGCAGATCGAGCGGCTAACAGCCGAGCAAGCTCTCTCCCCTGAGGCCTTTGCCGTTTTGTATCGGACCAACGCTCAGTCGCGGGTGCTCGAAGAAGCCTTGCGGCGCCTCGGCATCCCGGCCAAGATCGTCGGCGGGGTGGGCTTTTATGAGCGCCGGGAGGTCAAGGATATCTTGAGCTATGCTCGAGCGGCCCTAAACCCGGCGGACGACATAGCCTGGAAGCGGATACTCAACCGACCCCGGCGCGGCATCGGCAAGACCAGCGAGGAGCACCTCGCGGCCTGGGCGGCGCGGCGCAGCGTGCGTTTCGTTGATGCCTTGCGCGCGACTGATGAGGTGTTGAAAGGGACGCCAGCGGTTAAGAAGATCAATGAGTTCTTGCAGCTGATGGACGACCTGAGCGAAGCCGCCGAAGCGCTGCCGGCGGCGCAGTTTCTCAGTTTGGTGCTCGACGCTTCGGGATACCTGCTGAGCCTCAAGGCGGAGCGCTCGTTCGAGGCGCAGGCCAGGATCGAAAACCTCGAGGAGTTAATTAGCGCTGTGACCGAATGGCAAGACGAGGGCGGCGGCCCTATCGGCGAATTCCTCGATGAGGCGGCGCTGCTAGCCAGCCTGGACGACCGCGCCGTCAAGGCGGTCAATCATGAACTACCCGCCGAGGCCGTTACCCTGATGACCATCCATAACGCCAAGGGGCTCGAGTTTAAGGTGGTATTCCTGGTCGGGCTGGAAGAGGGGTTGATGCCGCACCGCTCCTCGACTGGGAGCTTAGCTGAGATCGAGGAGGAGCGGCGGCTCATGTATGTCGGCGTCACCCGTGCTCAGGAGGAGCTGTTTCTAGTCCACTGCGAGCAGCGCATGATCTTTGGCCGGACCGAGTTCGCGCGGCCTAGCCGCTTTCTGGAGGAGATTCCCAGAGCGCTGCTGTGCGAAGTCGATCTCTTGGGTCGCGAGGTAGACCTCCGTAGCTTGAACAAGTATAGCCGTCCGGTCTGGACGCCGCCCACGGTTGCGGCGAGCACGCCCGAGCAGGGCCCGCTGACCTTTCGCGGCGGCGAGAAAGTCACCCACCCCAAGTTCGGCGCCGGCACGGTGGTCGGCGTATCCGGCGAGGGGGGGCGAGCTGAGGTGACGGTGGTCTTTCAGGGGGTAGGCGTCCGCCGCCTGCTGGTTAAGTACGCTAACCTGAGCCCCGCTTAGGGGATGTTATAGGCGGTCAGCTCAGTCACCGACCCTTCGGCTTCGCTCCTAACCAGGCCCACGCCCTCGACGTACCAGGCCCAGGAGATGGAGTCGAAGTTCATGGGGATCATCATGCCCATCACGTTGCTGGTTAGGCGCATGGCACTCTGCGACTCGACCTTATAGGCGGTAAACGACCCCGCTGCAACCGTGACTTGCTCCTGGGCTACGATCCGGTTCTTGGTCGTAATGCTCCCTGAAAGCGCTACCGCCACCCCCTCTTGCGTCATACTGCCCTGTACCTCAAAGCTGTTCTCCCACTCGGTGCCAGCGCGCCACTCGCCGGCGGGCGGCATGGTCACGCCGCTTACCGAGAGCGTTTCAAAGGCAAAGCCCGGTGCGCTCGAGCCGTACTCGGTGGCGGTCAGGCCGCTCTCGCTACAGCTCCAGGTGATCTCCTGAGTGAAGTCATCAAACACCGACACCATGGTAAAGCGCTCGGTACTCACGCTGTGGAGGCTCTGCTGGTAGGTATAAGGGGCAAAGCCGGGGCTGCTGGTCTGGTAGCTCCAACTGGCCCCCTCGCGGATGGGGAAGTAGGGGTGGTCGCAGGCGAGGGCTGCCCCTAGCAGCAGCGCGCCTAGCAGGATGGTCCAACGGATTAAGTTCATGGTTCTCCTCTCGCCCATAGCTATAGCAGTTAGCGCCTGATAAGCCAGGGCATCGGTCACAGACTCTGTTACGATAGGTAAGAAAGGAACTTTATGGAGTTAGGTGTCTGTTACTATCCCGAACATTGGCCCAAAGAGACCTGGCGGCCCGACGCTGTGCGCATGAAGGCGTTGGGGCTAAGCTGGGTGCGGATCGGCGAGTTCGCCTGGAGCCGGCTCGAGCCCCGGCCTGGAGTGCTGGACTTCGAGTGGCTCGCAGAGGCCATCGATACCCTGGGCGCAGCCGGGCTCAAGGTGGTCATAGGTACCCCTACCGCCACACCGCCCAAATGGCTGCTCGAGCGCTACCCGGATATCTATGGGGTGGACGCCCAGGGCCGCCGCCGGGGGTTCGGCTCGCGGCGGCACTACAGCTTTAACTCGCCCTCCTACTGGCGCGAAAGCGAGCGGATCGTCACGCTCTTAGCCGAACGCTTCGGCGCTCACCCGGCGGTAGCCGCCTGGCAGACCGATAACGAGTACGGCTGCCACGACACCGTGCGTAGCTATGGCGAGCATGACCTGCGGGAGTTCCGCGCCTGGCTAAAACGGCGCTACACGACCGTCGAGGCGCTCAATGTGGCGTGGTGGAACGTCTTTTGGAGCATGGAAGTAAACAGCTTTGACGAGGTCGAACTCCCTAACCTCACCGTGACCGAGGCCAACCCCAGCCAGGTGCTCGACTTTTACCGCTTCAGCTCGGACGCGGTGGTGGCGTACAACAAGATGCAGGCCGAGATCATCCGCCGCTATTCGCCGGGCCGCTTGATTACCCACAACGCTATGGGCTTCTTTGGCGATTATGACCACTTTAAGTTAGCTCACGACCTCGACGCTATCACCTGGGACAACTACCCCTTGGGAATGCTCGAAGAGAGCCCGCTTCCTGACGCTCTAAAAGCCCACTTCTTGCGGGTCGGTCACCCGGACTTAATCAGCTTCAACCACGACCTCTACCGCGGCGTCAAGCGGGCCCCCTTCTGGGTGATGGAGCAGCAGCCCGGCCAGGTCAACTGGGCTTCCAGCAACCCGCTCCCGGCGCCCGGTGCGGTAAAGCTCTGGTCGCATCAGGCCTTTGCCCATGGCGCTGCGGTGGTGAGCTACTTCCGTTGGCGGGCCGCTAACGGCGCACAAGAGCTGATGCACGCCGGGCTTAACCTCCACGACGGTTCGCCGGATAGGGCCAGTCAGGAGGCTCGCGCTGTCGCTGACGAGCTGGCCGGGCTAACCCCGGCGGCCTCTCAGCAAGCCCCGGTGGCGCTGCTGTTTGACTACGAAAACCTCTGGGCTACCAACCTCCAGCGCCATGCTAAAGCTTGGGACTACTGGGCCATTGAGCTGAGCTACTACCTGGCCCTGCGAGCCTTCGGGTTAGATGTCGATATTATCCACCCCCGCATGGACCTTAAGGGCTACCGTCTGGTCGTAGCGCCAGCGCTGCACCTGGTCGATGAGGCGCTCGCGACTCACCTAGAGGACTACGTGGCAGCGGGTGGCCTGTTGGCCGTAGGCCCGCGCAGCGGCTTCAAACAGCCTAGCAATATCGTCTGGGCGCCCGCCCCCGGCCCCTTGAGCCGCCTCATGGGCGTGCGCATCGACCACGTCGACGCGCTGCGCCCCGGCATCAGCGGCTCCGTCACGCTAGGCGGCGCCGACTTTCACTATCAGACCTGGGCCGACCTGCTTAGCCCCACCACCGCCGAAGTGCTGGCGACCTATCAGACCCCGGCCTATGCCGGTGTGGCGGCCATTACCCGGCAGCGCCACGGCCAGGGGGCTTGCGTGACCATCGGCCCGTGGGGCAATCCGGCCTTGCACCTGGCCATCTTCAGCGACCTCTTAAGCCAGACCGGGCTACCGCACGACCTGTTGCCGGACGGCGTGCGCCTAACCCGCCGCGGCGGGCTGACCTACTTGTTCAACTTCAACCCGCACCAGGCCGAGGTGGCAGAGGAAGCGATTCCGCCCCATAGCGTGGTGATTCGCGCAGGAGTCGATGGGTAAGACAGCAAGCCCATGCCAAGGCCGCCCCGGCGATCCCTGGCCGCCGCCAGCCAGCTTCAGCGTCGCTTGTGCCCTGACGCCCCCAGGTCTGCTAATCTTAGGGCATGGGCCAACCTCGGGAGGACCTGGGGGCATTCGCCCAGACGGCTCTCGTGAACCGCCTGAAGCCGGTGTTATCGCGCCGTGCCGGGCTGGCCCTCGCGCTTCACGGCGAGATGGGCATCGGCAAGACGCACGCGGCTAACAGCCTGCTGGCCGCGGCTACCTGCCGTACCTACAGCTGCGTTTTGGGTGGATGCCACCACATTGCCCTCCGTAGCCAGATGGGATAAATAAGCCCGGATCTCCTCAACCCCCATATCCTTAGGATGGCGCTTGCCATGAAAGCGAATGAGGTCTATCATGTAGTACACATACGAGGTTCCCGTGCGTCGGCTCAGGTGCTTCAAACGCAGGACATTACGAACTTCGTTCAGAAAGGGGGATGTTTTGGGCGAGTACCGTGTCTGGTTATTGGGAATATCCGACATGTCATATAACATCTCAGTACGGGGTGTTACACAACAGG
>JAGXSJ010000166.1 GCA_018333895.1 Truepera sp.
GTTTGGGCGCTGGTCATAGAGCCCCCGCTCGAGATCGGTAGCGCCGACGCGGAGGTGCGCCGGGAGTTGCGGCGCGCCGTCCATCACGCCATCAAGGAGGTCACCGCCGACTTCGAGCAGTTCCGCTTCAATACCGCCATCGCCGAGTTGATGACTTTAAGTAACGCTATGACTAAGCTCAAGAGTCAGGCCATGCTGGTAACCGACGAGTGGCGCGAAGGGGTACGGGCACTCCTTACCATGCTGGCTCCGATTGCCCCCCACCTCACCGAGGAGCTGTGGTCGCGCCTAGGGCATACGGGCTCGGTCCACCTACAAGCCTGGCCTAAGTGGGATGAGCAGGCGCTAGTGCAAGACACGATTACCCTGGTAGTGCAGGTCAACGGCAAGCGCCGGGGTGAGCTTGTGATAGCCAAAGATGCCGATCAGCAGGCGATCCTGGCTGCGGCTCGAGCAGGGGTAGCTAAGCACCTGCAAGGGGCCATCGTGCGCGAGATTGTGGTGCCGGGACGGCTGGTTAATATCGTGGTCAAGGGCTAGAGGGGCTCGATCAGCGATACCTCATCGAGCAGCGATAGATCGACCGCCGGCTGCACCATGAAGGTGGTCTGCAAGCTGTTCGGGTCGTGTGGCTCGACCCGGACGATGACGCCAACCAAGATACCGCGCGGGAACAGACCGCCGCGGCTGCTAGTCTCAACGAAGTCACCGAGCTGAATAGGATCGCGCTCGCTGTAGATGACGCGCAATAGCCCGCTTACCTCGCCGATCGCCACGCCTTGGCCGCCTCTAGTTTGCCCATCGACGCCTCTGACCGTCACGCCGATCTGGGATTCGGGGTCGATGATGGTGCGCACCATTGCCGAGCCCGGCGTGGTCTCCGTGACGATGCCGACTAGGCCGTTGGGAACGGTGACAGGCATGTTGCGGCGGACCCCGTCATGGCTGCCCGCGCCCAAGGTCAGGCGGGAGCGTACCGGACTGGGGTCAACGCCGGTCACGGGCACCGATAACACGGCGCCGGGCGATTGCATCTGCCGCACCGTTAAAATTGAGCGGAGCGTCTCTTCAGTAACCCGAAGTCGGCGGTTTTCCGCCTCTAGCTCGGCGACGGTGCGCTCGAGCCTGCTGATGGTGCTCCGCAGCTCACGCCGATCGAGCACCGCCTCGCTAATCTGGCGCACATTCAAGCTAAGCCGATAGGGGAGCTGATGGGGCAGTGCCACCGCGCTGCTCAGTGCCGACGGTGGGGTGCCCACAAACGCTACCGCTACAAAGGTAAGTAGCGTCAGACCTAAGAACAGGTACCAGGCTTTAAGCAGATTAGACAAGCGTCACTCCTAGGCGGTGCGCTAGAGCCATCACGGTGGCTAGGCTCAACCCCACCACGTTGAAGTAGCAGCCGCAGATGTGTGATACCAACACTGCGCCAAAGCCCTGAATGCCGTAGCCGCCAGCCTTGTCCAAGCCTTCGCCGGTCGCTACGTACCAGTCGATCTCCCTAGCGGTGAGCTGGCGGAAGGTCACGGTGCTGGTAACTACCTCCTGAGCGATGTGTCCCTGCCAGGC
Organism: Truepera sp.; assembly: GCA_018333895.1. GTDB lineage: Bacteria > Deinococcota > Deinococci > Deinococcales > Trueperaceae > JAGXSJ01. Next base: position 1,570 of record JAGXSJ010000166.1, read on the forward strand.
TAAGGTGTGGCCGGTATGAACCACATGGCTCCGCCCGGATAGCCGTGCGATGAACTCGCGGTTTTCAGCAGCGTGGCGCGGCTTTTCCAGCACGGTGCCGGCAAGCACCACGGTAGTATCAGCAGCTAACACCAAGGCCTGAGGGTAACGCTGTGCCACTGCGGCGGCTTTGGCCTGGCTTAGCCGCGATACCAGGCTGAGGGGGGTGTCAGCAGGGTCGGCGGCTTCATCGACCTCGGCGGGGGAGACGGTAAACGACAAGCCGATCATGGCCAGCAGCTCCCGGCGGCGTGGAGAGCTGCTGGCGAGCACTAGCTGCGGACTCCGAAGGGCTTCGGTAGTCGAGCTGACAGCTGAAGCGGGACAACCCATCATACCCTACCAGTGTACCGTTGGCTGGCCTGCGCTGCTACGGGGCTCGAGCTACGCCGTCTTTAGGTTTTCAGTCGCGGGTCCAAGGCATCTCGCAGGCCGTCTCCCAGGAAGTTAAAGCTTAAGACACAGAGCAAAATGGCAATGCCCGGGAAGATCACCAGCCACCAGGCAGTGTGGAAGAACGGCAGCCCTTGATTAATGAGGCTCCCCCAGCTCATCTGCGGTGGCAGCACCCCCAAACCGAGGAAGCTGAGAGCGCTCTCCCCCAAGATCATCCCCGGAATCCCCAGCGTCACCGCCACGATTACCGGAGCCATGGCGTTCGGGAGCAGATGGCGGAAGATGATGCGCATGTTACTCGTCCCAACGGCGCGGGCCGCCTCGGTGAAGTCCTGCTCGCGCAGTTTTAAGAACTCGGCCCGCATAATGCGGGCTATCTCGGTCCAGCCCAACCCCCCCATAACGACTATCAGCACCCAGACGCTCGGACCGAGCAGAGCCACCAGAGTCAAGATGAGGAACAGGCTGGGGAAAGCGAGGATCAGATCGACCAAGCGCATGCTGATGTTACCGACCAGGCCGCCGTAATAGCCAGCCAGCGCACCGATTGCAACCCCGATCGAGATGGCGAGAGCCACCGCTAGCAGAGCGATCAGCAGCGAGATACGCGACCCGTACATGATCCGACTGAGCATATCGCGGCCCAGTGAATCGGTTCCTAGCAGGTGCACACTACTCGGCGGCTGCAGTCGATTGCGCACGTTAGACTCAAGCGGGTCATACGGCGCCAGGTAAGGGGTAAATATGGCCACCACGGCAAAGAGCAAGACAACGGCCAGCCCGCCCACGGCCATTTTGTTCTTGCGGAACCGGCGCCAGAAGCTGCCGAAGAACGTCGGCCGCTGGTTGGCCGTGGTTAGCTCTTGGTCAATCATACCTAATTCTTGGATCGAGGAGCACATAGGCGATATCAGCCAGTAGATTGCCCGCCACTACCAGGACTGCCACCAGCATATTGATCCCCATAACGAGCGGGAAATCCCGCGCAAAGACGGCGGCCACGAACAGCCTACCCATGCCAGGCCAGGCGGAGATCGTCTCAGCAATGACCGCTCCGCCCAGCAGAAACGGGAACCACAGGCCGAGGATCGTCACCACCGGCAGGAGCGCGTTACGCAGCGCATGCTTCCAGATCACTACTCGTTGGCGTACCCCCTTAGCCTGCGCGGTGCGAATATAGTCCTGGCGGATAACCTCGAGCATGTTGCCACGGACGTAGCGGATGAGCCCGGCGGTGAACCCCAATCCGAGCACAATGCCGGCGGGGATGACGAGATGGCGCACCCGATCGATGAAGACCGTCCACGGCGTTGGATCTTGCAGCCCAAAGGTGCTCATCCCGGAGATCGGCAGCCACCCCAACTCGACGGAGAAGATGATAATGGCGACGAGGCCCAGGAAGAACGATGGCGTGGAGACGAAGATAAAGGCAGATAATGTGGCCAGGGTATCGGCGATAGAATACTGCCTGACGGCGGAGAGAACGCCGATCGGAATCGCCACTAGCACGCTCACCAGGACCGCCGGAATGGTAAGCTGCAAAGTGGCAGGAATGCGCTCGGCGATCAGTTCCAGCACCGGCCGTCGTTGCACCAGTGAGTAGCCAAAATCACCCTGCAGCACCCGCCCCAACCACCGGGCATAGCGTACGGGGAAGGGCTGATCGAGGCCGAAGCGCCTAATAATGGCCATCCGCTCCTCTTCCCCTCGCACGCGGGCATCGATAAAGACCGCCGATACCCCACCGGGCGCAAGATGCATCATGCTAAAGGTAACGAAGGTGATACCGAGCAGCAGCGGCAACGCCACCAAGCTGCGACGGATGATATAGACCAGTATTTTCGCTTACCCACCTTCCTTGGTAGTGAGGGCTGGGGAGCAGAACGGCTTGATCCGCTCCCCAGCTAGGGCCACCCCTGTCAGTGCCGCTGCCGACCCTCAGGCACCCACCAGTACTCGACGTTCCATATCAGGCCAACCGGTGATGGCACTACCCCGCGAAAGCGGCGGTCGATCCCCATCAGTGTCTCGACATGGAACATGAAGCTCACCGGCTGCAGTTCGTTGAGCAATTCGTGCAGCTCCCAATAGATGGCTCTCCTGGCCTCGAAATCCATCTCCCGGCGACCGGCCTCGATCAGTTGGTCCACGCGGGCGTCGGCGAAGTTGGTGTCGTTGAACCCCCATTCGGCCTGGCTGGAATGGTAGTAGATGAACGGGTCGGGGTCAACACCGAAGGTGAAGCCTAGGAAGAATGCCTCGAAAGCACGGCGCGGCGGATCGAGCCGACTGACGAAATCGCCCCACTCCAGGAAAAGGGGATTAAGCCTGACCCCAATCTCGCGATAGTGTTCCATGGCCAGTTCGATGACCATCGCATGTACCGGATCACCGGCCCGGCCGAGGAACTCGAACTCGAAGGGCACCCCTTGTCGATCGAGCCAACCGTCACCATCGGTGTCTGTCCAGCCCGCCTCAGCGAGTAGTCTTCGCGCCTGCTCTGGATCGTAGGGCAGTGGACGCACAGCCGGGTTGAACGCCCAGGAGATGGGAGGGAAGGAGCCACTGGCCAGCACCGCCAGCCCTTCATAAACCACTTCGGCCATCGTCTCCCGATCGAGCGCCAGAGTGAGCGCCTTTCTCACCCGGGCATCGTTGAACTTGGGTAGGCGTTCGTTCCAGCCGAAGTAGGTGAGGCTTAACGCTGGGTAGCGATGGACATAGATGCGCTCCACTCCCAGCATACGGTGGTAATGGACCGTCGGGATACCGGCAAGATCGATATCTCCAACCTCCAGCGCTAGCATTCGCACAGTATCATCTGGAATGATATTAAACTTGATACTGTTCAGATAGGGCACCTGACCGAAGTAGTGCTCGTTGCGATCGACGATGACATGAACATCGCTGAGCCATTCTCGGAAGACGAACGGACCGGTTCCCACCGGAGCGCGGTTGAAGGCAGCGACATTGACGTCCTGACCCTCAAGCAGGTGCTTAGGGATGATCCCCATGGCAAAGGCCTGCAAGGCCGGGGCGAACGGTTCGCTGAAGGTAACCCGGAAGGTGTAAGGATCGACGACCTCCCATTTTTCGACCTTCTCGTAATCACCGCGGCGGACGGTGATGGTAGCGGGGTCCATGATGGTTTCGAAGGTGAAGAGGACGTCGTCGGCGGTGAACGGCGTACCATCGTGCCAATGGACATCCTGGCGCAAGTGGAAGGTCCAGACTAGGCCATCTTCCGAGACCTCCCACGAGTGAGCCAGATCCGGTTCGAACTCGAGCCGGTCGTTTACCTTGACCAACCCACTGAACACCGTTCCGATGATGAGTCCAGAAGGGACATCGGTAAAGAGGACTGGATTGAGTACCATCGGGCTGACTATGCCGAGTATCAGCGTGTCGCCACGTACCGGCGGCTCTGCCACCGGTGCCTGTCCCATGGCCAACACACTCACCATTAGCAGCGTTACCATTGCCACTAGCAAGCCCTTTTTCATTTCTCCTCCCTTATCCTATTGGTTTCATGGTACTGTGAGGTGGACCCCCTGTCAAGGCACCGTGGAATGTGTCAATAGGATTGAGACACCCGCAAGGAGAATTTAACCTGAGTTCGGAGTTTTCAAATCCAGGTGACGAAAAAGCGGGTTCGCTTTGTACGGGCAAGTTGAGTACTGTTTTTGCGCTCGCCGTCGCCGGAGTAGGGGGCATTCGAGAAATCCCTTGGACTCCGTCGTGGTCATTGCGAGCACTTCGTCCCTCAGCACAGGCTCCGCCAAGCAATCTCGCGAAGGGCGTTGGTGGGGGCACGATTTGCGAACGCGCGGTTCCCGAGGTTGCTTCGCCTGGCAAGCTCGGCTCGCAACGACCAGTAGCGAGTAGCTGGCTTGCGGTGAGCGCGACATGTATCTTGCCCCTGTCAGCAGGGTAGCCGTTTTATGAACGCCCTCTAGGGGGTAAATTGCTAAAATACCTCGCAGAACAAGGTAGCATTGACTGCTGACTACTTTTTGGAGGAACGCCATGCCGCCAATGCCTAACGACCCCGCCCCCGAGTTTGAGCTTCCCTCGACCCACGGCCCGCAGCTCCTGCGCGACTACCGTGGCCGTTGGGTGGTGCTCTATTTTTATCCCAAGGATGACACGCCGGGCTGCACTACCGAAGCCTGCGACTTCCGCGACCTGCTACCGGGTTTAGGAGCCGTGGTGCTCGGCGTCTCGCCCGATGATCTGGACTCTCACCAACAGTTTGCCCGCAACCATCAGCTCCCGTTCCCCCTGCTGAGCGACACCGATCACCGCGTAGCCGAAGCTTATGGCGCCTGGGGTGAGAAGCAGAACTACGGTAAGGTCTACCAAGGACTGATCCGCTCCACTTTCATCATCGATCCACAGGGCAGGGTCGCCGAGGCGCTGCGCAACGTTAAGGCTACCGGCCACGCCGAGCGTGTAGCAGCCCGGCTGCGCGAACTTCAGGCGGCCTGACAGCGGTTTTCACAAATACTGAGTCGGCTAGGTGCAGGTATCATCTCCGCAAAGACGTCCTGGGCAACGATTCGTAGTCCTGCGAGCACCCGCAGGATCAAACCAGATGATGCCTGCTATGAGTCGGCAAGAGATCGCCAAATTGCGGCGAAGTGTACTGATATTCGAGACGGAACTGAGCTAGCCAAGCCCTCGGCGAGCCGAAGCCCCAAGCAAAGTGATGCTAAACTCGCGGTGGAGGTACTGTGTTAGGGCGGGTACTGCCTAGTCGCTATCGCTATCTTCGCGACCTGCATCGAGATGACCGTGGTCTGGTCTATTTAGCCTTCGATGTGGCTGAGGAGCGCGAGGTGTTGATTAAGCAGCTACTGCGCGGAGGCGGTGAGGTACGCACCCGCTTTCAGCGCGAAGCGCGGGCGCTCTCCAGGCTCCGCCACCCCGGTATTGCCCAGATTTACGACTACAACTTAAGCGCCCCCCAGCCTTATCTAGTCATGGAGTACGTGCCGGGGGAGCCGCTTAGCCAACTTATGCCCAGTCCAGCAGAAGTCTTGGCGATTTTCGCCAACGTGGCGGAAGTGTTGTCGGTGGTCCATAGCCGCGGTATTGTGCATCGCAACCTCAAGCCGTCAAATATCCTGGTTACGCCGCTGGGTGAGGTCAAGATCACTGATTTTGGCTTGGCTAGCCTTGATGATGACCGGCCCCTACGGGGAGAGAAGTCGGCATATGCCGCTCCCGAGCTCCAGGGTCGTCGCAGCGATGCCCGCAGCGACCTCTATGCGCTCGGCGTTATGCTTTATGAATACCTCACAGGCGAGCTCCCCTTTCGGTCTGGCTTCGGTCCCTTGTCTTTACTACGCCTACGTGAGCGGGTACCGAGCGCCCCGGCGGAGCTAGATGTGCTCGTGGCCGAGCTGTTGGCTCCCGACCCCGCGGCGCGCCCCCGCTCTAGCGCCCAGGTTGCTGTGGTGCTGCGAGCTTGTGCCCAACATGACACCGATGTGCTGATCCGGGTGCGGCGCTACCCACCTAACGACCACCACGATGGCGCACCGCTGCCAGGAGTCTGGCTCGAGCCTCCGCTAGTAGGCTACGACGCGCCGCTTAACGCGGTGCGTGAGGCGCTGGGACGAGCGCGGGAGGGGCAGGCGCAATTGCTGCTGGTGCGCGGTGAAGCCGGGTTGGGGATGAGCAAGGTCATTGAAGAGCTGTTAGCTATGGCCCACACCCAGGGCTTTAGCTGGCGCTACGGCAGCGCGTCACAGACAGTCCGGGTGCCGCTAGCGCCGCTGGTTCAGGCACTGAGCAAGTGTGGTCCTGACTGGCCACTAGATTACGAGCCGCTGCGAGGATCGCTGCCGGAGCCAGCCTTGCCTCTGGCGGCGCTGCCCGCTGCTGAGGAGGCTCTTTATGCGCAGCGTCAGCGGCTCTTTGTCGCCTGCCTCGAGCAGGTGCGCCGCTGTAGTGCGGAGCTGCCCATTGTGATGGTGATTGACCAGCTACAGTGGTGTGACGAGGCCAGCCTGCTGCTCTTGCACCATCTGCTAGCAAACTTGCAGCAGGCGCCACTCTTGTTCATCTTCACCATCGATCCGCACGCTGACGTAAGCGATCACGATGTAGGTGACTTGTGGCGCTCGTTCCCCGCTGAGCGGATCATCACTCTTGACCTGCACCCGTTGTCGCTAGTGGAGACCCAAGCCTTTTTGACCGCCGGGCTAGGGGATGCCGGAGTGGCCGAGCGGCTAGCCCCCACCCTGCACCGAGAGAGTGGTGGATATCCGCTAATACTCGAGCAACTGGTGCAGACTATGCTGGCTGAAGGGACGCTCCGATGGCAGGGCGACGCCTGGCAAGTAGTGGCTGCTATCCCTCCGGCCATTACGCCGGATCTCGGTCAGGCGCTAGCGCGCCGACTTTCCCTCTTTAGCCCTGAAGCGCGGGAGCTGCTGGCGCTGGCCGCGGTGGTCGGCCCGACCTTCCCGTATGCCGTATTGCGCCAGGCGGTCTCCTATCCCGAAGAGCTGCTGCTAGACGAAGTGCGCGGCCTGGTTCAGGCTGGACTGCTGGTGGAGGATTCGGCTTCTAGCGACTACCTGACGCTGCCGAGCCGCACCTTGGCACGTTTTGTTATCAGCCAACTGTCCAAGCGCCGCTTGCGCAGCTATCACCGCCGGGCGCTTGCCGCCTGGCAGGCGGTAGAGGGGATTGAAGCTGAGCGCTTGCTGAGCCACGCTGAAGGGGCGGAGGACTGGGAGGCTGTGATCAGGTATGCCTCGCTGGCGGCGGAGCGTGCGCTGGGCCGTACCGCCATGCAGAGCGCTAGCCAGCACTTGGCCAGCGCACTGGCGGCCTGTCGCTCTATCGACCTCCCGGCAGCACAGCGGGGCGAGCTGCTGCTCCGCCAGCTCCAACTGCTGCAACGCTTGGGCCGGCGGGAAGACTACCAGGCCTGTCACGTCGAACTGAGTGCCCTCATCGACCGCCTGCCCGCAGAGCTGGTACTAGCCTACTGGGCGGAGGTTGGCCAGCAGGCCTGGAACGAAGGGGAGTACGGGCGCGCTAAAGAGGCGTTTAACCGCGTGCTGGAAGGCTCAAGTTCTCCTTCGGCGGTGAGGGTGCGGGCGCAGTGCGGCCTGTCGGCGGTCTGCTCGGTCAGCGGGCAGCCACAAGAGGCCCTTGACCTCGTGCAGCAGGCGCTGGCCGAAGCCCACACCCTGGGCGACCCGGTGGCGTTGTTCGATGCCTATGTGCAGCGCTTCAACACCCGCGACATAGACGAGCGCTATGAGGTGAGCCGACAGGAGATCGAGGCGGCGCTACACTACGCCCGCGAGAGCCGCGACCCGGCGCTTATGGCAATGGCGCTTGACAGCCTGGCTACCCTAGAACTCCGCACTGGCGACTTCGCCACTGCCGTACAGACGCTTACGCGAGCGGTGCAGCACGCCACGCAGAGCGGCTTTCGCAGCATTGAAGGGTTTGCTAGGGCCAATCTTGGCTATGCGCTCATTAGCCTGGGACGGCTGGCGCAGGCCCGAGAGGAGCTCGAGCGGGCCCAGGCTATCGGTGAGGCGCTGGGTAACTACCGCCTGAGCGCTTATGCCCTAGCCTTCAAGCTAGTCGAGCGCTATTTTGCTAACGATCCCGAGGGGGTGCTTAGGGCCTCCCAAGGACTGACCGAACGGCATCAAGCGGCCTCACCCGGTTTTTATGCCCTAGCTCTGGCGGTCAAGAGCCAGGCGCTGCTGGCTCTTGATAAGCTCGAGACTGGGCTGGAGGCGGCCTCTCAAGCCTTGGCTACGGTTCCAACTCAGTCCATGGATACCATCATTACGGCAGTGCGGGCCGCCTATATTCTGGCGCTGGCCGCTAACGACCGGCACGGCGAGGCGATGTCACAAGCTGAGCTGGCCGAGGTTGAAATCCGGCGTCAGGCCGAACAGCTAGCCGACCCGCTGTTGCGCCAGCGGTTCTTGGCGGTCTACTATAATCGCGTGGTGCTGGACTATTTACAGCGCCAGGGGCGCTAGAGACCTCGTGATCATCGCAGTTGGCCTGGATATTATCGAACTTACGCGCGTCCGCAGCGTCTGGCGGCGCCATCCCGAGCGCTTCTTGGAACGGCATTTCACGCCCGAGGAGCTGCGTTACTGCCTTGCTAAACACGATCCGACCAGCAGCCTGGCGGCGCGCTTTGCCGCTAAGGAGGCGTTTCAGAAGTGCTGGCCTCAGCCCCACGGCTGGCGTGAGGTGTGGGTAGAGCACCAAGGGGCGCGTCCGGTGCTCGGCTTTGCGGAAGCGATAGCGGTAGCGCTGGCGCGTGACAAACTAGTAGCCCACCTCAGCCTCAGCCATAGCCGCGACCATGCTGCGGCGGTGGTGGTGCTCGAGCGCCTTCAGGCCTCGACCCCGCCGGACGAGCCGAAGTCGCTCAGCGCCGCCTGATCGATCACCGACTCGGCGACAAACAGCGGCGCATCGGTGCGGGCGATCAGGGCTAGCGCGTCGCTGGGGCGCGAGTCCACCTCGAACTCGATGCCGCGGTTATCCAGAATCAGCTTGGCGTAGAAGGTGCCTTCGGTCAGATCGGTAATCTCCACGCGTTTAACCTTAACGTCAAGGAGACCCAGGATGGAGAGCAGAAGATCGTGGGTCATGGGCCGGGGGGCGCTCTCTTTGGCACGGCCAGCCGCTATCGACATCGCCTCGAGCGGTCCAATGACGATGGGCAGAATGTCGTCATCGGCGGTCTTGAGCAGCACCAAGAACTGATTGCCGTCCCCGGCTACTGCTACGTTCTCCAGTTTGGCCTCGATCATGCCCTAGTGTAACGCGCCAAGCCCTCCGGTGGCATGGGCGTATAGTGAGAGGGTGACTCAGTACCTACACACTGCTATCCGGGCGGCCAAAGCCGCCGCCCTTATCCACCAGACCAACCTCGGCAGCGAGCTCGGTATCGACACCAAGTCGAGCGAGACCGACTTAGTGACGCGCGTCGATCAAGAGGCGGAGGCGGCTATTCGCCGCATCATCAGCCGCAGCTACCCAGATCACGTGGTGTTGGGTGAAGAGCAGGGCCAGTCGACAGGAGGGGCCTCGCACCGCTGGATCGTCGATCCGCTCGACGGCACGCTCAACTACGCCCATGGCTTCCCGTTCTACTGTGTGTCGATTGCGTTGGAGATCGACGGGGTAGTGCAGGTCGGGGTAGTGCTCGACTCGGTGCGGGGCGAGCTGTTCACGGCAGTGCGGGGCGGCGGGAGCTACTGCAACGGCGCGCCGATCAATGTGACCCGTGAGACGGTGCTGCGCAAAGCCATGCTGGCTACCGGCTTCGCCTACGACGAAGCGGCGGTCTTGGTTAATCTCGAGATCTT
>JAGXSJ010000167.1 GCA_018333895.1 Truepera sp.
CAAGTTGGGCGGACAGCTTAAATTTACTCCTTACTTCGTAATAGCATTCTTGCTGAAGCCTAACTTTATTAAACATCCTGTTCTTAAAAGCTAACAGGCTAATAAAGTTACATGCTTCATTAAAAACACGCATGGTTTCAAGAAGTTTGGAATGCTGTTCAGAATCAGTTAATAGTTTTATTTTTAGCGTCACAAGCATTGTGGTATTACCTCCTTACAGATAATTATACCACAGCGTCCTGCGAGTACCCGCAGGATCAAAGAATCAATTACCCTTTAAGAGAAAGGAGGGAGTTGCCCTTCCTCCCCATTCCTGCGGCTAGGATCGCAGGATGAAGCCAGGGGCTTCCGGGCAACGATTTCTGGTGAAAGGCGGTACGGAGGGCGCGCTATGTATGAGGCCCTCGAACCTGGGACAAGTTCTCATCGAGGGTGTTAGTATACTGCCGTTATGACGTTACGCACCCTTAGTTTCGCTTTGGTCACCCTCGCCGTTCTCGCCTTTGCTGGAAGCCGCCTCACCGCTCAGGAGCAGCCCACTCGAATAGTTTTCATCGACTCGCAGCGCTTAATCGCCGCCCATCCGGCCGGCCAGGAAGCGGCCCGCTTGCAGGAGCAGGCGCGGCAAGAGATCGACGCGCTGCGCGCCGATATCGAGCCGATCGTACAAAAGGCCCAGGCCGGGCTTGAGGTTACCCCTGACGAACGCGCCCTCTACGACACCTTGGTGCGGAGCCTAGAGGCGGTGCAGCAGCGCTGGTTAGAGGAGATCGCCGCGGCTTCGCAACCGGCCTTGCAGGCGGTCGATAACGCCATCCGCCAGTTGGCCACCGAACGCGGCTTTGCCATCGTGCTAGACGGGCGGGTAGCGGCCGAATCGGGCCTGGTGGTCTACGCGCAAGACAATCTGGATATCACCCAGCAGGTGCTCGAGCGTATTCGCTAATCTTTTAGCTTCGCCAGCAAGCGGCGCTGCGCTTCGCTCAGCGGCGCGTGTGCCAGCAGGTCGGGTCGCCGCGCCAACGTCCGCCGCAAGGCCTGCTCTTGCCGCCAGGCGGCAATCTGCGCATGGTGCCCGCTCAGCAGCACCTCAGGGACGCTGGCGCCCTCAAAGACTGGCGGGCGGGTGTACTCTGGGTAGTCCAGTAGTCCGGTGCTAAACGAGTCCTGGGCATGGCTTTCGGCATCTCCTAAGACCCCGGGGAGGAGCCGCGCGGTGGCCTCGATCAGCGCTAGCGCGGCTACTTCCCCTCCCATCAGCACGTAATCGCCCAGGCTGATTTCACGGCTAACATAGCGCTCGAGCCGGGCATCGAAGCCCTCGTAGCGGCCACACAGCAACACTAGGTGCTGCTTGCTAGCTAGCTCCGCAGCTATTTGTTGCGTAAACGGCTCACCGGCGGGGGTCAGCAGGATGACCTCAGCGGGCTCTGGTGTGTCGGCTTTGGCCTCGGCAATGGCTTTAGCGGCGATATCGACCTGGATGATCATCCCTGCCCCGCCACCGTAAGGGGCGTCGTCAACACTGCGGTGCCGGTCGGTAGAGTAGGCGCGCAGATCGCGCAGCGCGAAGGAGATCAGCCCTTGCTTGACGGCCCGGCCCAGCAGCCCTTCTTCGGCCCAGGGCTTGAGCAGTTGGGGAAATAAGCTCAGGACGGTGTACTTCATGCCGGCTCGAAGAGCCCCTCGGGGGGGTTGCGGATGTCGATTGCGTCGCCCACAATTACATAAGGCGCGGCCAGCGGCACTAGGTGTTTAGCCCCTTGGGCGCTGACTACCAGCAGTCGCTGGCCACCGGCCTCGAGCAGGTCACGGACGATCCCGAACGGCTGACCGTCGCGCAGCACCGGCCTGCCGATTAATGCCTCAATATAACCGTAAGCTTCGCCCGGCAAGGCGGTACGTGGAGCATAGACCGGCTCATTGACCAGCCGCTTGGCGGCCTCGATGCTCAGCACGCCCGCCAGATAGAGCACCGTCTGCTGGGGCATCACCTCGACCCGCTTGAGCGTGACCACCCCCAAAGGCGGCACAAAGACCTGCTTTAACTCCACAATCGCAGCCTGCTCGGCCTGGCCCAAGCCGTAAAAGCGTAGGCCCCCCTCGAGCTTGAAAGTTTTGCCTAGCGTGCCGATCTTGCTATACCCCTCGGGCACAGGGTGGCTTAACGGCGCCATCAGCGCTGAGGGCTTAATTGTCGGGCGAAGCCTGGTCGCTGACGAGCTCGACGTCGACACGCTCGCGCCCGTCAGCCGCCGCTCGAGCCAGGGTGCGGATGCTGTTGATCACCCGCCCGCCCCGGCCGATGATCCGCCCGGCATCCTCCTTGCCACAACGGATCTCAATGCGGATATCGTATCCGCGCCGCTCAGCCTGCACCTTGAGCGCGTCCGGGTCGGCCACCAGATTTTGAGTGATGAAGGTGACGAGCTCGAGCGGCATCTAGGCCTGGCCTTCACCGACGGCTAGGTGCCTGGCGCGCTTGGCCAGCACCTTGCCGACTGTAACCCCGGCCTGCTTCAGCAGCGGCACCGTACTTTCAGATGGCTGAGCGCCCACGCCGAGCCAGTACTGAGCCCGCTCGACGTCGATTTTCAGCGGGGTCGCCACGGTCTGGCGCGGGTCGTAGTAGCCAAGGGACTCGAGATAGTCGCCGCCGCGCTTCTTGCGAGTATCGACCACTACCACGCGATAATGAGGGTTCTTCTTGGCGCCTAGGCGCATCAGGCGGATTCTAACCATGTCATGCCTCCAGCGGTGCGAAGCGCACCAAAACATACTACTATAGCAGGTCTGGGCAGTTACCGCCTCATAATTGACCTTGGGAGGAGCGTGCCCAGAACCCGCCGGGGGCGAACAGCTCTTCGACGCATTCGGCCAACAGCCCGGTTTCGGCCACCAGATCGAGCACGGTGTAGCGGCTGCGGATAGTCCGCGCCAGGTCGTAGCTCGCTCTCAGCTGCGGCCAGCTTACGCCGATCCCGGTCGGATCGGTCGGGCAGCCGGCGGCCTGGAGCAGGCTTTGGAGCTGATCCGCTGGCAGGAGCTGCGCTTGGAGCTGCTCACGCAGCGCGGGCCAGCGCTGTTGCAGCAGGAGCAGGCGCTGGCGCAATCGACTGGCGTCGATGTACTTAGCCAGGCTTTCGGCTACGGCTTGTTCGGCTAGTTGGGGGTGGTCGTGCCCTTGCCGGACCGCCCGTTCAACTTCGGTGCGTGACGGCCAAGCGCGGCAGCACTTAGCAATATCAAGCCGCGTTAGATCGCGGGCTAGCAGCCGTTCATAAAGCGCGGCGGCGGCGATGGTGCCGACGCCGACCTTGAAGCCGTGCAGGGCTGCGGCAGGGCCCATCTGCATCTCCCAGAGGTGGCTGAAGCGGTGCTCGCTGCCTGAGGCCGGTCGTGAGGAGGCGCTGAGCTGCATCGCCAGGCCGGTCAGGGTCAAACCTGCAAAGAGGTCGCTGAGAGCCTGCGGGTCGCCGTCGCGCAGCCGGTGAGGGTGAGCGGTCCAGGCGCGCAGCGACTCCTGCACCAGCGACCAGGCGCGCTTATCGATCGGCTCGAGCTCGAGCGCGTCGGCCAGGAGCCAGTCAGCGCCGGCAGTGACTTTACCCAGCAGATCCGCATAGCCGCTGGCTTTTAACTCGGGTGGAGCCTGCGCCAGCACGTCCAGGTCGGCTATCACCGCCCGGGGCGCCGGACAGGCCATGGTCTGCTTGAAACCGGCCTTGGTGATAGCGGAGCCAAAGGCGGTGTAGCCGTCCATCGAGGCGGCGGTAGCGACGCACAGGTACTGCCGGCCCGTGCGATAGGCGGCTAGCTTAGTAAGGTCGTTAAGCGTGCCCGAGCCGACTACGACAGGGATAGCGTCGCAAGTTCGGAACGCCTCCTCCAGAACCAGCACCTTGTCAAAGTCAGCGTAGGGCGTCGGGGTGCCGGGGAAGATGATCGGCGCTGCAACTGCGTGTCCAGCAGCTTGCAACTGCTCATAGACTAACTTGCCTGCGGCGGCAAAGGTGTTTTCGTCAGCAACGACCACCGCCGAGCGCTGGTCAAAGTACTGCGACAGCACCTCGGTGACCGAGGCCAGCACGCCGGTGCCGATCCGCAGGCACCGGGTATCGCTGACCTGGCGCAACGCGGCGTCGATACGGGTAGTCATGTATTCATGGCCTCAAGCTAGCCGCGCAGGCCCTGCGCCAGGGCGTAATAAAGGTCGTTAAGGCGGAGTTCGTTCTTAAAGCTGCGCAGCCTGGTGTCTTGGTCGATAACGACTAGTTCCACCCCGGCGATCTCGGCAAAGTCTGCCAAGTGTTCGGCCTTGAGATCATAACTGTAGCCGGTATGGTGGGCGCCACCGGCATAGAGCCAAGCGGCACAGGCCGTTTTGAAGTCGGGCTTACACTCCCAGACGGCCCTAGCGACCGGGAGCCGGGGGAGTTCAGGGTGCGCTACCGCCTCGACCTCGTTCAAGATCAGGCGGAAGCGGTTGCCTAGGTCGATCAGCGAGACGTTGATGGCGGGGCCGGTTCGGGCGTTAAAGACTAGGCGCACCGGGTCTTCCTTGCCGCCGATACCTAAGGGGTGAAGCTCGAGCGTCGGCTTAGCGGCGGCGATACTCGGGTCTAGCTCGAGCATATGCGAACCTAATACCTGATGCCCTTGTGGACTTAGGTGATAGGTGTAGTCCTCCATAAACGACGTGCCGCCAGGCAGCCCTTGCCCCATCACCTTCAGCGCCCTTAGCAAGGCGGCGGTCTTCCAGTCGCCTTCGGCCCCAAAACCGTAGCCGTCGGCCATCAGGCGCTGCACCGCCAGGCCGGGGAGCTGCCTTAAGCCGTGGAGGTCCTCAAAGGTGGTGGTAAAGCCTTTGAACCCTCCTGTCTCAAGAAAAGCGCGCAGGCCTAGCTCGAGCCGCGCCCCGTACCGTAGCGACTCGTGGCGCTCGCCGCGCCTACGCAGTTCCCTGGCCACCTCGTAGCGCTTCTCATACTCGACGATAAGTTCATCGATCGCTCTCTCCGGCACGGAGTCGACCTTGGCAACGAGATCGCCTACACCGTAGCCGCTCACCGAGAAGCCAAAGCGCAGCTCGGCGGCCACCTTGTCCCCCTCGGTGACGGCCACATAGCGCATGTTGTCGCCGAAGCGGGCGAACTTGGCGCCTTGCAGGTCGTGCCAGGCATGGGCCGCGCGCGCCCACACGCCCAAGCGCTCGTGAACCTCGGGGTCCGACCAGTGCCCGACCACTATCTTGCGCCCCAGGCGCAGGCGGCTGTGGAGGAAGCCGGCCTCGCGGTCGCCGTGGGCAGCCTGGTGGAGGTTCATGAAGTCCATGTCGATGGTCGCCCAGGGCAGCTCGCGGTTAAACTGGGTATGCAGATGACAGAACGGTTTTTTCAAACTGGAGAGGCCGCCGATCCACATCTTGGCAGGCGAGAAGGTGTGCATCCATAGGATTAGCCCGGCGCAGTTGGGGTCGCTGTTGGCCGCTAGGCAGGTCCGGCTGATCTCCTCGGGGGTGGTGAGGAGGGCCTTGAAGCGCACCGGGAGCGGGATACTGCTAGAGCCGTCGAGGGCCTTAGCGACCTCCTGGGCGTTGGCTTTGACCTCTTCAAGCGGGCCGGGGCCGTAGAGGTGTTGCGAGCCGCAGACGAACCAGATGTCGGGGGTAGCGAGCTGTTTCATGGCGTTCCTGCTTTCTGAGGGGGGCTAGAAACAAGTATTCAAGTATTCAAGTATTCAAGTATTCAAGTATTTCGAGTAGGGGAGAGCCTCGCAACACCCTGGCCCCGTGAGGTTCATGGGTAACTCCTACTGGCCGTATTGCGTAGTGTAGCGCTGGTATAGTTTATCGATAGCGTCTGGATCGATCGCCAAGGGTTGTCCCAGTTGATGCGCCAAGAATACCGTGCGGGCAACGTCCTCGCACATCACCGCGGCCTTTACCGCGTCCTGGGGTGTTTTGCCGATGGTAAAGACCCCGTGATTTTGCAGGATAATTGCGGGTGAGCGGTGCCCCGTCAGCACGCGCACCACCTCGCGGCCGATCTCTTCGCCGCCGATCAGGGCAAAACCGCCGCACGGGATGGGGCCGCCGAACTCGTCCGCCATCGCCGTTAGGATGCAGGGGATGTCGCGCCCGACCGCCGCCCAGGCTGTCGCGTAGGGGCTATGCGTATGGACGATGCCGCCCACTTCGGGCATCTCCCGGTAGATGTAAGCATGGGTGGCCGTGTCCGATGAGACCTTGTAAGCGCTGCGGTTCTCCAGCGTGTGGATATCGACCTCGCACATACTCTCAGGCGTGAGATCCTCAAACAGCACGCCGCTCGGCTTGATGATCATGGCGGCGTTCCCCGGCAAGCGCCCGCTGATATTGCCGCTGGTCCAGGCGACGAGCTTATTAGCCGGCAGCAGGGCGTGAAGGTCGCATACCGCCCGCTTCAGGTCCTCAAGTGTTGTGCTCATGCGCCCACTCCCGCTTGGAGTGCTTTTGTGCGCAGCTCGCGCAGACGCTTCATCACACCCCCTGGCTCGCCTTTGCGGCTGCGGCCAAACAGGTCGTGAAGGTAGCGGTAGTCCTGATACAGCGCCTCATAGAGATGAGCATGTTCAGGGATGGGCCGATAAACCTTGTCACTCAGCCCGCCCATCTGCTTGGCGGCTGCGGCGATATCGGGATATGCGCCTGCCGCCACAGCGGCGTGCATCGCCGCGCCCAAGGCCGGACCCTGCTCACTCTTGATTAAGTTGATCTCCCGGTTGCAGACATCGGCGTAGAGCTGCATCAATTGCGGATTCTTGCTAGGCAACCCGCCCGCCGCGACCAATCTGTTGACCGGCAGGCCGCTTTGTTCGAAAGCCTCGACAATAACCCGCGTGCCGTAGGCGGTAGACTCCAAAAGTGCGCGGTAGATCTCGGGTGCGGTAGTGGCAAGGGTCATGCCGACGATCAGGCCGCTCAGCTCGGCATCGACCAGCACGCTGCGGTTGCCGTTGAACCAGTCGAGGGCCAAGAGGCCGTGTTCGCCCGGACGCTGCTGGGCCGCCTCCTGGGCCAGATAGCTGTGCAGGTCAAGACCCTGAGCTTTGGCGCGCTGGTGGTAGGCGGGCGGCACCCCGTTCTCGACGAACCAGGCGAAGATGTCGCCAACGCCGCTCTGGCCGGCCTCGTAACCGTAGAACCCAGGCACGATGCCGCCCATTACCACCCCGCACATTCCCTCTACCTCGCGCAAGGCGTCGCCAACCAGCATATGACAGGTTGAGGTGCCCATGATCATCACCAGCGTGCCGGGTCCGACATGACCTGTCGCCGGCACGGTTACGTGTGCGTCAACGTTGGCAACCGCTACCGGCGTACCCGCTTTAAGCCCTGTCCAGCGCGCCGCCTCTTCGCTCAGCCCACCGGCCTTGTCGCCCAACGCCAGCAGCTTAAGCGACATCTTTTTGTCCACCACGTCAGCAAAGTCGGGGTGGAGGGCAGCGAAGAAAGCTCGCGATGGAAACGCGCCATCCTGATAGATGGCCTTGTAGCCAGCGGTGCAGGCGTTGCGGGTCTCCACGCCGGTGAGCTGCCAGACCACCCAGTCGGTGGCCTCGATGAGCCGATCGGCCTGCTGGTAGAGCTCCGGGGCCTCTGCCAGAATCTGCAGCGCCTTGCTAAAAAACCACTCCGAGGAGATCTTGCCGCCGTAGCGCGCCAACCAGGGTTCACCCAGCCTGCGGGCCGTCTCGTTGATCTGGTCGGCTTGCGGCTGCGCTGCGTGGTGCTTCCAGAGCTTGACCCAGGCGTGCGGGTTATCGCGATACTGGGGCAGGCGGCAGAGCGGCGTGCCGTCTTTTAGTACCGGCAGCATGGTGCAGGAGGTGAAGTCGATGCCGATGCCGATCACCTCGTCAGGGCTAACGCCAGCCTGCTGTAGCACCGCCGGTATGGTCTTCTGCAAGACCGCAAGGTAGTCATCGGGATTCTGTAGCGCCCAGTCGGGCGGTAAGGGCTGGTCGCTGCCGGGCAGCCGCTCGTCGATGACGCCGTCAGCGTAAGGGTGGACCGCGGTGGCGATCTCCACCCCGTCGCTGACGCGCACTAACAGTGCCCGGCCCGATTCCGTGCCGTAGTCGATGCCGATGGTGTACATGTTCACCCCTTCAATGGTTTGCCGTCACCCTCACACAGTTTAAGTGATCGAGCGACGGCATAGGTCCGTGGTCAATCAGAGCGCGATAGGCTATCAGGCAAGGTCAAACACCAGCGCGGTGAACGAGTGCGGCTCCAGTGTGATGGTAAACGACTGACCAGCAGCAATCAGCGTCTGCTCGCGAACCCCGACCTGATCGGGGGTAGCAAAGGTGTTCTGGGCCTTAATGTCGGATCCGTTGACGATAAAGGCTTTGGCCGGGCCGGCAAAGCGTCCACGGGTTAGCTCAACGCTGGTTTCGCTGGCCTTGGTTTCGGTCCGATTGACCAGATACACTGCCAGTCTCTTGGCTGGCGCGTCCAGGGTAGCGGATACATCCAGCGTCCTTAAGCCGGTAAACTCGGGTGTCGAGAAGGTATCTCCTGACCAGTGTACGTCAAGCGCTGCGCTGCCGCAGGTCTGGCGGTAGATTTCGAAGGGGTAGAAGGTGGTTTGCAGCACTAGCCCGTCAGGACGGGTATAGATCGGCGCAATGACGTTGACGATCTGGGCGATGTTGGCCATCTTGACCGTCTTGGCATGACGGATAAAGGCATTAAAGTGCATCGCCACAACTAGCGCGTCCTCAAGGTTGTAGATCTCTTCCAACTTGCCTTCGTTACCGACGCGATACCAGACGTTCCACTCATCGACAGCAATAGGAATGTCGTGTTTGAGCCTAAGCGCTGTGGACATTGCCCGGATGATGCCTTCGGTAGCGCTTAGGAGGTTTTCGAATCGCTCAGAGATCGCCATGTAGCTGGCAAAGTCGTTGTCGGCAAAGCCGCGCTCGCGGTTGTTACCGACATACCAGTGAATGGCGATGTAATCGATCAAGTTTTGCCGGGTGAACGGGGTCGTGTAAGCGGCGTGCTCCATGAGAAGCTGCACGCGCTCCACGAAGGATTTATCCCATAATGACACGGCTGCAGCCAGCAGTTTGATGCTGGGATCGGTCCACTTCATCACCTTGGCGTACTCGGTATAGGCTCGAGCGTACTCCTCGGGCGTTTTGAAGCCGATCTGCCAGGGACCGTCGACCTCGTTGCCGATGCCCCAGTACTTGACACCGTGCGGCGCCTGGTAGCCGTGTTGCTTGCGCAGCTTGACCAGCGCGGTATCTTTGGTGCCGTTGCAGTACTCGAGCCAGTCACGGGCTTCGCGCATATCGCCATCGCCGCAGTTGACGGCCAAATACGGTTCGCTCCCCAACTTGCGGCAGAAGCCAACAAACTCGTTGGTGCCAAAGGTGTTGGGCTCGAGGTCGTGCCAGGCCAAGTCCATGCGGGCTTGGCGCTCCTCGCTCGGACCTACCCCGTCTCGCCAGCGGTAGCCGGAGACGAAGTTGCCGCCAGGGTAGCGGATCACCGGCAGACCAAGGCGCTTAAGGGCCTTGAGCACGTCGCGGCGCAGACCGTCTTCATCGGCGTGAGGCGAACTAGGCTCATAGATGCCACCGTAGATGCAGCGGCCTAAATGTTCGGCAAACCCGCCGAAGAGGTTGTGGTCGATAGGGGCCAGGATGCGTTCTGGGTCGATGGTTACCAGATTGGACATAGGAGTGCTCCTTGAGGTGAAGTGCGAGACGCGAAAAGGATTTTGCGGCAACCACCATAATCTTCAAAGTCATTTGCCTATCGAGCCAAGCGAGATGCCGCGCATCAGGTATCTATGCCCCAGCACGAAAATGATTAAAGTCGGCAAGACGGCAATGACCGCTCCGGCCATGGTAGGCCCGATGCCCCTGAAAGGATCGGCCCAGCCGGCCGTAAAGCGCACTAGTCCCAGAGGCATCGTGAAGTTGTCTGGGGTGCTTAGCACCAACAAGGGCCACAGGAAGCTTGTCCAGGAGCCCAAGAACGTCATCAATGCCAAAACCCCAAGGGCAGGTCTAATTAGCGGGACTACAATGAATATCAAGAACCGCAACCGCGAACAGCCGTCGACCCAAGCCGCATCTTCAAGTTCACGAGGGATGCCGAGCATGTACTGCCGCAGCAGGAATACCCCAAACGTTGCTCCCAAGCCGGGTAGAATGAGGGCCCAGAGGTTATTCATAAGCCCCATCTCCTTTTACTCAACCTCCCTTTGTCAGTCAAGACCTCACACCGTTATTGCCCATGTAGCCAAGGTAATGCGCAGACTTCAAGGCATCAGGTACTCCAGCCTCCCCGTGTGGTACGACCATCGGCGGGAGCCCGCC
>JAGXSJ010000168.1 GCA_018333895.1 Truepera sp.
CTGAGTCGCCTTAGCGCAGGTATCATCTCTGCAAAGGCGTCCTGCGAGTAAACCGCAGGATAGAGAACGATTCGCAGTCCTGCGAGCACCCGCAGGATCAAACCAGATGATACCTGCTATCAGTGCCCACCCTTGCCAGCGATATGGCTTAAGAACACCGCGCCGCTGATGAGCACCACTCCGATACCGAGAAAGAGCATGTCCTGAGGCGTCTGGTAGCTAACGCGCAGCCCTTCTTGCAAGAACTTGACCATCAGGATTAGCACGATTACCCGCGCCAGCCTCACCTTGAGGTCTTCAAACGAACGCACGTCAAGGATGCGGTTGGCGATCTCCGAACCCTCGATCTCGTCGATGTTGCCGACAAACTGCTTGTATAAGCCGATCGACAGTAAAAACAGCGCCGAAGCGATGAGATAACCATCGACCACGCCGATGATGGTGGAGATGAGATAGATGCGCAGCGCATCCCGTTCGGCGGTAGCCAGCGCCAGGTTAAGGTAGCTACCCACCCGGCCAAAAAGGAAGATGACATCGACCGTGCTGATAAAGAGCATCACCAGCCAGGCCAGCATCAGCACCAGTATCGGCACGATGACAAAGAGCCGACTCCCCCACAGGGTGCGCTCGAGCAGGCGCATCAGGCGCTCCATTGGCGGCGGCTCCTCAGGGGCGCCTTGGCGAAGCGGGACAGCCACATGCCGGTGAGTGTAGCACCGGGGTTGCGGTAGATATGTCCCGCTTTGGTCGGCAGCCCTAGAGCGCATTCGAAAAATAGCTACAACCCATCATTTGAGGTTGGGGTGACCGGCCGGTCACCCCAACCGGACGCAGCCGCACGGTTCCTGCTGGGAATTTTTGCAGGATTGCCGGCAGTCTTGACAGTGGTACAAGCCTGTTGTAGATTATTGATACGGGTTATTAACTCGCGTTAATCTGGCTAGCATCATTGGGGATATCTTGGCAAACCCCGCCGGAAAGAGGTCTTGTGGGACAGCCTGCGACGCTGTAGGACGCGCCTAAGCGATCCTTAAACAAAGGGCTTGCAGTGACGACGATGGAGCTAGACCTTGCGATAGCGGGTCGGGAAAATGCGCTGGACAACCAGTGTCTGCAAAACGTTTTGGGAGGTGCTATGTAGAGAGTATTGAGATGGCTCTAAAGAGGTTAAGGTTGCGGTCAGTAGGATTTCTCGGCGAAAGGACTTTATATGTTTGGAAAGCACCCGTTGTGGAAAGTGATGGCAGTTCTCTTAGTCGGCCTTCTGCTCATCCCCTTGGGCTTTGGCCAAGAGCCAGATCCCGAGCGGTCTTTACGCGGCAAACTACAACTTGTCGACATCGTCGAGTATCGCGCTCTGCCAAGCTACACCGAAGCACCCGAGCTAGCGGCGCTAGTTGCGGCGGGGTTGCTGCCGCCTATTTCGGAGCGGCTACCCCGTGAGCCGAGGATCATGAAAAGCACCCAGATGGTAGATGGTCCTGGCGTTCATGGTGGCGTCTGGCGCGATACCTTCGCAGTTCCGGTGGAAAGCTGGAACTGGGGTGCCGGTCAGACCCAAGGCTGGTTCGGCATCAATGAAATGGTACAGGCCGGGCTCGTCGATCTTTTCCCCATGTGGATGATGGAGACTCCGGAGCCCGCTCCCATGCTGGCAAAGAGCTGGGCGTGGTCCGAAGACGGCTATCAGCTCACCATGAACCTGATCGAGGGGGCACGTTGGTCTGACGGTACGCCTTTTACTGCTGATGACGTGCTGTTTACTTTTAACCACTACATCCTGGATCCTAACGTTCCGAGCTGGGCGAGTGCCAGCACCTGGACCTTCGGCGGCAAAGTCACGCAGCTCGAAAAGATCGACGACTACACGATCCGCTTTCACTTCGGGGCACCCTTCCCAATGGCCGCGTTCCACTCCATGGGCTACCTCCAGTTTTCAATCATGCCCAAGCACGTCTTCTCGCACTGGCACCCCGCCTTCAATCCGGCGATGACGTACATGGATCTGCTCACGTCTGCCCCGCCACAAGACCTACCTCCAGTAACGCTTGGCGCCTTCGTTCCCGTCATCTACCGACCCGGTGAGATACTCGTCCTGGTCCGTAATCCATACTTCTGGATGGTGGATGAGCAAGGGCAGCAGCTCCCTTACAAGAGCGAGGTCTGGTTCTCCGAAGCACGCAGTGGCGTTCAGCGGACCTTTAACTTGATCGCTGACCGCGGCGACCGGGACAACGTGGAAAACCCGGCCATCTTCGGCATGATGTTTGAGGGCGCCAGAGCCCCTGATGCGCACTTTAATCTGCGCTTCGAGGATTTTCGAATCGGCTTCCGCCTGGTAATGAATCTCTCTACCACTCTAGGCGCCGAAGACGCAAGAGCGCGGGCGCTGCGGGAGATGTTCCGCACCTTTGAGTTCCGGCAGGCTTTGTCGCGGGCCATCGATCGTGACGGCCTGGCTGCGGCGGCCTTCCCTGGCCCGCTGACTCAGGGTTGGTTCGGCGGCTACCAATCGGGGTCTCCCTTCTTTGAAGAGGGCATTGTGGCGCCTTACGCAGAGCTCTACGCCTTTAACCCTAATAGTTCCCGCGAGCTCTTGGCCGGACTCGGCTTCCGCGACACCGATGGGGACGGCGTCCTAAACTGGCCGCAAGGGACGCTGGTAGCCGGTCAGAATCTAATTATTGAGGTGTTAGCGTCTGGGGACGTAGCCGCCGCTATCGATGCGGGTCAGGCCCTAGTTGCCCTGTTCCGGGCGATAGGCATCGACCTCAGGCTCAGGACACTCACGGGGGGGCCCTTGGAAGCGACCCTCACGGCAGGCACTTTCGACCTGCTCATTCAGCGGGTCGATGTCCCCACCCCGGACGTGCATATGGGCGTGTTCGGTCCGGCTACCTTAGGCGATCCGGTGTGGCACCAGGCAGGTCCGGGTGGCCGCGAGCTGCTGCCTTTTGAAGTCCAAATGGAAGAGCTACTCAACGAAGCTCGCTTTACCATCGACCCGGAGCGCAGAACAGCCATTTTCCATGAACTTCTCGACCTCCACGTCGGCAACATCTACACTCTGGGGCTATATGAAGCCCGCGCCGGCCTCGCTGTTCACAAACGGCTGCACAACATCCCCGACGACCTGCCGACCTTCATGTACGAATGGGGCATGGAGAACATGCCCTGGATAGCTTGGGTCCCAAGCGAGCTACAAGTAGCCCCTCGGCATCTTGATCTCATTCCAACCGCTGAAGACTACCAGAATCGGGCCTGGAGCCGCTAGCGGTGACCGCTGTAGGGACGACCTATGGGGTCGTCCCTACTCATAATAGGGAGCCTCTTGATGTTTAAGTTTATCGCACGCCGTCTCATTTACACGGTGCCGACGCTCATCTTGATCAGCTTCTTCTCTTTTGTGATTATCAATGCGCCGCCCGGTGACTACATGACCACTATGCAAGGCGTACTAGTAGCTCAAGCCGGTATGACCCCGGCAGAAGCGCGGGAGCTTGCCGATCGCATGCGCGTGGCCTACGGCCTAGATCAGCCCTTTCTAGTCCGCTACGGTCGCTGGATCAGCGCTATCGTTACACGCGGCGACTTTGGGTTTTCGTTTATGTACCGCAGGCCGGTTAGTGAGGTTATCTGGCAACGCTTCGGCATGACGTTGCTAGTCGCTCTAAGTGCTCATCTTATCTCAGTGCTAATCGGGGTGTTAATCGGTATCTATTCGGCCACCCACCGTTATAGCTGGGGCGATCACGCTGCAACGCTTTTTGCCTTCGTAGGGCTTTCAATGCCGGGCTTCTTCTTGGCCCTGATCTTAATGTACGTGCTCGCTTTTCATCTCGGTCAGCATGTAGGCGGGTTCTTTAGTCCGGAATACGTTCTGGCTCCCTGGAGTTGGAGTCGGTTTGTCGACTTCTTGCAGCATTTTTGGGTGCCGGTGCTGGTTGTCGGACTAGCCGGAACGGCGCGCAACATGCGCGTCATGCGCGCCAATTTGCTCGACGTCCTGAACAGCAACTACGTGCGCACAGCCAAAGCCAAGGGGCTAGCTCCCCGTAGCGTCATTTATAAACACGCGGTGCGCAACGCCATCCAGCCTATCGTCATGTATCTCGGCGTAACCATGCCGTTCCTCCTCAGCGGCGAGCTTGTTGCTAGCACGGTGCTGAATCTGCCGACCATGGGCCCGGTCTTTCTTGCTGCGCTCAACACCCAAGACATGTACCTAGCCGGTTCGTTCATGATGCTGTTGGCCATCGTTCTGGTGATCAGCAATCTGCTGGCCGATATCGCCCTTAGCTGGGTAGACCCGAGGATACGTTATGACTAATACCAAGTCGGTCCAGAGCACTAGTAAGGAGCAGGTTAAAGGCACCTCGACCCTGGAGCTTACCCGGCGGCGTTTTCTGCGCAGTCCGATGGCCAAAGTCGGCGGCATCATAGTGCTAATCCTGGTTATTGTTACCGTATTTGCGCCCTTTTTCGCGCCCTATGACCATAATCAGATTCGCCTCGGCAAGGCTTACGTCCCGCCACAACCCATCCGCTTTATCGACCACGAGGGGCGCTTTCATCTGCGGCCGTTTACCTACGCGCTGACCCCCGGCTTCGACCCCGATACCTGGCAACGCACCTATCTCGAAGATACCAGTCGGCGTTATCACCTCCATTTCTTCGTGCGCGGCTGGGAGTACACCCTCTTTGGGCTGATCCGCACCGACCTCCATCTTTTTGGTGTGGCCGAAGGCGGGTCGATCTTCATCCTGGGCACTGATAAATTGGGACGGGATCTATTCAGTCGGATTATTTTCGGCGGCCAAGTGTCGATGAGCGTCGCGCTATTAGGCGCTGTAGTCAGCGCCATCTTGGGTGCTATTATCGGGGCGCTGTCGGGTTACTTCGGCGGCTGGTTTGACATGGTCGTGCAGCGCATCATCGAACTCTTGCTAAGTTTCCCGACGCTACCGCTCTTTATGGCGCTCAGCGTAGCCATCCCGGTGGAGTGGCCGCCCTTGGGCGTCTTTATCGGCATCATCATGATCTTCGCCTTACTCGGCTGGCCGGTCTTGGCCCGAGAGGTACGGGGTAAGGTACTCTCTTACCGCGAAGAGGAGTTCGTGATGGCCGCCCAAGCTCTCGGTGCCACGCACCTTTACACCGTCTTCCGGCATGTCTTGCCGAACGTTGTCAGTCACATCGTTGTCGTTTTGACCATTACCGTGCCGGATCTCATCCTGGCGGAAGGCGCTCTGAGCTTTTTGGGCCTCGGCATTCAACCGCCGCTGGTCAGTTGGGGTGTGTTATTGAGTGATGCCTCCACGCTGGAAACCATCGGGAGATACCCTTGGCTGCTACTACCCGGCATTGCCATTCTCGTAACTGTGCTCGCTTTCAATTTCCTTGGCGATGGGCTGAGAGACGCCGTAGACGCTACCTCGACCGTTTGAGCACGATTTAGGAGGCTGATTCCTACACGACTTTTCATCATCTGACAGCGGTTTTCACAAATACTGAGTCGCCTTAGCGCAGGTATCATCTCTGCAAAGGCGTCCTGCGAGTAAACCGCAGGATAGAGAACGATTCGCAGTCCTGCGAGCACCCGCAGGATCAAACCAGATGATACCTGCTATGATCTATCAAAACTCAGCCGTATTGACTCAGAGGAGCCTTGCTCTATGCCTAAGATCACCTTCATCGGCGCCGGCAGCACGGTCTTCGCCAGGAACCTACTCGGCGATATCTTAAGCTTTCCCGAACTTAGCAGCGCCAGCATCAGTCTCTATGATATCGACAGTGAGCGGCTTAAAACCTCCGAGGCCGTAGCTCACCGGTTGGCGGCAGCACTAGGAGCAACACCGCAGTTTGAGGCGACCACCGACCGCGAGCGTGCCTTGGATGGCGCCGATTATGCCATCTGCATGATTCAGGTCGGCGGCTATCGGCCCGCCACCTTGATCGACTTCGAGATCCCCAAAAAATACGGCCTGCGGCAGGCTATTGCCGACACTTTGGGCATCGGCGGGATCATGCGCGCTCTGCGAACCATCCCTGTCTTATTGGGGATGGTGCGCGACATGGAGCGGCTCTGCCCCGCAGTCACCTTTCTCAACTACGTCAACCCGATGGCGATGAACTGCTGGGCTATAAATCGCGCCAGCCACATTACCACCGTCGGCTTATGCCATAGCGTTCAGGGGACGGCTGAACAGCTAGCGCGCGATATTGGTGTCCCCATCGACGAGATCAACTACCTAGCAGCGGGCATCAATCATCTGGCTTTTTATCTCAAATTCGAACGTAACGGCCAGGACCTCTACCCGCTGCTGCACCAGGTCATTGCCGAGGGCCGTGTGCCCGACTGGAACCGGGTGCGTTACGAAATACTAAGGCGGCTCGGTTACTTCGTGACCGAGTCAAGCGAACACTTTGCGGAGTACGTCCCTTACTTTATCAAGCGCGATCGCCCCGATCTCATTGAGCGCTTCAACATCCCGCTCGATGAGTATCTCCGCCGCTGCGAGGCGCAGATTAAAGAGTGGGAGGAGCAGCGAGGCAGGCTCGAGGAGCCGCTCGAGGTGCGCCGCAGCCATGAGTACGGCTCCCTAATCATCCATAGCCTGGAGACCGGGCAGCCGAGAGTCGTCTACGGCAACGTCAGCAACGAGCACTTGATCTACAACCTGCCGCCTGGCTGCTGCGTCGAAGTGCCCTGCTTAGTCGACAAAAACGGGCTCCAACCGACCCGCATCGGCAGTCTGCCGCCGCAGCTAGCGGCCTTGATGCAGACCAACATCAACGTACAAGCGCTGACTGTGGAGGCAGCCCTTACGGGTAAGCTCGAGCACATCTATCATGCCGCCATGCTCGACCCGCACGCGGCGGCTGAGCTTGATCTGGGCCAGCTCTGGTCGCTAATTGATGAACTCATCGCGGCTCACGGGGACTGGCTGCCCGAGTACAGTTGAGCTGCCTAAACGGTCTTTTAAGGAGACATATGCCTAAAATCACCCTTATCGGCGCGGGCAGTGTGGTATTTACCCGCAACCTTTGCAGCGACATCTTGCTGACGCCGGCCCTCCAGGAGAGCACTATTGCCCTGATGGACGTCGATGAAAAGCGGCTTAAACAGGCGCTAGACCTGGTGCAGGCGCTAATAGCTGGCCGCGGCCTAAGGGCTAGGGTCGAAGCCACCACCGACCGTCGGGAAGCGATACGGGGGGCTGACTACGTCGTCACCACCTTTCAGCAGGGAGGGCTCGAGGCCTACCAATTGGATATCGCTACCCCGCAGCGTTACGGTATCGAGCAGTGCGTCGGCGACACCTTGGGGCCGGGCGGCGTCTTTCGCGCTTTACGGACCATCCCGGTGCTACTTGACCTGTGCCGGGAGCTGGATGAGCTGGCTCCTGAGGCTTTGCTGCTGAACTACGTCAATCCGATGGCGGCCAACTGCTGGGCGGTGAGCGCGGCTACCGGCCGCCCGCTAGTGGGGCTCTGTCACAGCGTGCAGGGCACTAGCGAAATGCTAGCCAGCTGGATCGGCGTCCCTTATCAGGAGGTGGTTTACCATTGCGCCGGAATTAACCATCAGGCCTTCTTCCTCGAGTTCCGTCGCGGTCAGGAGGATCTCTATCCGCTCCTCTGGGAAGTGCTCGAGCGCGATGAGATCTACGCTCAGGAGCCGGTGCGTATCGACCTGATGAAATCCTTCGGCTATTTTGTAACCGAGTCGAGCGGACATGCCAGCGAATATGTCCCCTACTTCCGCAAAAGCGCCCGGATGGTTGAAACGGAGTTAGTCCCCCGCTTTAAGGACCCGCGTAACAGCTGGTACGGCCTAGGCCGCACGGGCGGTTACTTAAACCACTGCCTCAGCAGGCTTGCTGCTGCCCAGGACGATTATCAGGAGCTAATTGCGGGCAACAAGCC
The DNA here is from genome assembly GCA_018333895.1 of Truepera sp. GTDB lineage: Bacteria > Deinococcota > Deinococci > Deinococcales > Trueperaceae > JAGXSJ01. Next base: position 7,930 of record JAGXSJ010000168.1, read on the forward strand.
CTTGCCCTTGCGCAGCAACGAGTACGGCTCGTATATCATGGAGGCGATCGAGACCAATCGCCCCATCCGCATCAACGGCAACGTGCCTAACCGTGCGCTCATCACCAATCTACCGGTCGAGTGCTGCGTCGAGGTGCCCTGCTTAGTAGACGGCAACGGCATCCAACCGACTGCCGTCGGCGCCCTGCCGACCCAGCTAGCCGCCTTAAACCGCACTAACATCAATGTGCAGGAGCTCATCGTCGAGGCAGCGCTAACCGGTAAGCGCGACGCTGTTTTTCACGCGGTAATGTTAGATCCGCTCACCGCCGCCGTCCTCACCTTGCCGGAGATTCACGCTATGGTTACAGAGATGCTAGCGGAACAGGCGGCTTGGCTACCGCCTAAGTTGGCCACCCCCTAAGGAGCGTAGATGCCCAAGATTACCTTCATCGGTGCCGGCAGCACGGTCTTTGCTAAGAACCT
>JAGXSJ010000169.1 GCA_018333895.1 Truepera sp.
TCGCAGGGCTTCCTGACCGGGATCATCGAGGGCACGCCCCAAGACGGCCAGAACCAGATCGTTAACCGGGTGCCGACTACCCGCGTATTTAGCATCAGCCAGGAGTGGCTCGATACCATGCGGCCCGAGGAGGCGGTGCCCAGATTCGTGCTGGCTGCCAATGAGCGCGGCGCCCGACTGCTCTATCTGCGCCCTTACAGCCGAGAGCGCATGGGCGACATGTTCGGGAATACCGAGGCGCTGATCAGCGGCCTGGTCACGGCGCTCAAGGCCGAGGGCTTCACCATCGGCCCGGTGCGCCCGCTGGTCTATGAGCCGAACCACTCGCTGCGCCTGCTCAGCGCCTTTGGCGTGCTAGCCGGCCTGCTGCTGTTAGCCACCCTCTACCCTGGCGTCTGGGGGCCGGTGGTAGCGCTAGGCTTGAGCGGGCTGGCGGTAGCGGCCGCGGGGCTGAGTTGGGATGCGCTGGCGCTGCTCGCCGCGCTGATCTTCCCGGTGATCGGTTACGCCCTGCTGCCGGAGCGCCTCACCAGTTTCGGCCTGGCTACCTTGATTAGCTTACTGGGGGCGGTGCTGCTGGCCGCGGTCGGTACCGATGCCGAGAGCATCTTGGGTGCCCGGCCGTTTGCCGGGGTCGCCGCCACCCTGATCGTGCCACCCTTACTGTTCTTGTTCCAGTACACGCTGCGCTACGGCCGCCCGGTCGACTGGGTGGCTACCTTCTGGCGCTACCCGATCCGCATCGGCGATGTGCTGCTGGGGCTGGTCGTGCTGGCAGCGCTGGCCCTGGTCTTGTTGCGGCGAGGGAACTTCCCAATTATCGGCGTGAGCGAGCTCGAGCTAACCCTGCGCAACTGGCTGGCCGAGCTTTTCGTCAGACCGCGCTTTAAGGAGCTGGTCGGCCACCCGCTCGCGGTGTTGGCCCTTGGCAGTGCGGCTCTTCCTGCCTGGGTCAAGGCGCTCTTGTTAACCGGTGGCGTGATCGCCCAGGCCAGCATCTTAAACAGCTTCAGCCACTACCACACGCCGCTGTTAATCTCGCTGGCGCGCAGTGTGATCGCGCTGCTAATCGGCCTGGTGATCGGGCTCTTGCTCCTGCCGCTGGCCCGCTGGCTGCTAGCCGCTGGGCGGCGCTGGCTGGCTAGCGCTAAGCCCTTAAAGCCTGCCTAGCATGAACGTCGTCATTAGCGGCTACTATGGCTTCGGCAACCTGGGCGACGAGGCGCTGTTGGCCGGACTTATCCCGGTGCTCCAGACGGCCGGGCATCAGGTCTCGGTGCTCTCGGGCGACCCCTCCTTAACCGCGCACAGCCACGGACTGCTCGGCAGCCATCGCCTGTGGGGGCTGCCGGGGGCGCTAAAGCGCTGCGACGCCGTCATCTCCGGCGGGGGCGGGCTACTGCAAGACAAGACCAGCCGCCGCAGCCTCGACTACTATCTGGCGGTGATTACCCTGGCCCGTCGCCTAGGGAAACGGGTGGTGGTCTATGGGCAGTCGGTGGGGCCGCTCAGCCCGGCGGGCGAGCGCAAGGTGGCCAAGGCCCTTAAGGGGCTGCCGGTGGCCGTGCGTGACGACAGCTCGCGGCAGCTGCTGGCCGCGCTCGGCATAGCGGCCGAGCTAGTGGCCGACGCCGCTTTGCTGCTAACTCCCCCGCAAGCCACTCTGGACTTGGACGGGCCGGTGCTGCTAATCCCCCGCGGCGGCTACCCCACCATCACGGACGGGCTGCTGGCGTTGGCGCGGTCACTCCATGCCGCCGGGCGGAGCCTGGCGACAATGGCTTTTCAGGAACGAGTTGACGGGCCGGAGGTAGCGCGGTTGCGCGCCGCGCTACCTATCGAAGTGTGGCAGGCCGACAGCCCGCAGGCCGCCTTGTTGCTGATGGCCAAGGCGGGCTATGTGGTCTCGGCCCGGCTGCACGGCCTGATCCTGGCAGCGCTGCTCGGCAAGGGGCTAAGCGGCATCGTCTACGACCCCAAGGTAGCGGCCTTTTTGGACGAGCTGGGCGCACCGGCCCATACCCTGCCGCTAGCGCCTGATCGGCTCGCCGCCGAGGTGCAGGCCGGAGAGATGCCCGACCTTAGCCAGCTCAACGCGCTCAAGGCTCGAGCCGCCTCTGGGGCTGCCTGGCTCCAGCAGGCGCTAAGCTCCTAACCTATCCCCGTCTCATCTACCGCCGTTATGCTAGTAGTGAGATGCGGTATGCGATTGTCACCGCCCTGATTCTGGCCGCCTTCATCTCCCAGGCCCAACCCGACCCGCTGGCCGAGATGCAGCGCCTGCTGGACGAGGGCTTCTATGCCCTGGCCGCGCAGTTTGAGGGGCCGCGGCTGCTGGTGGAGTTTCCCGACTTACCAGAGGCTCACTTCCTTTTCGCCTACGCCCTCTACTTAACCGGCGACCCGCGGGCGGCCCAAGTGCTCCGGCGGGCGCTCGAGCTAAGCGGTGAGCCCCAACCTCGCTATCTCTGGCTTGATGGCCTGTTACACGCTCAAGAGGGTGACTTTGCTGCCGCCAAGCGCCTATTGGAGAGCGCTTTTACCCAGAGCCAGGCCTATGTGATAGCTATGGATTGGGGGCGCATCGCCTGGCAAAGCGGCGACTTCGCCGACGCCCTGCGGGCCTTTGAGGCCGCCGCTCAGACCGAGCCGGGACAGTGCTGCGAGCCGTGGCCGCACCTGAACCGGGGCCGCCTGCTGCTCTTAGAGGGGCGCTTCCAAGAGGCCATGCTCGCTTTTGATAAGGCGCTCGACATTCTTGATGCTACCGATACCGACGGCGGACTCCCCTCGCCGGCCTATGCCGAGGCGTTTTATCACTTAGGCAGAAGCCATGAGGCTCTTGGCGACCTCGCCTCCGCTACCGCCAACTATGAGGCGGCCCGTTCCAGCGATCCGACACACGGCCCCACGTTAGCCGCGCTAGCGCGCTTACAAGAGCGCCGCGCCCCATAAAGGATCATTGTAATTATGATTACTATATTGCGCGACAAAATGACAGACTATTTAGTCTGTAGGGACTTGTGTCCCAAGTAAGGAGAGTTTATGCTGAGCGTGACTGACCTGACCAGAAACGACTGCACAACCGCCGAGATTGTGCCCAGCACGCTTGCCCATCCGACGCGCACGCTCGAGCCCGGCAACACTCTTTACGAGGCAGGCCGTGAGGCCAGCTCGCTCTACATCGTCAATCACGGTGTCCTCAAAGCGGTGGTGCCCACCTCGCTTGGTCGCGACCGGATCGCCGACCTGTACGGCCCGGGCGACATCCTGGGAGCTGCTGCACTCGAAGGCCGCCCCCACGCCGAGACCGTCATTGCGGTTCACGACGCCTGCCTGACCCCGCTCGACCCGCAGCAGGCCATGAACGACCGCCGCCTGCGCGAATACATCATGCGGAGCCTGGCCCGGCAACTGCGCCGTAGCCGTGAGGCGGTCGATGATGCCGAACTGCCCGTCGGGGCTCGGGTTACCCGCGCCTTCTTGCGCTTAAGCGAGCGCTTCGGCCAACCGGCCGACGATCAAGGCGCTGTCCCGAGCAACACGAGGGAAGGGATCAAGCTGCCCTTGGCGCTGACCCACGAAGACCTGGCCTCGCTCACCGGCAGCTCGCGCGTCACCATCACCCGCATCCTGGGCGAGCTGCGCCAAGAGGGGGCGCTCTCCGGCACCCGTGGCGTCTATCTGGCGCATCGGCGAGAGCTCGAGGCGGCTACCGACCACTACGTGATGCAGGTGATTTAGGCAGGTTAACCTGGCCTAACCACCGCAGCGCCAGTTGCGACCAACCCTCGAGCTGCGCTTCGAGGGCCGCTACCTCGCTCAAGCCCACCCACGCCCCACGGAGCTTGTGTTGCTCGCGGACGGTGGCCTCAAGGGTCTTTACGCGGTAGAGCAAGCCGGTATGCACCCGGTCAACCGGGTTAGCGTCGCTGTGAATGAGCCCGATCGTCTCGGCAAAAAAGGCCCCAATGGCCAGTTCCTCGCGCAGCTCGCGCACCAGCGCAGCCGTTAGCAGATCGCGGGCGACCTGGTACTCGGCATCCTGACGGTTAATATGCCCGCCGATGCCAAGCGAATAGCGGTTGTGGAGACGCGCCTCGGAGCCGCCGCTAAGCCGCTCGACTAAGAGCACCTCGCCGGCGCGCTCCACCACCGCGTAGGGGATGATCTGCCGCCAGCGCGGGTCGTCCTCGACTTCGGCGCGGGGCCAGAACCGCCCTTCATGGAGGAGCAGTTGATAGAGTTCTGCGCTGAGCGGGATAACCTCGGCAGCAGGGGCGGGGAGGGCGCCAGCCGGGAGGCAGTAGACCTCTTCGAGCACGCCCTAAGCTAACACGCCTTAGCGGATCGCGTAGTTGACGACCAAACTGACCGTAACCGCCAGCTCACCCCCCGCTACCGGTACGCCGTCAGGACCACCGGCGCCCATCATCATGGCGCGCTCGGCAAAGAACGTCATGCCCCCCGGCGTCTCGGAGATCATCGTGACCTCGCCTAGCGCCACGCCGGCCAGCGCCGCTAACTGCTCGGCTTTGGCCAAGGCGTCGGCCATGGCCAGTTCGCGTGCCTGGCGCATCAACCCGGTCGGATCGGCCAGGGTGTACTGGATGCTGTTGACCGTATTGGCGCCAGAGGTCAGGCTGAGGCTTAATAGTTCGCCCGCCCTGGCCACCTCGCGCACCGTCACCCGCACGGTGTTCATTACCCGGAAGGCCGGCTTTGGCGGTTCCTGCCCCCAGTGCTCCTCGCGCCAGATATTAAAGGTTACGGTGCGGATGTCGCGCTCGGCCACGCCTGCTGCAACCAGCGCCTCGGTCATGCGCCGCATGGCGGTGTCGGCCTCGGCGGTAGCCAGGCTCAAGTCTTCGTTAAGCACGTTTACGCCTACCTCAAAGACCGCCATGTCTGGCTCGCCGTAGACCGTGCCGCTGCCAGTCACGGTAATGCCGCGCAGTTCGCCCTGCGCCCAGGCTGTAGCGGCTAGCAGCAGCACTATGACACTCAAATACCTAAGGCCTCTCATGATCTCTCCTTAACTTTGCGGCCACCCAGCGGGTAGTTTAGGATAGCCCTGGGCCTCCGCGCAAGGGCGGATGCACCCTAGGGTGGGTTCATTTTGGCTTCGCCCTGAGGCTTGCCCTGTCCTGCGGTTTACTCGCAGGAGAAGTGAAGGAGCTCAGCTCGTAGGGGTGGGATGTAGCAGACCCCGCAGGAATCAGCCCAGCCTGGTGGCGTCTCGAAACCGAGCTGAGAACGAACCTCTTCGGACTTGGCGATGGCCTCGCGGTCAGAAGGGGCTTTGGCTCGAGCTGGCAACCCCTTCCCCCCGCCCGGGAATCGTTTTGTTGCGTGGTAGAGTGCCTTATGCCACGCGCCCTTATCAGCGTCTCCGACAAAGCCGGGCTAACTTCGTTCGCGGCAGGGCTGCTTAAGCTAGGCTTTGAGCTACTATCGACCGGCGGCACCTATCAGGTACTGACCGAGGCAGGCCTGGTAGTGCGGCCGGTCAGCGACATTACCGGCTTCCCCGAAATCCTCTCTGGGCGCGTCAAGACGCTGCACCCGCGCCTGCACGGCGGTATCCTGGCCAAGCGTGAGGCCGGGCACTTAGGTGAGCTAGCTGCGCATGACATTACCCCTATCGACCTGGTAGCGGTCAACCTTTACCCCTTCCGCCAGGTGGTGGCGGCGGGCCTACCGGAAGCGCTCGAGCAGATCGACATCGGTGGCCCGACGATGCTGCGCGCTGCGGCCAAGAACTTCCCCTACGTGATGGTGGTCGTCGATCCTGAGGATTATGCCGAGGTGTTGGCGCATCTGGGACAAGGCGCGGCTGACGAGACCTTCCGCCGCCGCCTCGCCGCCAAGGCCTTCGCCCATACCGCCGCCTACGATGCCGCCATCACCAGCTATCTGAGCCAAGGGGAGCTGCCGGACGAAACTGCGCTCGAGCTGCGCCAGCTAGCCGAGCTGCGCTACGGTGAGAACCCGCATCAGCGCGCCTCGCTGTGGCGCCTCGGGAGCGAGCGCGGCCCGGTCATCGACGCCGAGATTCTGCAAGGCAAGGCGATGTCGTATAACAACTACCTGGACGCCGAGGCGGCCTGGAACCTGCTCTGCGACCTGCCAAGCCCGGCGGCGGTGGCGGTTAAGCACGCTAACCCGTGCGGCGTGGCGGTGGCCAAGACGCCGCTCGAGGCCTATCACAAGGCGCACGCCGCCGACCCGGTCAGCATCTTCGGAGGGATCGTGGCCCTTAGCGAAACGGTGACGCTCGAGCTGGCCGAGGAGCTGCAGCGGATTTTCCTGGAGATCGTGCTGGCACCGGACTATGAGCCTGCGGCCCTGGCCGTTTTGGCCAAGAAGAAAAACCTCCGCCTGCTCCGCATCGACGAGCAGATCCAGACTGGCCAGCTCGAGCTGCGGCGGCTGCGCGGTGGGCTGCTGCTGCAAACCTTCGACGAGGTGCTGCTCGACGAGGCGCAAGTGCGGGTGGTCACTAACCGTCAACCGAGCGAGCAGGAGTGGCGTGATCTGCGCTTTGCCTGGACGGTCTGCAAACATGCCCGCTCGAACGCTATCGTACTGGTGCAAGGAGGGGTTACTACCGGCATCGGGGCAGGGCAGGTATCGCGCATCTGGGCGGTGGAGCAGGCCATCAGGCTGGCGGGGGAGCGGGCGGCGGGCTCGGTACTGGCTAGCGACGCCTTCTTCCCCTTCGACGACGGGGTGCGGGCAGCAGCGGCGGCCGGGGTGACGGCGCTGATTCAGCCGGGCGGCGCACAGCGCGACCAGGAGGTGATCGCCGCCTGTGACGAACTCGGCCTGGCGCTGGTGATGACCGGGGTGCGCCACTT
>JAGXSJ010000170.1 GCA_018333895.1 Truepera sp.
GGGTGCGTCCTATTTACGGCGCGAAGGCGAGGAGGCGGGTAGCATTAAAGTCTATGAAAGGTTGTGCGGAGCATTGGTTGGAGCGCATCACCGCCATGCGATTGATACCCTCCTTGGACCAACGCATGCCGCCACGCTTCATGCGCGCGCCGATGACCGACTTGTTGGCGCCTTCGATCTGTCCTGAACCGATGGGATAGCCCTTGTTCTTGAAGTCGAAGTAGTCCATCTGATCAAGGCGTGTTTCAAGATAGCGCAAGGCAGCTTGCGCAGGTTCATCCCAGGTGAGCCAGACCTCAGGTGGGGGGAGATAGTGTTTGAGCCAGATCCGCGCGTTGATGTCGCCGCGCTGCCAGCTATAGCGATGCGCCAGCCGGGTCTGGTCATCCCATCCCAAGGCCAGCATGATCTGGTTGAGATAGTCTGTGGCGTGATAGACATCCAAGATACGTACCTCGACATCCAGCTCAGCAAACAGACCGTCAATCCAAGGCGCCCCGTCAGCCACGCCGATCAAGAAGTCGTTCTGGCTCAGCTTGGTGTGGCGCATGAGACCGTGCGCCAAAGGCGAGAAGTTGGCCACCTCCTTGGCCATCGCAATGCTTGAACGATGCTGCGGTTCGTTCAGGGGATAAACCAGCAGCTGCTTGACTTCTCGGCCCTCACACTGCCCCTTAACAGGTTTGTCCTGCTCCATCACGTATACGCCATCGGCTTGCACCACCTTGACCTCACCCGCGCCCCGCCCCAACGCTTCGTGGCTCAAGTCGTCAAAGTACCGCTCGGCAAGCGCTTGACACCAAGCGCCGTAGCGCTGGCTGAGGCGCTCGCAGTGGCTCACTTCCAGTCTCAACCCTTGAATCTCTAAGGCCGCTTGCGCTTCGCGGTAGGGCAGGCGGATGCACAGATCCAGAAGCCGCTCTAGCGCCTTGGGACTCAAACCGCTGCAATCAAGGCCCTTGGGGCGACGCTGCCCGTAACGGCCGCAGCCCTGGCACTGCCAGCGCTGCACGCTCACCTTGCTCCTCCCCCAGACTGTCTCTATTTGAACTTGGCGCTGTCCTCTGCGTTTGACCGCCTCACCACAGTCGGGGCAGTCAGGGGGAAAAATCCTTGCTCTCGGCAAGGTCGCTCAAGGTCGCCGGCAATGTCGCCTGGGCCAGTCGCTCAACCTCGTCTTCGAGCTCACCAAAGTCCTCTTTGTCACGGCAGCGCTTCAGCATCTCATCGACCGCCTCGCTATACCTCGCCACCAGCTTCTCTTTCAGTCTTTGCTCTTCCTTGGTCATCCCCTACTATATCAAGCGCCAGTCTTAGGACGCACCCACGCGGCACATTCAGCTTGACTATCACTAATGAGGCAATGTAGCATATACCAACATGAAACGCATCTTTGTGACCCGAGCCTGGCCCGGAAGAGCGCTTGAACGGCTGACCCAAGCTGGCTACGAGGTGGAGGTGTGGCCTGAGTTCATAGCTCCAGCCAAAGGTATCCTGATGGAAAAGCTGAAAGATGCTTCCGCCGTCATCACCACCGTAGAGGATCCGCTCGACGCGGAAGTGATAAGGGCAGCCGGTCCTTTTCTCAGAATCATCGCTCAGGCCGCCGTAGGGTACGACAATATCGATATAGAGGTAGCGCGAGCAAGAGGCCTCCGCGTTTCCAACACGCCGGGCGTCCTGACAGATGCCACCGCAGACCTGGCCTTTGCGCTGCTCGCTGCGGTCGCAAGGCGCGTTGTAGCAGGGATGGACTACGTCCGGGACGCCAAATGGACTGCCTGGCATCCAGCGCTTTTGCTTGGCCCTGAGCTATACGGTGCAACCGTAGGGGTGGTGGGCTTCGGCCGGATTGGACAGGCGTTCGCCAAGCGCTGCCGTGGCTTTGATATGAAAGTGCTGTATAGCGATAGCGCACCAAAACCCCCAGAAGTTGCTCAGGGCGCCGAGTACCGACCGGTAAACGACCTCTTCGCCGAGGCGGACTTCCTGTCGCTCCACACGCCCCTTACACCTGAAACGCACCACCTCGTCAACCGGGAGCGCCTGGCGTTGATGAAGCCCAACGCAGTTCTGGTCAATACAGCTCGTGGACGAGTAGTGGACACCGAAGCGCTCGTCGAAGCATTAAAGGCTGAACGGCTTGGCGGGGTAGGCCTCGATGTGACTGATCCTGAGCCTTTACCCGCCAGCCACCCGCTGCTGAGCTTACCTAACGTCATCGTTACACCCCACATCGGCTCAGCAGGCCAGACCACCCGCGAACGCATGGCCGCTATGGCCGTGGCGAACAGCCTCGCGGTCCTGGCGGGAACCGAACCGCCTAACGCTGTCGTATAAGCCCAAATCCAGCAGGACTTTCGCTTGAGCTAGGTAGGTGGGAAAGCTGGGACACGTGGATTAGCGAGTTCGGCACGGAGATAGTCAGGCTATAGGCAATAGTTGGTTAGAATCATTCTCGCTTCGCTCGGATCTGATCGAGGGTGGTGTTGAGCCTGCGGGCGGTTTGAGCTAAGGATGACCTGCCTCCCAAAGCTTGTCCACAGGCAAGCTTAGTCGATACCCCTGGCTTGCCGTAACTACGCTCTGTGTCAGCATCAAGACATCAGCATTAAGGCATCAAGCCATCAAGATTGCTTATTGACAATTCGGTTGGTATGTGGTATACCGGGCATCAAATGACAAGCTTAGGACGGATTGAGGCCCGGTCCATACGCGACCAAGTCTACGCAAAATTAGAGCAGGCCGTTGTCGATGGCACATTCCGACCAAATAGCGTCCTGAGCGACCGCCATCTCTCCGAAACGCTCGGTGTCAGCCGCACCCCCATCCGGGATGCCCTCCATATGCTTGAGTCGTCCGGCCTGGTGCAGCGTCGTGGGCGGATCGGTTGGATTGTTACTGGTATCAGCCTTCGGGACGTCGAAGAACTCTTCGAGTTGCGCTGCCTGCTCGAGCCAGCTGGTGTCGCAAAAATCGTCCACTGGAGTGATGAAGCGCTGCACAAGCTCGCTGCTACCTTTGATGAGTTCACCCCGGATCTGAACAGCAGCCAAATCCCACACTACCTAGTGCGTGATGATGCGTTCCACAAGGCGCTCTGCACGGCAAGTGAGAATGGCCGTCTGGTTCATTTCTACGGCGTAATGGCGCGGCAGATTCATCGCATCCGAGAAAGTGTGTCCTATCGCTATCAGGGTCGAGTTAACCAGAGCCTGATCGAGCACCGTGCCATCTGCGCCGCACTGCTAAAGCGCGATGAGCAGGCCGCGACACAGGCGCTCGTTGCGCACCTTGGTACCGCCAAGGACAAGTTCATCGAGCTGTACGCCCAACTCCTTGAGGAGCATCCTGATGCTGCCGCATAGAACTCGCGGAGCGTTCCGAAGCCGGGACGGGGAGGTGCTGGTTATGTAACGCTGCCAAGCGCTCGGATACACTCGCCGTGCTCTATATAGTCTCCTCAGTGTCGACCGAAAGACTAGAAGCCATCCCACCTACTAATGGATAAAGAGTAAAGGAGAGTACTCGTGAAACTGAGCACCCGATTGTTTACCTATGTTTTGATCACCTTTGGCCTGTTGCTTGCTGGCTCACTTGCTACAGCTCAAAACCCCAGCAGGATTCGCCTTGCCGTGGCCGACCCCATCCACTCCTCGGTTGGGGTTACTGCCCTGAAATTCAAAGAAAAGGTTGAAGCCGCCACTGAAGGCCGCGTTCAGGTAGAGGTCTTCGCTGATGGCGTCCTTTTCGGTGGCGACCAGAACGCTGCTGTCAACATGCTTCAAACCGGTGCGCTCGATGCACTCATCTTGTCAACCTCCGTATACGCCTCGTTCGAGCCACGCATGAACGCCCTCAGCCTACCGTTTCTCTTCAATGACTATGACGAATTCATCCGTTACCTCGAAGG
>JAGXSJ010000171.1 GCA_018333895.1 Truepera sp.
GGTGTCTGGGCTCTGGCTGGCGATAGCGACGGTATCGATGGCAGTGAAGATAACGCCGGGGCAGTTATCGATCCCGATAGCCTCGCCGCCCTAGGCCAGGCCGAGGCGCGGCGCTGTCTCGAGCAGAACGACAGCTACAGCGCCTTCGCTCGTATCGGCAGTCTGGTGATGACCGGTCCGACCCGCACCAATGTCAACGACCTGCGGATAGTGCTGGTAGCAGCGGCCACTTGAGCATCGCTGCGCAAAAGCTGTTCCCGGTAAAATAGCTTGCTGACTGAGCCGTCCAAGTGATATAGAATCGCCCATGCAGCAAGCTGCATCCATGACAACAGGGTGACCTTCAGCGAAGCGCCGGCCCAAGAGGAGCGAGTGCGATTTTGCCCCTACTCGAATACTTGAATACTGATTTTCGAAGGAGACCGCATGAAAGCCATAATCCGCACCGAGCAAGCCCCCGCTGCCATCGGCCCTTACTCACAAGCGGTCAGGGTCGGCAACCTACTCTTTGCCTCGGGGCAGATTCCGCTCCGCCCCGACGGCACGCTACGGGAGGGCGACATCAAGGCACAGACCGAGCAGGTGATGGAGAACGTCACAGCGGTGCTCACGGCGGCAGGCTTAGGGCTCGAGCAGGTGGTTAAGGCCACCTGCTACCTAAAAGACCTCAGCCACTTCGCCGCCTTCAACGAGGTCTACGGCAGATATTTCGCTAATAACCCGCCCGCTCGCAGCACCGTCGAGGTAGCGCGCCTCCCCAAAGACGTACTGGTCGAAGTTGAGATCATCGCGGTCGCGCCATGAACGCCGAACTTGCCGTTTTTCATCCGCTGCTAAACCAGACCCTGCAGAGCTGGCTGAAGCTGCTCGAGCCGCTTAGCGAGGAGGCGCTCGATGCTCGCCCCATCGCCGATGGCAACAGCCTACGGGTGCTGGCGGCCCACACGCTCGGCGCCACCCGCTTGCTGGTGATCGACATTGCCAAAGGCACTCCCAACCCCCAACGGGATCGCCATGCCGAGTTCCATGCGACCGCTAGCACGCACAGCAAGGCTGTGTTGCTCGAGGGGCTAGCAGCGCTGGCCCAGGGCGCCGCCAACCTTGAGCCTAGCCGCTTGGAGGCGGAGCAAGCCGCCCCTAACGGACAGCTCTTCAATGTGCGTTGGGCCTTGTGGCACGGGCTCTTGCACGCCCGCCAGCATCTGGGGCAGGCACAGCTACTGGTCAAGCTCATCTAGCCATAGCCGGCAGCCCCGAGGCCCATCAATATGCCCTCCTGCCCAACACGGAGCTTGATTACAACCGGCTGCGCGGATCGAAGGCGTCGCGCAAACCGTCGCCTAAGAAGTTGATGGCAAGCACCGTGACCACGATCAGGATACCCGGCGGGAAGGCTAGCCAGGGCGCAAAGAAGATGTAGTGTTGGGCATTGGTGAGCATGTTGCCCCAGGTAGCCACCGGCGGTTGGATGCCGAAACCGAGGAACGAGAGCGCGGCCTCGACCAAGATAGCGATCCCTACTTGCAGCGTGCCCTCTACGATAATGGGCGCTAGCGCGTTGGGCACCAGATGCCTGAACACGATTTTGCCCTGAGAAGAGCCCAGCGCTTGTGCCGCCACGGCAAAATCCTGCTCGCGTAAGGAGAGGATGGCACCGCGCACCAACCTGGCAGTAGTAATCCAGCCAAAGACCACCAGAATGAAGATGATAACCACCACCGAGGCAGCTTCGCCAAAGAGTGCCTGGGTCGTTTGGCCAAAGCCGGTGCGAGGGTCGCGCAACAGCGCCGAGAGAACTAGCAACAAAGGGAGGCCCGGGATAGTCAGCATGAAGTCGATCAGGCGGCTGATCAAGATATCCAGGTCAAGGCGGAACTGACCACGTAACCCCCACACAGCCGCCACGGCCACCACTCCCCAAGTCAGGCCCAGCCCAAGTAGCGACAGCTGCGCACTCGCCGTCCAATCACCAGCAAAGCCTGCCTGGACCGGCTCTCCTGCCAAAATCCAAGCGATTAGCGCGGCAAAATAGAGGGCGCCGTAAAAGAGCAGCCAGCCCGAAAGCCGGAAGACAATAAACGGGAAATTCCAGCCACCCTCTAGCCGAGATAGCGGTCCGGCGAAGGCGAGAAAAGGACGGCCAGAGAAGTAGCCGGCCAAAGCACCCATTATCGTCCCTATCAGGACGTTGACGAAGGCAGCAGCAAATCCGACCAGGAGCGAAATGCGTGCGCCGTACAAAAGCCGGGAGAAGACATCGCGGCCCAAATCGTCGGTGCCGAGCCAATGGGTGCTCGAGGGGGGCTGGAAGAACATGGCGCGCAGGTCCCCTCCCCGAGGCTGCTGGAACGGATCGTGCGGAGCTAGGAAAGGAGCAAAGATAGCAACTAACACCAGCGCACCCAACACCACTAGCGAGACCATCGCCAGGCGGTGTCGCTTCAGGCGGCGCCAGGCCATAGCCCAGGTAGATTCGGATTTACGGGGCTTAGCCGACCCTTCGGTGGCAAGTATCGTAGCCACAACACCCTCCTAATCGTAGCGGATGCGGGGATCTACCACCGCATAGACGAGGTCGGCAAGGAGGTTGGCAAACACGGTCAGAACAGCGAGAAAAACCAGCGCCGCCATGGCCACGTTGTAATCCTTTTGCATCAGCGACTCGAAGATAGCCCGGCCCATACCAGGGAACGAAAAGATGGTCTCGGTAATCAGGGCACCGTTAAAGAGTCCCGGCAGCGACAGGCCGACCAAGGTCACAATAGGGATCAGCCCATTGCGCAAGGCATGCTTATAGAGCACTTTCCGCTCATAGACGCCCTTGGAACGAGCTGTACGAATATAGTCCTGGTTTAACACTTCGAGCATACTCGCCCGCATAAACCGCGTCCAGGAGGCCATTGCGCCCGTTGCCAGGGTAAATACCGGCAGGATCATATGTATCGCCCACTGACCGAAGAACTGCCCTGCGGTAATAAACCCGGCCTGAACATCCTCCCAAAACACTCCCGGCACCCCCCCCGTCGGCAGCTGCGGCAGGCCTAGCGTGTCGGGCAAGAAGATGACAAACAGATACATGAGGACAATCCCCAAAAAGAAGTTGGGGGTGGAAAGGCCGACAAAAGCTAAAAAGGTGACCGTGTAGTCGGCCTTTGAATACTGTCTGACGGCGGAAAAGATACCCACCGGGATAGCGACCGATAAGGCGATGAGTAGTGCCGTGACGGTAAGCAATAGCGTATTGGGCAGGCGCTGCTGAAAGATAAACTCCGTGGCCGGCATACCATAGGTGCGAGACGGCCCTAGGTCTCCTTGCAGTAACCGTCCCAGCCACCTGAAATAACGCACATAGATCGGTTGGTCGAGCCCGTGGGCACGGCGCAACGCCTGGAACTGCTCGGCGGTCATGAACGGGTCGGCCATGCGCACCGCATCGAGCGGATCTCCGGGTTGCAGCGACAGAAGGGTGAAAATGACCACCGACACCAAGAACAGCAGCGGGATCATCTGAGCCAGCCGCCTGATAGTATATTTGAACATCGAAGCGAGTGCTCCTTAACATCGACGGCTTAGCCCGTGCGCCGGGCTAAGCCGTCACTACTCAGCTATTCAGAGCTGCTACCTAACCAGCCTAGTGGCGAAGTCAGCCTGGTCGTAGACCTGGACTGCACCACGAGCTGCCCAACCGACCAACCAAGGCTCGGGCGGCGGGTAACCGAAACCGTTATTGAAAGTGTTTGACACGAAGTTAACGAGGCCGACCCGCGTCACGAGCGGGGTGGAACGGAAGATCAGCGGGAGCGCCGGGAGCCCTTCGGCAAACAGCTCTTGCATCCGCCAGTAAAGGGGCCTGGCAGCTTCCAGGTCAAACTCGCGGATAGCCTGATTGCGCGCGGCGTCGTACTCAGGATTGCACCAGCCTCCGGTGTTCTGGCCGGCGAAGGCGTTATCCGCTGTGGGGATAGCAGTACAGATGTACAAAGCGGCATTAGCGATAGCCGCTGGGCTCGAGACCCAGGCATGCATGAAGACACCGGTCCAGCTCCCCTCGCTGGCGCGGTTGATATAAGCACTGGCAAAGACCGTGCCGGCTGGAGCGTTGTTGATACGCGTAGCGATACCGACCCGGCGCCAGTCCTCGGCAATGAACAGCTGCTGGCGCTCGCGCACCGCGTTACCGGCAGTGGTCACGAACTCGATCTCAAAACGGACCGTGCGGCCATCTTCCGTGGTGCGCTGCAGGATGCCATCGGGACCGGGTGTCCAGCCGAGTTCGGCCAACAGCTCGGCGGCGCGCTCAGGGTCGAAGTTGTACTGGACCACATCGGGGTTGAAGAAGGGGTGAGCCGGAGGCACGTTGGTATGGGCCACCGGCTGGAGGCCTTCGAACAGCGCATCGGTCAAAGCCTGGCGATCTA
>JAGXSJ010000172.1 GCA_018333895.1 Truepera sp.
CCTTTGATCTGCCAGGTGGACCCTTCCAGGCGCGAATCGACACGCGCCACAAAGCGCTCGCCGTACATCACCGGGAGGGCGTAATAACCCCACTTACGGTCCTGTTCAGGCTTATAGACCTCCCAGACGTAATCGAAGTCGAAAAGATGCAGCGCGGCTTTGCGGTCCCAGAGGAGCTGATCCAAGGGGGCCAGGAAGCGCACCTGTGGCCTAAGCGGGGGCGCGTCCAAGAGCGCTAACACCTCCGGCACAGTATGGTAGCGCCTCCCCTCGATCTCGACCGGGAGCAAGCGCCCTTCGTCAACCAGTTCGCTCAAGAGCGCTTGGCGCTCCGCTGCGCTAACGCCAAGGCTCCACAGCTCCTGGTTGGCACTAGGACGCAGCAGGCCGACCGCCTGATGTCTTAGCAGGATAAGCCACCTGGTACTTTCACGCTCGCTTAGCGGCTCAGCTAAGTAGAACTCTGGCGGTATGACCCGCTCGGCCAAGTCATAGACGTGATGCCCGTTTACCCGATGGTGAGTGACCACTTTGCCGGTGTGCCACAGGGCACGCAGCACGTGTTTGGTAAGCCTGGGCCCGTACCAGGAGCCTTGCCATTCCGGTTTGTGGATCTGGTGGTTAAAGGCGGTGCTGCGCAAGGATCCGCGTTCACGAAGCTCGTCTAGGATTGTCTCAACCGCTTCGGGATACCGCTCAAACAGCTCGGACCAGTGCCGGTCATGCCACCGATGATAGATACGCCGCTTGGGCCAATCTTTCATGCGCACTAGGCTGGCCTGCTTGTCCCAGGCGTCGTAGGCCAGACGATCTTGATAGGCAACCTTTTCCCAGTCGCCCACGCGATAGCCCGGCACCCGCGCTTGCAGCACCAGGTCGTGATTGCAGCCGACCGGCTTCAACGGGTCGAATTGGACGCCCCCCAGGCGGTCGAAAACGCCAGCTACATCGGTGGGGGTGAAGTGGTGGCTAACCAGCAGGCGACGGGCGTCGGCCTTGCTTAAGGTGATGGCCTGAGGCATATCGTAGGATACCGCGCGACACCACCTCTTCCCAGATCGTTCCCAGGGGGTGGCGCGGGAGAGCTAATCGCTACAGTTTTGCTTTCCTGATGTCAAACTGACTGCTCGGGCGAAGGACCGCCTGCTCTCTAAACTCACTGGCCGGATGGGGCAAAGTCATGCTTTTGCTCTCATAAAGGTAGCAGGCCGCTTCATGGCCACCCTCGCCTACCGTATATAAGGGCGGTTGGGCTGTGAGGCAGCCATCCATCCGGTGCGAGCAGCGGGGATAGAAGCGGCAGCCACTCGCGGTGTGAGTGCGCAACTCCTCCTCGCTGGGCAGCTCGATGCGCGACCCCCATGGTTGCTGAGGATCAGGTACCGGGATGGAGTTGATCAGCAGTTGCACATATGGGTGATGGGGATTTTCAATTACCTGCCGGGTATCGCCTTTTTCCGCGGTCGCCCCCTGATAGAGAATATAGATCTCGTCGCTGATCTGATACGCCGTGCTGAGGTCGTGGGTGATGTAGAGGAAGGAGATGCCCTGCTCGTTGCGCAGTTTTAGCATGATATGCAGGATCATCGCCCGTAAGGAAGCATCGATCATCGAGACCGGTTCGTCGGCGACGATCAGGCTGGGCTTTAACAGGTACGCTCTGGCCACCATCATGCGCTGGCGCTGGCCGCCGGATAGCTGGTGGGGGAACTTTTCTAACACCTCCTCCCCCCGCAGGCCGACGACCTTGAGAGCCTCCTCGATTAAATCGCGCGCCGCCTGTCGGTTGCGGGCCAGCCTAAAGCGGCCGATTACCAGATCGAAAATATGCTTAACCCGATAGAAGGGGTTGTAGACCTCATAAGGGTCTTGGAAGATGGCCTGCACATCCCGGCGGTACTCAAGCAGTTGCTGACCCCTCAAGGTAGAAACGTCCCGCCCCTTAAAGAAGATCTGCCCGGAAGTCGGGCTGAGAAAGCCCAACACAGCGTTAGCTAACGTGGTCTTACCGCTCCCCGACTCACCAGCAATGGTTGTAATGGTGGCGGGAGAACCGCTGATGGTTAGATTAAAGTTGTCCAGGGCAACAGTCTTCTCGCCCTTATGCAAAAAACCGCCGCCGAAGACTTTGGTGGCGTTACGAATTTCCAGCAGGGGCTGCGTCATTGGGCATCCTCAGGTCGTGGTATAGGTGACAAGCGGCAAAGTGATTGGGCTTTAGCTCCCGTAGCGGCGGCACTACCGTGCGGCAGCGCTCCATGACCTGCGGACAGCGGAACTGAAAGACACAGCCCGGCGGGGGGCGGCGCAGATCGTGGGTAAGGCCCTCAGTGAGCCGCAACGGCTTGCGCTCCTTGATGGAGGGGATCGAGGCGATAAGAAGCTGCGTGTAAGGGTGCAACGGCTCCGCAAAGGCGCTGTTCACCGGAGCGTTCTCCACGATATTGCCGGCGTACATGATAGCTAGCCGGTCAACGAGCTGGGCCTGCAAGCCCATATCGTGACCGATTAGGATCATGGCCATTCCCAAGCTCTTTTTGACCTCGAGCAGGGTCTGGCCAACTAGCCGCTGGACTACTACATCAAGTGCGCTGGTGGGCTCATCGGCGATGATCAGCGGCGGGTTTAGGGCGATTGCCATGGCGATGCAGACGCGCTGCTTCATACCGCCAGAAAGCTCGTGAGGGTACATGGTGTAGACCCGGCTCGGCAGTCCGACCAGGCTCAACAGCTTTATGATCCGCTCTCGCAACCCTGGCTTGGCCTGCCGACCCTCGTGGGTGAGGATGGCGTCGCCGATCTGGTCTTTAATGCGCATCACCGGGTTAAGCGAGTTCATGGCCCCTTGAGGGATCAACGCCAGCTTCCGCCAGCGCAGCTCGCGCAGCCTCCCCTCGCTCAAGCGCACGACATCGGTACCCTCCAGCAGCACCTCGCCGTCAACAATTCGCCCTGGCGGTTGCACCAGGCGCAAAATCGCCATGGCCAAGGTGGTTTTGCCGCAGCCCGACTCGCCGACTAAGCCGACTGTCTCGCCCGGGCGCACCTGAAAGTCGACGCCGTTGACGGCGATCACGTCCCCGCTAGGGGTATCGTAGTGGACCCGTAGGCCACGCACGTCGAGGAGGGCGGTGCTCGCTAGGGTGTCTCGGGTAATTACCATTGTCATGCAGGCTTAGCCTTTCTAAGGCGCGGGTTGGCTATTTCATCGAGGCCGATGGCGACCAGGAAGAGGCCGATGAAGATGATCACCAAGACGATGATGGGGAAGCCCCACCACCACCACATGTCGCGGAGGATGGCGGCGCCGCGGATAGCGTGGAAGATGGTCATGCCCAGCGTGGGGATGCGGGCCGGACCGAGGCCCAAAGCCTCTAGACTGGTAGCGGCCAGGATCGCAGCCGACACGTTGCCGACCAGGCTCGCAGCCAGATAAGGCAGTAGATTGGGCATCATCTCCTTAAACATGATGCTACCGGTCGAAGCGCCTGACAGTCTGGCCATACGCACGTAGCCCCGCTCGCGCAAGGTGAGCACCTGAGCGCGGATCAAGCGGGTAGGGCCGGGCCAGGCAAAGAGCGCCAGCAACAGCGCCATATGTTCGACGGTGAGGGCCCGCACAAAGGCGGCGATGACGATCAACACGGCGAGCGCCGGGATGGTTAGCACGGCATCAGCCACCGTTCTGATGACAGCATCGATCCAGCCACCCAAAAAGCCCGCCGTGAAGCCGAGCAAGATGCCGACTAGCATACCGATTCCGGCAGCGATAAAGCCGACTCGCAAAGAAGCTGGTGCCCCGGTAATGACGAGCGACAACATGTCCCGGCCCATGCTCTCGGTCCCGAGGGGGTGTGCCCAAGTGCCGCCCACTACCCAAGCGGGTGGCAAATTGAGCGGTGTAGAGGCGGCTCGAGCCAGGCGCACGTCCCACACTACGGGGCCGAGGAAGCTTAGCAGCAAGATGAACGTGATCAGACCTAGGCCGATGAGGAGCTTGCTGTTGAGCCGCGGCGTGTCTAAGGCTTTGCCGAGGGGCGATGCGGTAGTTAAAGCCATATTACCTCTTCTGGTAGGTGATGCGCGGGTCTAAGAGCGGATAGATCAGGTCGATCAGCAGAGCGGCCAACGCGGTGCCCACGATGATGAAAAAGACGATCCCCTGGATCAGGGTAAAGTCGCTGTTGACGATACCGAGATAGAGCAGGTACCCCATCCCCGGATAGCCAAAGAGGTATTCGACCAGCAGCGAGCCGCCGGCAATCGAGCCGATGCTTAGCGCCAGCGCTGTGACCTGGGGCAAGATGGCGTTACGCATGGCATAGCGCAAGAAGATCCGGCTGGGTTTCAAACCTTTAGCATCGGCCAGCACCATGTAGTCTTCACCGCTGGTGGTGACCATCATGCCCCGCATGCCTAGCGCCCAGAAGCCCATGCTGGCAACGACGATCGAGAGTGCCGGCAGAGTGCCGTGGTGGATCACGCTCTGAATAAAGGGCCAGTTGAAACCGACCTCAATCCAGCGGCCATACGCGCCCGAGATGGGAAACCACCCAAGGCCAAAGCCGAAGAGGTAGATGAATAGGATGCCCAGCATAAAGAAGGGGATCGAGGTGAATACCAGGGTGAACGGCAAGAGCGCACGCCAGAACTGTGGCGTTCGGCCCCAGGCCAGCACAGCGCCGACGATGTTGCCCAGAATGAACGAAATGACCGTGGCGATCATGAGCAGCCCCACCGTCCAGGGGAGAGCGCGGGCTACCAAGTCCTCAACCCTTGAGGGAAACGATGCCAAGGAGTAGCCCAGGTTAAACGTCAAGGAGTTGCGAACAAAGCTGAGATACTGGATTAGCAGCGGTTGATCCAAGCCAAAGCGGGCTCGCCACGCCTCGATCATCTCCGCACTGCCTGCGACGTGGCCAGCCTGGGCTTGGAGGCGGCTCACCATGGCCGCTACGGGATCGCCGGGCGCGAGGCGGGGGATGATGAAAATAATGGTGCTGCCGAGCCAAATAGTTAAGAAGAACATGCCCAGCCGCGCGAGTATATAGCCTTTGGTAAGTCCTCCCATATCACTCCTTAGCTAGAGTTAGGGGGGAGTGGGGGATTCCCACTCCCCGCAACGGTTACCGGGTGGCGCGCTCTAAGCTATGGATGATCTTATGCGTGCTCTGCCACCAGGTTGTGGCGTGTAGGTAGTTGTTCTCGGCGGTCGGCCAGTTGGTCCAGTAGGTAGTGTCGAAGGGGATCAGCTTTCTCGCCTGGGTGACGGGAATGACCGGCAGATCCGCCAGCCAGAGCCCCATCGCCTCGACAAAGAGCGCGTCAATTCGGGGGTCGCCAAGGGGGAGCTTGCCGATCTCATCTACCAGCTCACTGTACCTCTGGCTCTCCCAGCGCCATTCGTTGCTCGGGGCGCGCTCGCCAAGGGGCGTCAGCCATCTGGCATTAAAGGTATCCATCGAAGCCCACGGCTCGTTCACGGAACCGCAGAAATGCCAGCCTACTCGAGCCTCGAAATTGCCGAAGTCGAAGTTCTCTTCCCAGGTCCCGCCGGCTACGTTGCGCATGGTGGCATTGATGCCGATACGCTGGAGTTGCTCGACCACGACATGGGCGATGCGCTGCTTCTCAATAAACGCCTCATGTGTCTGAATATCGAGTGCTAGCTGCCGACCGTCTCTGGCGAAGAAGCCATCGGCGCCCAGTGTGAAGCCCTGGGCCTCAAAGAGGGCTCGAGCCCGTTCGGGATCGTAGACCATGAGCGGGAACTGCTCGAAATCTAGCAGGTCGACTAAGCGGTTTAGGGGCGGGTAGGCGGGGAAGAAGTGCCTGGAAGGCATGGTGGTGCCCTCGTAGGCGATGGCCACAATCTCATCCCGGTTGATGGCATGGTTGAGCGCCCAGCGTATCTCTCTAGTATTCCAGGGCGCCACCGCCGTATTGAGCTCAAGAGCGCGCGAGCAAGGGTCGAGCCAGGCGTAGGGGGGATCGGCGTGCCAGGCTATGACGTTGGGGTTACGCGCTCGGAGCGCCAAAAAGGCGCCCAGGGTGACGTCCATCAGGCTGTCGAGCTGCCCGTCGGCCATCAGCGCTACGCGCGTCTCTTCCGGGCCGGCCCAGGTCCAGATGAGCTGCTTGGGTTCGGGTAGGTCCATGAAGCCGGTCTGCGCGCCCCACCAGTTGTCGTCGCGCAGATAGATGAACTCGGTGGGGCTGACGCGCTGGAGCGTGTAGGGTCCGGTGAAAACCGGCCAGCCCTGGGCCGGGTCGAAGTTCTTGAAGGTCAAGGGATCCTGGCCGCGCCAGATATGCTCAGGCAGGATGTTGACGCTGCCCCAAATCTTGACCGAGAAGTAATCGAGCTGGAAGCGCGGGTTGGGGGCGGTGAGGGTGAATTCGACCGTCAGGTCGTCGATTTTGCGCACCCCTTGCACCCAGTGGGCGATAGGCGCGGAGTCTATCAGCGCCGGGGCATTGTCTAGCAGCATCTGGATGGTAAAGACCACGTCGTCGGCGTTGAAGGCCTCGCCGTC
>JAGXSJ010000173.1 GCA_018333895.1 Truepera sp.
ATTCCTCATCACTGTTCTAGCGGCGCTGACCATCAGCGGTGCAGTCGCTCAGATGCCTTTCCCGGACGTTCCGGCAGGCCACTGGGCCGGCGACGCTGTGGCGCGCATCGCTGAACTAGGCATCGTCATCGGCTTCCCCGATGGCACTTTCCGCGGTAACGAAAGCTTCACCCGTTACCAGGCCGCCCTGGTAGTTAGCCGCCTACTGGACGTCATCGAAGGCCGTATGGCCCTCACCGATGCCGACCTGGCCGCCCTGCGCAACGCGCTGCAAGAACTAGCCGCCGATGTGGCCGCTCAAGATGTGCGCCTAGGCGCCGTTGAAGACGCCGTCTCGGTTCTCGACAGGGACGTTATGTCCAACACTGAGCGCATCGCGGCGCTGGAAGCCGCGGTGGCGCAGATGGTCGATCCGGCAGCCATCCGCGACCTGCAGAACCAGATCGACGCGCTGCGGGTAGCCGTGGACACTGCTACGGCTCGAGCCGAAGCGGCTGAAGCGCTAGCTAACAACGCGCTGCAAGCCGTAGGCGACCTCGATGCTCGCCTGGCTAGCGCCGAAGCTGGCATCCGCGCCCTGAATGAGCTGGTCGCTATCCTCAACCAGGACGTCCTCGAACTGCAGGCCCGTCCCATCCCTGAGATCGATCCTGGTATCCTGAACGCTATCCGCCGCAACACCAGCGATATCGCCAACCTCCGCGAGTTCGTGATCCTGCTCCGCCGCGACCAGGTAGCGCTGCGCGACCGCGTAGCCGCCCTAGAAGAGGGCCAAGCCGCCCTGGCTGCCCGCGTGGACGACATCGACGCCCGCGTGACCCGGATCGAAGAAGACCTGCTAACCATTAGCGGCAACATTGCCCTGACCTACCGCGTAGTCCGCATGGGCGGCGTGATAGCTCCGTTCGACGTCGACCGCGTATTCGGCAGAGGCTTGCCGCGTGGCACCACCTCAACCTTCACTACTGGTCCGACGGACGATGATAGAACCGACCAGGAGAGGCGAGCTGACTTCACAGCTAACGATCCAGGCGACGTAGACGCCGTCATAACGCTCAACATTGGCTTTGGCACGGCGCGCGATGGCGTCGGTCATGATCGTGGCCTGAACAGCTTTGCCAACGTCATCGAGCTCGAGCTCCGGCGCGGCTTTGTCCTCCACCCGGACGACAGAGACCCCGCTGGCGGCTTCGATCCCGCCCCCTTCGAAGGCTTCGTCTTCGCCATCAGGCGCTTCACCAGCACCTTCACCCCGATCGGCGGCCCGCCGCTAGAGTTCACCTTCGGTCGCGACATCCGCGCCAGCTTCACCCCCTACGTCTTCAACACCCGCGTGTCCGACCGCGACGATCGCTCTGCGGGCTTTATCGCCACCGTGGGTGCGCCGGACTTCCTGGCCTTCTTGAACCCGACGCTGACCATCGCCTACGGCTCACCGACTGACATCCGCGCCGCCGACCTGCAAGGCAGCACCGGCGCAGCCGACGCCTACTTCCGCGCCATCCGCGGCACCCTGAGCCCGCTTGAAGGCGTCACCGTCGGCGGGTCGTTCGCCCAGTTGGGCCTTAACACCGGCGAGCATGGCGATACCGCTGTCGACAATGTCGGCCCGATGGTGTGGGGCGTTGACGGCACGGTCAGCCTGGCGATCTTTACCCTTAGCGCCGAGTTTGCTAACAGCACCGGCGGCCCGGCGGACAGCTCGGTGGTCTTTGCCAAGCTAGATGTCGATGCTACCGACCTGCCGATCTTGACGAGCTTTACGGCCAACTACCGGGCCATCCCGGTGCAGTGGTTCGGCCTCGAGGACAACGAGCGCGACAACTTCCGCGACGACACCTACCCCTTCGGTCGCGATCAGACCGGCTTTGGGGTCAGGGCTGGACTGGAACTGTTCATCGTCGATCTGACTGCCTACTTCGACATGTTCACGGTTAGCCGTCAAGGTCAGAACCTCGCTGCTGCCGCAGTCGACACCGCAGTCATGGCCTATGGCGTAGACCTCAGCGCCGACCTGTTCGCAGGCTTCTCGCTGAGCGGCTTCTTCCGCCAGGTCACGGTGGCAGGCAATGTGGTCGATAGCCTGAGCAGTACCCGCCAACAAGGCACTACTCCGGCTGCCGTCGGCGACCTGCGCCGCCGCATCGACGGAGCGACGCCCAACTACGCTACCGGCTTCGGCGTCGGCCTCAGGCACGACGGCGCGGCAGAAAACGCGCTGATCAGCGGCCTTAACCTCCGCTTCGGCTTCGAGCGGATCAACGCCGGCTTCGACACCACTCGCATCTTTGCTGAGGCCGACTACACACTCGAAGTGGCGATCGTCAAGCTGACCCCTTATGTCGGCTTCGAGCAGGTCAGCAACCCCGACACCGACCAGAACAGCACCACCAGGATCACCGCCGGCACCGGCCTCGAGACGCAAGCGCTGGAAGTCTTCCTCAGGCCGAGCTTGTTCGGTAACGCCAACTTCCGCACCATCACCTACAGCGGTCTTGACAACTACACCGCGACCCAGCTCCAGTACAGTGTTGGCCTGGCCCTCAACGAGTTCCTGTTCCAGAACAGCGTGCTCCGGGTCAGCTACGGCAGCTACAGCGGAACCAACACTAACCTTGCCCTTAATGCCGATACTAGTGTCACAGCCGACCAAGACCGTGGCGACCTGACGGCTACCACCAGCGGCTACGAGATCGTCTGGAACTACTGGGATCTCGAGCTCGCCTACGGCACCTTTGTCTTCGACCCTGACACCGCCGTCACCGGCAACGAGACCGCCGCTCAGACCTTCCGCATCCGCTACCGCGTTAACTTCTAACCGAAGTTAGTCACAATAGCCCCGCCCGCGCGGGGCTATTTTCTTTGGCATCACTTGAACTCCCTTCTTTAAGGGGGGAGGCCACAGGCCGGGGGATTATTCCTCCAACACCCTACACAGCACTTCCCACACACCCCTCACAGCGTATGCTATACTTTAATGCAGAATGTCCGAATATCGGGCATTAACCTGAAGGGTGTGCGCAGATGGTTAAAACCAGTACTGTAGGTAAACGGGGCACGGTGGTAATTCCCGCGGAGCTGCGACGGAGGTACGGCATCGGCGAGGGCTCCGTGGTTATCGCTGAGGCCACGCCGGAAGGGGTGCTGATCCGTCCGGCGGTGACTTTGCCGGTAGAGGTCTATACGCCGGAGCGCCGGGCGGCGTTGCTCTTGTCAAACGCCCTTGACGACGCGGATTATCAACAAGCGGTCCGGCTGGTGCGCGGTATGGGTTTAGACCCCGACGCGATTGAGCATCACAGACCCTGACGCCAGAGCGTGGACGTACTATTTTTAGATGCCAACGTCCTCTTCTCGGCGGCCTATCGTGAAGATGCCGGGTTGCGAAGGCTCTGGGCGCTCACTGACGTTAAACTTGTCAGCTCGGCTTATGCAGTAGAAGAGGCGCGGCGAAACCTTGACGCGCGTGATAAGGCGCTCGACAAGCTACTAGAGGCCGTGGTGATCGCGACAAGCATACCCCCAGCAACGGAGCAGGGCTGGGAGATCATCGCGCTGCCCGACAAAGATCTCCCTATCCTTCAAGCAGCCGTATGGCAGGGGGCAACGCATCTGCTTACCGGCGACATGCGGCATTTTGGGCGCTATTTTGGGCAACGCCTGCTGGGAGTGCTGATCTTGCCGCCTAGTGCATATTGGAGGCTGCGGAGCACTAATTTGGCGCCAGCACCCTGAGCGCAGCAGTTCGCAAGCGGATCTCAAAGGTGCTTTCTGGCGGCAGTAGTTCACCATCCATGTGGCCGGGGCGCGGCTGGCTCCAGCGGACGCTGACCTGCTTGGCTTTGGCCAGCATCACCTGGGGATGGCCTAGGTGGCGCCCTTTCATGACTTTGGGCAGCAGCTTAACGGTGCCCCAGCGGCTTAGATTAGTGGCGATCACTACGTCGAGGCGACCGTCGTCTAGGTTGGCCTGAGGGGCGAACAAGAAGCCCCCAGCGGTGCTGGGGCCGTTCTGGACGCTGACCAGCAGAGCCGGGCCGGCGTAGTAGAGCTGGCCGTCCACCACTACCTCGACGTGGGGCGTTTTTAGCCGACTCAGCACCGAGAAAATCGCATAGAGATAGACGCCCGGACCAACCAAAAAGCGTGGCGCCTGCTGGGCAGCTTGGGCCACCTCGGCGGGGAAGCCTAGCCCCAGGGCGTTAACGAACGGGAGGCCGTTGACTTCCGCGATGTCAACCATACGAACGTGACCGTTGCTGACCACCTCGAGCCCCTGCGCCAGAGCGTAGCGCTCGAGCCCCAGAGCAAAAGCAAAATCGTTACCAGTGCCGCCGGGCAAAACGCCGACAGTGCGACCGTTGCCGATGCAAGCCCGGACGATTTCGCAGAGCGTTCCATCGCCGCCGAGCGACAGGATGGTGGCATCAGCGGGGAGCGCCTGGGCTAAATCGGTGGCGTGACCGGGGGCCTCGGTCAGCAAGGTGGTCAGGGGCAGGCTGCGCTCGGCGAAAAAGGCTTGCACCTGTGGCAGAGCGCGCAGTGTTCGACCGCGACCGGCTGTCGGATTGGCAATCAGATAGTGCATCGCGCTATTGTACTGTAATCGCCTCTACCCTTACTCGTAGTCGCGCCGGCTTTCTTGAATGCTTTCGAGAAGCTCTTTTCGTGTCAATGGACGACTCAGTTGGACACCAGCAATAGCAAGTGGCGAGGTTTTTTGTGCCTCCGGTGTCAAGACAAAACTCTGTCCATCACGACGCTGAATACGGACCGCTCCATCTCGACGGGCCTGCTCAAGAAGCGCGGCGAAGTTTTGACGGGCTTCAGAAAAGGTATAGCTCTTCACGGCATTGCCTCCACAAGGCTGATCTGTGCGACGCGGGCAGCAGTTTGCAGTCCTCCATCGAGGGTGATAAGGGGGCAGCCCTGCTGGCGGGCGCAGACAATGAAATAGGCATCATAGGCGTACAGCTGGAGTTGCTCAACGACACGCAAGGAGAAGCTGGAGACCGGTCGATCCGCCACAGCCTCCCGGTCGAAGTATCTAAGAACGGCGGGAGGTCGGTTAGCGCGATCTCTGGCCAATCCCGAAGATCGAAGGTGGTGAGGCGGAGGCTTAGGGGCGCTAGGTCGATGTCCAGCACAGTCACGGTGGGGCGGGCCGTGTTCTCGCCCAGCAGGCGGCGCGGGCTAACTGCCGCTCCGGCGTGGATCAGTAGCAGGTCCCCTAAGCGCGCCGGATAGTAAGCGTGGTGGTGCCCGCTGAGGTAGATATCAACGTGCCGGGCCTCCAGCCACTGGCGCAGCCGTTCGCCCTCAGCGAGGATTTCGCCGGGCCGGTCGCGCCCCTCGGCAACGCCGTAAAGGGGCAAATGGCCCATCACCAGCCGGAGGTCGGCGCGCTGGGCGGCGTCGCTCTGTAGCGCCTGCTCAGCCCAGACCAGGGTGTCAGGGAGGAGGGTAGCGCTCGAGCCGTCCCAGACCAGCACAAACAGGGGCCCCAGGCTGAAGGTGTAGTGGAACGGAAAATCGTCACGGTCGTGAAACGCCAGTGGTGGGGGGTGCTGCTGCCAGTAGCGGGCTGCCGCCTGGCGCTCGCGGGCAAAGGCGAAGGTGCCATCAGTCCGGCGCAGGCTCGAGCCGTCATGGTTGCCGATAGTTGGGGCGTAGAAGATGCCGGCCGCACGCAGGGGGGAGGCGATGTCGCGCTCGAAGGCGCCCCACATCTGGGCAAAACGCTCGAGGGGCAGCCGGTGGCTCTGCCCGGCTACCAGGTCACCGGGGAGCAGCACCAGGTCGGGCCGCCAGAGGGTGGCGGTGTGGCGCACGGCCTGATGCACCCCCGGCGCGTACTCGGTGGCGCCGAAGCTGCCGTTGATATCGCCTAAGATCACGATGCGCAGGTCGCCCCGGGCCGGGTCGCTAGGCTGCGCCCAGGCTAGGCCGAGGAGCAGGATAAGAAGCAGAATAAGAGGGGGGTAGGAAGTAGGAAGTAAGCAGACCCTCATAACCCACCACCCACTACCCGCTCTTTTCTCAACTTTGCGCTGACCAGCCATTAGATCTACCCCTTATGCTTGGCCAGGCGCCGGTACACGCGGGGCGGCAGCATCATCGCCAAGCTCATCTGGCCGGGCGCCAGCGGCCCGGTTAGCACCATGAGGGCGGCTTTCTTGAAGTCGATCTCCACCGCTTGCGGGTCGCCAACCAGCAGCAGCGAGGCTAGCTCGCTAAGGTACGGCTCGTGTCCGACCAGGGCCACGGTCTCTGCGCCGTCGGCCAGTTGCGCCTCAAGTTCGGCTAAGAGCTGCGGATAGTCCTCATCGGCCAGCGCCTCTAGCGGCTCGAGCTTGCCGGTTGCCACACAGGACGCCAGCGGCTCGGCGGTCTCAAGAGCGCGGCGATACGGGCTAGTAAAGAGCCGGTCGAGGTTAATGGCCAGGGCGCTGAGGGTCTCAGCTAGCGCTGCCGCCTGCTGGTGACCTTTATCAACCAGCGGCCGCAGGCTGTCGTCGGGGTAGTTAGGCCCGTGCTCGTCGGCCAGGGCGTGGCGGATCAGCAGCAAGGTTATCATCTAGGCACTATACTTCACCCTAGCCTAGTTTTGTGGAACCTGGACTCGGGCCTGATGGAGTAACATCTTATGGTTGGGCAGCGAGACCACAACCAACGCGGCAGGCTGAAGCCGGCATCGCCCGGGATGACGGAGGGGAAGGCTTAACCATTGCCTGCCGGGGAACTGTCTACAGCAAACTTGGTATAGATGCTACCCAGACCAGGGCCCGGTCGAAGAGGTCCTCCGGAGCCCGCGTCGCCAAGCGTAGAAGCACGTTGGCATCGAGATAATAAGCCCTCACTGGGGCTCTTTCTCCGCCAGGGCCCGGACCAGGGCTTGCTGCTCTTCGTCAAGGCCCGGGTAGCGCACTTTGGCTTCGGGGATGAGCTCGAGCAGGTCTCGAGCCCGGTAGCGGTGGTGGGGCAAAAGCACAATGCGGCCCTCCTCTAAGCGAACCACCAGCTCGTCTCCGGCCCTCAGGCCCAAAGCCTCCCGCACTACCTTGGGAAGGGTAAGTTGGCCCTTTGAAGTAAGGGTGGTCTTCATCTCCTTACCATGGTATCACGTTGCCGCGGTTTTACATCTGGCCGGCACAAACAAACGGCGGCTTAATAGCTTTGTTAGTGAGAGGGGAAGGCTTAACCATTGCCTGCCGGGGAACGCCGTAGGGTGCGCTTGCGCACCGATTCTGCGCGCCCCGAATGCCCCTGCTTTACCGGGTTGTGGCGGAGATAGACGATGACCTTGGCATGGTATACCTTTTGCAGGGTCGGAGGCTAACCGTGGCTAACCGGCCCCAAGCGGCAAGCATCGCCCTCAACTGGCACGCCTGGCAGGATACGAAGGAACAGTCGCGGTCGCTACTCAGCTATGAAGAAGGTTTTGATTTCTTTTTTCACCAGTTGGGGAGGAACGGTGGTGATTGAGGTGGTTCGGAGGATATTTAGATGGCCACTCTAACGCTCGCCGAAGCCGTTTCAGAGTTTTCTGCGCAGGTGGCGGAAATTCTGAAAGACGGGTATCAAGATAAACTGGTTTCGGTCTGCCTTTTTGGTTCGGCGGCCAGGGGACAGCTGAGAAAAGGAAGCGACATAGATTTCTTGGTAGTGCTGAAAGAAGCCTACCAGACCTACCCCAAAAGGGTGAAAGAGCTCATGCCGTTGTTGGCCAGCATCAGGGAAAGCGAGGAATACGAACGACTGGAGGGGTTTGCGCTCAACCTTGAACCCTCCTTTCTGATCTCCACGGTTGATGAAGTAATGCGGCACCCGCCGCTCTTGATTGAGATAGCACAGGAAGGGAAGATACTGTTTGATCGCGATGACTTTCTCAAGCAGGAGCTAAACAAGGTCAGGAAGGCCATGGTAAGGCTTGGCTCCGTCAGGAAGGAGACCGCCCACGGACATTACTGGGTGTTAAAGCCCGACCTGAAATCCGACGAGGTTATCGAGCTATGACCAATAAAGACCGGGCAAGGGCCTTTATTAAAGACGCGGCGATCATCCTCGATGAAGCCTCCCTGTCCCTGCAGCATGCTCATTATCACCGGGTCATGCGGAAGTGTCAGGAGGCGGTGGAACTTGCGGTCAAAGGGCTCTTTAAAAGTTTCGGCATTGAGTATCCAAAATCCCATATCCTGGGGCGGGTTATCAGGAAGGAGCTGGCGAAGTTTGCTCTTTTTGACCGTGAAGTTTTAGACCGGATCGCTTATATCAGCGATTCTTTGGCCTTTGACCGGGAGCCTGCCTTTTACGGTTCCATTGAAGGGATACCGGCTGCGGAGTTGTATGACCAAGCAGATGCGGCAGAAGCCATAGAAAATACAAAGTGGATAATCGCAACTATTGAAAAGGTCATAAGCGAAGAGGGAAATTGATTTTGGAAATGACGTACCTTATGCGGCAGATGCGATCATCAGGTTCTGTGAAGGCCTTTTATTGGGCTAGAGAGGCGCTGTTGGCAAGGTTGCATGAAATATCCGGCGAGGCGCTCGGTGAGCCACTCGCAACCCACCCGCCAAAGACAGCCACTCCCCTTGCCGTCCAGGTTCTGGTAAAGTGCGGTACATGAAAGCGCGCTTCACATCCTGGAAAGAGAGCGATGGCCGGTACCTTGGTTACCTCAACGATTACCCCGACCATTGGACTCAAGGCGAGAGCCTAGATGACCTGAAGGAGCATCTGAAGGACTTGTTCCTCACCTTCAGTTCCGAGGAGATTCCAGGAATTCGGAAGGTAGAGGAGTTAGAGGTCGCGTGAAGCGACGCTCGCCAGGAGGTAACTATGAGGACTTGGCTGGTCACCGGCGGTGCCGGCTTTATCGGCAGCAACTTTGTCAGGCAGTGCCTAGCGGAAGAAGCGGGCCTTAAGCTTATCAACCTAGACCGACTCACCTATGCCGGCAACCTGGACTCTTTGGCTGCCGTGCGAGACCACCCTAATCACCTCTTTGTTAACGGCGATATCGGGGACAGAGCCTTAGTTAAGAGCCTGTTATCGAGCCATCGCCCGGAGGCGATAGTACACTTCGCCGCCGAGTCCCATGTAGACCGCTCCATCGATGGGCCGGCCGACTTTATCGAGACCAACATCGTCGGAACCTTTGCGCTGCTAGAGGCGGCGCGGTCTTATTGGTACGACCTGGACGCCGACTGGCGCCGGGATTTCCGCTTCCTCCAGGTCTCCACCGACGAGGTCTACGGCTCGCTCGGCCCTGAGGGCTACTTCACCGAAGAGAGCCCTTACCGCCCGACCTCCCCTTATGCCGCGTCCAAAGCGGCCTCGGACCACCTGGTGCGCGCCTGGCACCATACCTACGGCCTGCCGGTGCTCATCACCAACTGCTCCAACAACTACGGCCCGTACCAGTTTCCCGAGAAGCTGATCCCCCTGATGATCGTCAAAGCTTTGGCCGGCGAGCCGCTGCCGGTTTATGGTGATGGGCAGCAGGTACGGGACTGGCTTTACGTGGAAGACCACTGTCGGGCCATCAGAAGCGTGCTTCAAGGCGGCCGCCCCGGCCAAACGTACAACATCGGCGGGCACTGCGAGAAGACCAATCTGGAGGTGGTAAAAACGATTTGCGCTCTGCTGGACGAGTTAGTGCCGACTTCACCGGTTCTTCCCCACGCCGCCCTCCTGACCTTCGTTGAAGACCGCCCCGGCCACGACCGGCGCTACGCCATCGACGCCGGTAAGATCCAGCGCGAATTGGGCTGGGTGCCGCAAGAGACGTTTGCCACCGGCCTGCATAAAACCATCCGCTGGTATTTGGAAAACCGGGCTTGGTGCCAGCGGGTGCGCAACGGCAGCTACCGGGGAGAGCGCTTGGGGGTGGTGAGCGGTGCATAAGGGGATTATCCTGGCCGGCGGCTCGGGCACCCGGCTTTATCCGCTGACCCGGGTGGTGAGCAAGCAGTTGATGCCGGTTTACGACAAGCCCTTGATCTATTATCCGCTCAGCATCTTGATGCTGGCCGGGATCACCGAGCTCCTAGTCATCACCACCCCGCAGGACCAGCGCCTGTTCCAAGAACTGCTGCAAGACGGCCGCCAATGGGGAATCAGTATCCGCTACGCGGTGCAGCCCAGCCCGGACGGGTTAGCGCAGGCCTTTATCATCGGGCGCGACTTCATCGGCGGCGATTCGTGCGCCCTCATCCTAGGCGACAACATCTACTACGGCCACGGCCTACCGAGCCAGTTGCGCGCCGCCGCCGCCCACCAAGAGGGCGCTACCGTCTTTGCCTATTGGGTAAGGGAGCCTGAGCGCTACGGGGTAGTGGAGTTTGACGAGCACGACCGGGCGTTGAGCCTGGAGGAAAAACCGGCCCGGCCCAAGTCCCACTACGCGGTCACCGGCCTCTATTTTTACGACCATCAGGTAGTCGAGCTGGCCACCAGCCTGAAACCCTCCGCCCGGGGCGAACTTGAGATCACCGACCTCAACCGGCTCTATCTGCAGCAAGGCCAACTGCGCGTGGAAAAGCTGGGCCGCGGCGTGGCCTGGTTGGATACCGGCACCCCCGAGGCGCTGCTGCAGGCTGCCAACTTTATCGAAACCATCGAACAGCGGCAGGGGCTAAGGATCGCCTGTCCGGAGGAGATCGCCTACCGCTTGGGGCTGATCGATACTGAGCAGCTGCTGCAACTGGCCGAGCCCTTGAAAAAGAACGGCTACGGCCAGTACCTGTTGAACTTGGTCCGCCAGGCATGAAAGTAAGACCGACCGAGCTGCCGGAGGTGCTCTTGCTCGAGCCCTCAGTGTTTAGCGATGACCGCGGCTTCTTCCTGGAAACCTGGCACCAACAGCGCTACGCCGCTGCCGGCCTGCCCACCCTATTCGTCCAGGACAACCTCTCTTTTTCGAGGAAAGGCACTTTGCGCGGCCTGCACTTTCAGCATCCTCATGGCCAAGGGAAGCTGGTCTTCGTTTTGCAGGGCGAGGTGTTCGATGTGGCGGTGGACATCCGGGGCGGCTCGCCGACCTTTGGCCGGTGGGTGGGGGTCACCCTGTCAGCTGACAACAAGCGCCAGCTCTATATTCCCGAAGGGTTTGCTCACGGTTTTTGCGTCACCAGCGAGAGCGCCCTGTTCGCCTACAAGTGTACCGATTTTTATAATCCCCAGGCTGAAGCCGGCATCGCCTGGGATGATCCCGACCTCGCTATCGCCTGGCCTAGCGGCAACCCTCTGCTGTCAGCCAAAGACCGGAGCTACCCCAGGCTCAAAGAGCTCCCGGCGGAGCGGCTGCCGCGCTACGAAGGAGCGGCCCCCTCGGCCCAAGTGTAAAATGCTCCTGTGGACTGGCCAAAGACCATAACGGAACGCTTGAGCACCCTGGGCGTGGGGCGGGCCCTTCGGCAAAGCTCAGGACAAGTCTACCTCTTCGGCTCCCGCGCCCGGGGAGCGGCCAGTTAAGATAATTGCGTGCGTCGCTTTGTTTTTATTTTTCCCGTTACACCTGTTCCAAAAAATAAGCGAAGAGTAGCAGTTCTGTGCGCACGGTGCCACTCCGGTCCGCCTGGCAGGCTCTGGTCCACACCCGTCGCAATGTGACGGAAAATGCGTTCCAGTCCACCATAGAAGTCGTGCAAGTTCAGCGCAACCGAATCAAGATATAAGTCATGCTCCGTGGAATTCCGGGCCAAACCCATGGCCTGCTCGGCCCGGCTTACAACCCTCTCCAGATCGGTAAGTTCTTGGCGGATACGACTAGCTACTACCAGATAGCACTCAATCATATCTCTTGCCCTTCACGCTCGATTATTGCCCGCAGGGTAGCGCGACAAGTCTCGATATCTACCAGGTTGATCTCAATATCCTCGCGCAGATCCATCACCGCGCCCATGGCCCGGAAGGTGTCTGTGGGGCTAATTCCCCAGGCAGCGATGTCCACATCGGACCATTTATTAAAACATTTTGAACAAAGAAGGGACCCAAAGACCACCACCCGATGGGCGCCAAACTCCTCCTTGAGTAATTTGGCTGCCCAACGCACGGTTTCCCAAGCCCTTTTCCGCCTTACTAGCAGCTCTTTTTCATCTTGTGCCATCCGTTGCCGGGCGGTGGCCTTATATACCACCATGTCTTCTTCACTTATCCCAGGCAAAGAAGCCCCGGCTGCAATTCGCTCCCGTTCATCTTTTAGGCCATCCATTTGGACTACCCCCTTTGGGCAAAGCCGAACCGCCCCAGGTTTTCCGTAGGGTAGATTACCTGAGTCCAGCCACCGCGACCGGACTTGCCTGCCTGATCATACATCACCTCCAACTCGGCCGGCGGGATGTTGTCGATCGGTTCGAGCCGAGGGTGGAAGGCAAGCTCGAGCCCAGCCTGAGCAGGTTGCCGTTAGGGTAAGATGTCCCTGTGGACTGGCTCGAGACCGTCACCGAACGCTTGAGCACCCTGGGCGTGGGGCGGGCCCTTCGGCAAAGCTCAGGACAAGTCTACCTCTTCGGCTCCCGCGCCCGGGGAGCGGCCACCCGGCGCTCCGATCTGGACCTCCTCGTCCTCTGGGAGACCGACCTGCCGCACTTGGAGCGCATCGGTCGGGTGCTGTGGGCCCTGCGGGATCTGCCGGTGGTGGTAGAGCCGGTGGTTCTTACCCCCGAGGAGTTTCAGGACCGGCGCGAACTGCCCTTTTTGCGGGGCGTGATGAAGGAGGCCAGGCTCCTTTATGAGCGTGGAGAAACAGCGGCGTGAGGCCTGGCGCTGGCTTCGTCAGGCCTGGGATGACCTCGAGGCGGCTCGGGCCTTGGTGGCCGCTGGCAAGTACGCCCAGGCCGCTTTTTTTGCCCAGCAAGCCGGAGAGAAAGCCCTGAAGGCCGTCTGGCTGCTCCAGGACGCCGACCCCTGGGGGCCCTCGCTGGGGCGGCTGGTGCGGGAGATGCCCGAGGGGGCCAAAGAACGCTTCGCCTCCTTACTGGAGGCGGCTTTGGCCCTGGATAAGCTCTACATCCCCACCCGCTATCCCGATGCCCTGGCCGAGCTCACCCCTGCCGAGGTCTATACCCAGGGCGAGGCCGGGGCTGCTTTGGCCCAGGCCGAGGTCATTTTGAAGGCGGCTGAGGGTTGGCTGAGCCGCGCGGGAGGGGAAGGGTGAGCGCGACAGGTATCTTGCCCCTGTCAGCAGGGCAGCCGTTTTCTGCACGCCCTCGAGGATTAGTAGCTGTATGTTTGATCAACTCGGCAGCGGTGAGCTAGTGGCTAGGGTTGGCCCTCAAGACCTGGGGCAACGCAAAATTAGTAACCCCCCTGTAGGGTGCGCTTGCGCACCAATTTTGCTCCCTCCAACTCCAGTTGGCGTGGAAGGACGATGTCCTGAGCGAGAAGATACGATGTTAGAACTGCCAAACTCCGGCTCCGGTGAGGAGGGTGGGTCCCTTTTCAAACGGCATCCTAGGGGCGTGTTCAGTACCGGCCCAAAACGATCAGCAGCCGCAAAAGGGTATGATAAAAAAGCGAATGCCGGTACACCTCGGGCCTTAGCGCATACCGCAAACGGGATATGGCGCCCTTTTTTGAGTCCAGGAAGCGCACCAGGAGCTCTTTCTTGTGGCCCTCAAGGCGCGGCCCAAAACAGCGGAGAAACTCCCCCGCCTGGCCGGAAATGCGGTAGTTGCTGTTTTGTGGGGCCAGAAACCGCTTAAGGCGGCGCAGAAAATCAGGGATGAAGTGAGGCGTTCCGCCCACGGCATTGGCCGCGTGTTGCCGGTACTTGACCAACGACCGGCTGTCGTAAACAACCTCACCCAAGGCCGTCACCACCAGATACAGCCACCAGTCGTGCATCAAGGCCCACCTTGGCAGGCTGCTCAAGACCAGCTCCCTGGTGGCCCGGTTGATCACTATGGTACAGCCGGTAGCGATGTTCTCCACTATCGCATTGCGGAAGCTAGGCTTTTTGTGAGCCTTCGAGAAGCCCAAACTGTGGAGGTGGCGATCCACAAACTCCACCCGTGAGCAATAGAGCAGCGGCTTGTCGTTGTCCAAAGCTTCAAGTTTAGCGACAGCAGCAGCAATCTTTCCCGGCAGCCAGACATCGTCCTGATCGCAAAAAGCGATATATTCTGCGCCGGGTGAGGAACTCTCCAGCAAGGCAAAAAAACTCTTTACCACCCCCAGGTTTTCTCCCCGCAGTACCTTAACGTTAGGTAAGCTTTCGTATCCTTCCAGCAGCTGCAAAGTCCCATCGGTTGAGCCATCATCCCGGACAAGCACTTCCAAGTTAGGATAGTCCTGATTCAACACGCTATCCATCTGCTCTTGCAAATACTTCTGGCCGTTATATGTTGACAGCAAGACCTGAACCCTGGGTGGCTCCACGTTGCTACCCCGCAAAACGCAGCCCCACGGTCAATCCCACGTCAGACTCGACAGTATGGCGCATCTTCGCACGCACCTCGTCATTCAAAATGTCGTAGTGGCCAATCCGCTTTGAATTAGCCCACGAAAAAAGCTCCTTGTCCAGCGCCAATCTGCACCGCAAGCCAAATATCCCTTCACGTCGAAGGAGCTGGACTACCTTTCCGGCAGCACTCAGCCAGCCAGCCGCCGCCTTAACCCTGTAAAGTCGATTTATCATCGATAACTGCCTCTTCCTTCTGTTTTTCATTCTTTAACATACCAAAATACCGCGAATTGCGCGTTAACAGGAAGCCGACCGGGATCGATGCAATAATTACACCCAAGGCAGCCACCCTCGCATCAATACCAACCACATCGACCAAGGTATGCAACAGCACCGCCCCAAAGCCGTAAAGCAACAGGTATTTGACCGGATAACCGCCTAAACGCGCAGCAGTCGGCGGCACGCGATAAACAAAGTAGGTGTGCAGCAGGAACTGCGTGCCGATACCGCCGGCCTCGGCCAAGTATGCCGGCCTCGCGCAGGATCCACAGCCTGTATGACGTCGAGAGGCACCCGCGACGGTGATTAGAATAGCCATTTGCGATCACTCTAGTTCTACAGAGTTGGGTGCCTCTGGGTGCCTCTCCGCCCGTTGCGGAAGACTGAAAGGTCGAGGTTCGCCCAATAAAACAAGGATGTCCTGATCCCAAAGATAGCCCAACAGACAGGCAGCGATCGCTTCCGTGGGTGCAATAATCGCATCAAAATATGAATTATACTCACGCACAAGGTTTAGTTCTTGTAACGAGGCTTTCTCAGCAGGAGCGTATATGCATACGCGACCCTCTGCCCACGCGCCTCTGAGCGTGTTCGAATAGTGGTGGCTCGAAAAACCATTGATCACTAGGACGTCGTTGTCGTGAGGCGCTCTGCCTTGAATTATGGCTTCGCAAGCACTCAGTGCTCTCTGACAAGCATCCATAGTCGAAATCCCGCGACGAATCTGGTGGCAGAGATACTTTCTCCGAACTCGATTGGTCAGCCAAAGCTGTCGTACCGAATCGCCCCTGGTAACCGAGTTTGTATGGATGCGATGTCTATAAATGGCTTTGGGTAGATACTGGAACCTCTTGCCAGCAGCAGCAAAGCGCAACGCGAGATCCCAATCTTGAACGCCTTCAAACTCGGGGTCGCATCCGCCCAACTCTATGTACGCGCTTCGACGGATCACTTTCAAATGGGATGCCACCATGCCGTCGACGAGATCCGACGAGATTGATCCGCTTGGAACGAGGAAGTCATAACCCCCGTAGCGGGCAATCCTGATCCGTGCGCCATTCTCGGCGATATCCTCTCTATCTGTAAACAAGTAATCGGTTTCGGATATGAGCGATGCCGTTACTTGAGCGAGCGCGCCCTCATGCAGACTGTCATCACAGTCTACGAACGCAAGGTAGTCCCCGGAGGCGAGGTTCGCTGCAATGTTCTGACTATTGGAAATGCCAAGGTTACGTTCATTCCGATGGATGCATACTCCTGAAACGCGACCTGCAAAAGCCTTGAGCAGCGGCCAAACTCGGGAGTCAGTGGATGCATCATCGATAATGACAAGTTCGCCTCCGCTGTTCGCGGACTCTGCGGCCAAAGATGACAGACACTCATGGAGATATTCAAAGTGATTAAATACCGGAACTATGATGGATATGGAGGGCGATAGAGGCGGAGCGCGGCGCAAGTTTGGAACGCCTGCGATCCAGTCGTGGTCGAAAAATGCGTCCCGGTCAAGCGCTGGAGACTTAAAGACGCCGGATGGCTTATGCACTGTACGCTCGGCTTGCTGATTCTTGATCGCTGGCCTGTAAAAACTTTCGTGCCACGACTCGCACGCTCCCGGAAAATCTGGAAACTTGCCTCCAATGTGCCGCTCAATTAGGCGCGCCGCCGAGAGCCAGCTGTCTCCCATGGATTTAAAGGATTTGGACATCCCGCTGTTATGTTGGCGATAGACGGCACCGTAAACCGGCAGGTAACCGAAAAACGCGCCCGCATGGGCTTGCATACACCAGAAAACCCAATCTTCTTTTCCCGTGATTGATGTATCGAACATAGCGTTATTGAACACCTCGCGTCTGAACACGGCGCAGTGTATCGGAATCGAAAAGCCTCGCTCCCATCGGAACAGAAAGTCCTCCAGCGTACAACTGAAGGGAGTTATCGAGTCACCGTCACGCCAGAAATGAGTCGCTTCCTCGTCGCAGAGAAGATAGTTCGTTATTGAAATGTCGAGGCGCGGTTGGCTCTGAAGCTGCGCGATCTGCAAGTCTATCTTCCCGGGTATAAGCAAGTCGTCACTGTCTAGAAACTGAATATACATTCCGGACGCGATTGATAACCCCGCGTTTCGGGCCGCGGAAAGGCCGCCGTTCTTATTGGATAGCACCTTTACTGTTGGCGATAGTCTTTTGATCCAGTCCAAATATGTGCCCGCCTTCGGTTCTTTGCTGCCGTCGTTCACTACAATGATTTCAACATCCGCCTTTGTAGCCCGGAGTGCAGAGGAAATGGTCTGGTGAAGATGACGACCATGATTGTAATATGGCACGATAATGGATACGACAGGCGCAGCCATGTTTAGCCTTTTGGGGGAATGAGATAGCTGGGAACGTTTTTGAGCGTGCAGTAAAACGAGTTCTGACTGTGGATTTCCGCAATTCTCCGCACAAGCGCCGCTGCGCGTTGTGCAGCAATATCGGGCTCCATACGGACAGCTTCCAGAGAGCGAGCGTAGTCAGCAGCACTTGCTCTGGCAGGAAGTGGATAGCCGGTGGACTCGTCTATCAGTTCCGAAATTCCACCAACCGTTGCAGCAATGACGGGATATCCGGCGGCCCCGAACTCGATGACAGTGTTGGGCATACCCTCCCAGCGAGAGGTGAACATATAAGCGTGGTAGTTCGAGTCGCGAATAACGTCTAGGGGCGAGGAGAATGGCCCGCGAAGCTGCAAGTTTGCTGGAGGCGCACCGAGGCTCAGAGACGAGTCAACTATGGTTGCGCCAAACACATGGAAATCCATCTGAGGACACAGACGCGCCACTTCGAAAAGTAGGTCGGGGCGCTTTTCTGCGTCCAGCCGTCCTGCCCAAACGATCTGCAAACGTTGCGCGTCCGCAATAGAGGCCGCGAGGGTTCTCAGGCGCTCAGACGCAATCTCTGCGCTGTCAAAACGACAAGGGTTATATATTACATGAAACTTTGCCTTCTCGGCCTCCAATCCGTAATCCGCGATGGCATCAATTGCGAACCGCTTATTATCCGTGAGCAACCCATCCAAAAAGGGAAGTGCGTCACGAAGGAAGGTTTCTGCATAGCCGATCTTTGCGCCAGTTTTCGAGTCGTACTGAAACGCAAATATGGAACCGAACACTCTGCACACTTGCCTAATGCGGTTCCCAAATTTGATTACAAGGCGCCAGCCCACCTCCGAATTTATGATGTGAAGCACTCTTGGGGCAACCATTCTAATCATGGCCATGAGAAGGGCTTCGCGAACCTCCATATCTGTGCCAGGAAAGTACTCTTCAAGGTCAATGGCGAGCACTTTCCCGGCAGGTGTCACAGCTGTGCTGACAGGCAGTTTCCGATCGACAGCGAGCATCAGGACGCTCCCGCCTGTACGCGCAACAGCACACGCAAAATTCGTGGCTGTCTGTTGGGCGCCACCTGCGGAGAAAAATGGTAATGCTATCAGGTGCGTTATCTCGCCGTGGTTCTTCGCGTGCAAAGCGATAACGTGTTGCAATGTCCAAAAACTCTGACGAATCGCGGTGTCATTCACAATGTCGAAGAACCACATAGGACTCTGGAGAGGCCCTCTGGCGGGTAACAGTGAGGGACCCCCAAAAGCTCGCACCTTGATGCCGGCAAAGCCTTCGCGACGATATACACGCAGTACCGCCGCACAGGTGCGCCAGATGCCACCTTTTTGGGTAATTATTTGCGGTGCGATTCTCAACAAATGAAATACACTACTTTTCTTGCCGTGTAACAGTGACGTATCGGGTGCTGGCTTGCGACCCTCTGCTTTTCCAAAAAGTATGTAGTGCTTATAGGGATCCATACCGCTCATCGCAACATCTGGATTCTGCTTTAGATACCACTCCGCATCAAACCGTTTTGGAGCGAATAAAACTTTGCGTACCGAGAACCGTAACCAACGCCGTATCCGCTTGAGCTGATCGGCAACCACCCGCAGGGGTCCGGTTAGCCGCCAAGTTGTCGAACTAAGAATCGTGGCGATTTGCACGTCCCGCTCGGCAAGGGTTTGGCTAGTGGTCGCGAGCTGGCTGTCCCGCTCGGCTATGCCCTGGTTGAGCGAGATAACCTGCTCCTCCCGCTCGTCGATCGTCTGACTAAGGCTGGCGATTAGCGCGCCCGCTTCCTGCGCTGAAGCCAGCAGCACCTTGGCTTGTTCTTGCAGCTGGGCTTCTTGTTCGCGCAACTGGCTGAGCTGCCCGTCCCTTTCCGCTATGCCTTGATTGAGCGCGACGATCTGCTCCTCCCGCTCGGCCAGGGTGTGGCTAATGGTGGTGAGCTGCTCTTGATGCTCGGTTACTGCCTGGGTGAGGCTGGCCAGCTGGCTGTCGCGCTCGGCTATGCCCTGGTTGAGCGAGATAACCTGCTCCTCCCGCTCGGCCAGGGTGTGGCTAATGGTGGTGAGCTGCTCTTGGTACTCGGCTACTGCCTGGTTGAGATGGGCAAGCTGGCTGTCGCGCTTGGCTATGCCTTGGTTGTGATCGTTGGTCTGATACTCAAGACTCACCAGATGTCCAAATTTTGCGAAGAGATTCTTTATGAGGTAGCTACCTTCAGGGGCGGACCATTCCTCTAACAACCCTATGATGCCGGGCGGTTGAAGTTTGCCAACAAATAACACCCCGAGGCCATGAGAGTGCTCAAACTCGATGTGCGGATAACTCGTTGACAGCTCCTCCCACAGCCGCCAGACGCCAAAGTCGCGCTCACGGACGTTAATGTCGTGAAACAGGACCACGCCGCGCGAAGAAAGCTTTGGCAGCCAGCTTTCAAAGTCATGCCGCACCGCCTCATAAGTGTGCAGGCCATCAATGTGCAAAAGGTCAATAGTGCCATCGCTGAAGGACGAAAGCGCATCGTCAAAACGCATCCTCAGGAGCCGTGAGAAAGCGTGATACTCGCGCTGGTTGCGCGCTTCGACATGGGCAAACACCTCCTCGCCGTAGAACCCTCCGTGTTCGTCGCCCTGCCAGGTATCAACTGCATAGCATTTGGTGGAAAGCCCATTGGCGCGCACGCTTTGGCATAAACTGAAATAGGACTGGCCGTAATAAGTGCCAAGTTCAACTAAAATGCGCGGCCGGAGCTGTTCTATGATCCAAAAAGCAAAGGGAATGTGACCGACCCAGGGGCCTGCCCCACTGTCAAGCAAGTCCGCCTCTAACAGCATACTTTTGGAAACCAGTGCGGACATACCCGTTCTTCTTACATGTCTTACCACATCTTCCATCGCTGCCACCTCAAACCTTCCCCTGTGCTTTCAAATACTCTTCTA
The DNA here is from genome assembly GCA_018333895.1 of Truepera sp. Taxonomy (GTDB): domain Bacteria; phylum Deinococcota; class Deinococci; order Deinococcales; family Trueperaceae; genus JAGXSJ01. The sequence continues at coordinate 20,000 of JAGXSJ010000173.1, forward strand.
CAACCTACCCCGCTTCGCCTTCCGTGCGGATCTCGCCGTGCTCGAGCCAGCTTGCCCGGTCGCAGATTGATCCATGCTTTCATGCTTAGGCTTGTCTTTCCACTGTGATCAAGCCCTCAATCTTGCCGACAAACGCTTTAACTTCCGCTACCCACGGCTTTACATCCGCTAAGTCAAATTTCACCAGATCAACATAATCCGATTTTTGACGGCTGTCAAACAGCCTATCGTATAAATGTCCCATAGCTACTTCAACCAGGCCAGGTTTCACTATTTTTTGATGAAAAAGGGCTCTGACACCACTATGCTTTGGAGAGGAATGCCCCTTTGTCAATAAAAGGGCTGATACAGCATAAAAACATGCATAGAAGAGACGATTGACACCGGCATTGGCATAACCTGCCTCTAAAAGGAGATCGGCTTCGCGAATTGATTCATTAGCCCGATCCAGTCGATGATCAACCAATTTGCTTATTTCCGCGTTCATAAAGCAATGCCCTCTTGCTCTACGTTCCGTACGAAAGGCATGGCTTGATAGGTAGGCGAGTACCACTCTTCTTTGCTATAACAGGTAACGGTCAAAACCGCTCCTGTTTCCATCTCTAGCGGATACAGGCTTTGCCGTATCCGGTCTTCCAGCAGCCAATTTACCTTTCCATCCAGCAAAATTAACAGGTCATAATCAGAATCCGGCTTCGCATCCCCCCTCGCCCGGGAACCATAAAGAATAACGGTCGCCTCGGGAGCACTTTTTTTTAATGCCTCCCGGCACCGGGCAAGCACAATGCTATTTTGCGCCCCATGGCCATCATCAACCATTGGTCGGCTCATTACCCCGCCTCCTTACGCAAAGCGATTTGTAACTACTCAGGTAGCCTCACCAGAAGGCCGCCTCGAAACAGAGCATAGACCACCCCCCCCCAAACGTCAACAGGCAGAAAAAAGGGAGATACCCCTAAAATAGGTACTCCTCCACCACCCACCCCGCTTCGCCTTCTGCCCGTATCTCGCCCCATCGTCCAAATGCCTGACAGCCGTAGGGTTACGAGACAATGACTCGGCCCTAGCCATCACACTGCGAAACTTTACCACAAGATTCCAACCCATATGTTTTCCTGGTGGTGGCGGTGCTTAGGGTAAAGACCTTGTTGCACCGAATCCAGCTGGTTTTGGGGAGTTGGCCGCTTGCCATCTCGCTTTGCTCGATTTTGACTGTTAGTTCAGCTGTTGGAACAGAGGTGATAGCTAAGGAGATGAAGTCGCCACGGGCGTCTTCGGGCGTTAAGACTAGTACGGGACGCTGTTTCGTTGCACGCAGATCCGTGTAAGGGAACGGTATGGCGACTATCTCTCCCGGCTTAAGCGTCATTCCAAAGCTCGTCTTCGGGATTGTCCCAGATCGCTTGCATCACCGGCTCCTGGGTAGCTCTCAGGTGTTCGGTGTTCAGATCGCGCAAGTTGTGTTTGAACTCGAGATACTCGACAAAATCCATAACCTCTTGGGCGAGCGGCTCGGACAGGCGGCGCACTCGCTGATAGATCCTTACTGCGGTGCTCGTGCTCATTGGCCTCTAGTGTAGCATGCTGCTTCGGGCTCGCTGCTGGCCCTTTGCGCTTGTCCTGACTTTAGCGCCTGAGCTAGTCCAGGGGCACAGGGCAATTGTCGTTGCGAACACTTCGTCCCTCAGCCCAGGCTCCGCGAAGCAACTTCGCTATCGGAGTTTCCCGCTAGCACGCTTACCGGGATCGCGTCGTCGGCCGCTTCACGCAACCTTCCTCTCATCCCACAGCCTTCTTAGGGTCGTAATTGGCCTACCCTTTTTATTCAAGCCTGCCCTTGGGCTTTTAAGTACTCTTCGACAACCTGTCCAGCTTCCCCTTCGGCCCGGACTTCGCCCTGTTCGAGCCAGATGGCCCGGTGGCAGAGCTTTTTGATGGCCTCCATGCTGTGCGAGACAAACACCGTGGTCACCCCGCCGCCGATCAGATCGGTCAGGGCCTTGCCCGACTTGCGTTGAAACGACTCGTCGCCTACTGCCAGAATCTCGTCTACTAGCAATACCTCCGGCGAGGTGTGGATGGCCACCGCAAAGGCCAGCCGCATCTGCATACCGCTGGAGTAGGTTCGCAGGGGCAGGTGGACAAACTCGGCCAGCTCCGAAAAGGCGATGATCTCGTCTAGCCTGGCCCGCACCTCGGCCCGGGTCAGGCCCAGCATCACCCCATTGATATAGATATTCTCGATGCCGGTCAGGTCGGGGTGGAAGCCTGCGCCCAGCTCGAGCAGGGGGGTTCTGTTACCGCGTACCTCAAGCCTGCCCTTGGTGGGCAGGGCCACGCCTAAGAGCAGCGAGAGCAGGGTGCTCTTGCCGGCCCCGTTCCTGCCGATAATCCCCAGGCTTTCGCCTTTGTTGACCGTAAAGCTCACACCCCGAAGTGCCCAGAACCCCTTGGTCCGGCCGTTGAAAAACCTGGGGGCGTTGACCAGCAGCTCCTTCAGGCCGGGCCGGTCGCGCTGTAACGGAAAACTCTTCCACAGGTTTTCTGCCGCAATAACCGTAGCCGGGCTAGCCCCTTCGACAAGCTCAGGGCAGGGCACTTCGACAAGCTCAGGGCGAGCCATCAGAGCACCTCGTCCAGCCTGCCGGACATCCGCCGGAAGAGCCAGTGCCCTAGCAGCAGCACCACCACTGCGGTAACCAGGCCAATTCCAATATAGGGCCAGTTGAGGGTGTTGTGCATGAACAGGTCGCGCCAGGCCTGGATGGGATAGCTGACGGGGTTCAGGGTCAAGAAGGGCCGCGCCCCCTCGGGCACTGCACTCAGCGGGTAGATGATGGGGGTCATCCAGAACAGCAGGCTAATCACCACCGTCACCATGTACTCGAGGTCGCGGAAGTAAACATTGGCCACTGAGACCATCAGGCCCAGGCCGTAGATAATGGCAAACTGCACGGTAGCCAGTATGGGGATGCCGATTAGCCAGTTAAGGCTGGGAGGAAGGTCGTAGAAGAAGGCCAGGCCCAGCAGAACCGGCAGGGTGAAGGCGAAGTTGACCATCTGGGCAATAACCACCGACAAAATTAGCAGATGTTTGGGAAAGACCACCTTGCGGATCAGCGAGACATTGCCGGTGAGAGTCCCGGTGGCAACAGTAACCGAGCCGGCAAACCAGCTCCAGGGAAAAAGAGCCGCCAGCAGAAAAAAGGCGAAGTCTTCAATTTCAAACCGCATGAATATGGTAAAGGCCACAAAGAACACCAGCGCCGTGAGGAGCGGATTCAGCAGCGTCCACAAAAACCCCAGGAAGGTGCGCTTGTATCTGAAGGTGACCTCTTTGGTTACTAGCAGCCACAACAGGTCGAGCTGTTGCCTGGTTGTTTTGCTGATCTGCATACCTTCCAGCTCTCTTGGCGCGTAGCTCCCCGCCGGGGACAGGGTAGCACCTCTGGCGAACGGTAAGCAAGTAGCCGTAAATGACACTGCGAATGTCACTGCGCTCAGAATGATAAAACGCTCAGCGGTGCGCGAGCGCACCCTAATGGTGGCACCCTGAGCCCTTCGACCTGCGGATACTCGCAGGTTCACTCAGGACAGGCTTCGCGAAGGGTCTCAGAGCAGCGGTGCGCGAGCGCACCCTAATGGTGTCACCCTGAGCCCTTCGACCTGCGGATACTCGCAGGTTCACTCAGGACAGGCTTCGCGAAGGGTCTCAGAGCAGCGGTGCGCGAGCGCACCCTACTAATGGTGTCACCCTGAGCGAAGCGAAGTCGAAGGTTGATAACGCGCATCTCTGAGGTTGAGGCTTACCGGAGGCCGGGTTATGCTACCCTCACGGTGCCCAGCTTGGGCGCAACGGGCTAAGGTGAGGTTATGGTGCTGCCGTTCTCAATCCGCAAACTATTACGGCCTTCTTCGAGCGGGCTGGAGTGGCTCTGGCATGGAGCCGGAACGGTGGCGATCATATTTGCCGGGTCGCTGCTGGGCTGGTACAACCATAGATTCTGGATCATCGGCGCCGACGCCTATGGCATGGTCGGCCTGGTAGTAATCAGCTACCTCGGGTCGGTGATTTACACCCGCCGGGTGCTCAGTCTGGCCAAGACCGATGCCCTAACTACGCTCTTGGCCTCCCTACTCTCCTGGTTCCTGCTCACCTCAGCCGTGCTGGTCGTTTCCGGGTGGTATTTTTCGCGCACCTATCTGCTGGGGGCTTTCGCGATGGCCTTTCTCTGGCAGGCCTTATATCTGTGGCTGCAACGGCCCGAGCGGCATCGCCTGGCACTGGTGCCCGGCGGCCTGGTGGACGCTTTACCAAGCTGGGGGATGGGGGTGGTTTTGGCTAGCCCGCGCCTGGTGCCGGTTCAGGCGGTAGTAGTCGACCCGCATGCGGCTATCGACCCACAGTGGTCACGCTTCGTGGCCGAGCAGTCGTTGCGGGGAGTCCCGGTCATCCACGCGGCAGTGGTGTATGAGCGGCTTAGCGGCAGGGTTTCGCTTAAGCATCACTCCCAAGCGCTGTTGGAGGGCTGGCAGCTGCCAGGGCTGTACCCGTATCTGAAGCGTTTGCTGGATGTCGGCCTGGTCTTGCTGACGTTGCCTTTAACCCTGCCGTTAATGGGGCTGCTAGCGCTGCTCATTCGTTTAGATTCGACCGGCCCGCTGTTGTTCTGGCAAGAGCGGGTTGGGCAGGGGGGGAAGCCATTTCGGATGGTCAAGTTTCGCACCATGCAGACAGCCGCCGAAGAGCAGGGTAACCGCTTTGCGCAAGCCGATGATCACCGCGTGACCCGCTTGGGCCGCCGGTTGCGGAGATTCCGCCTCGATGAGCTGCCTCAGTTGTGGAATGTCTGGCGGGGAGAGATGAGCCTGATCGGCCCACGACCCGAACAGGCGCAATTTGCTGGCGAGTTTGCGGTTCGCATCCCCCTCTACCCGTACCGGCACCTGGTCAAACCTGGCCTGACCGGTTGGGCGCAGGTGCATCAGGGCTATGCCGCCGGCGCCGATGAGGCTATCACCAAGCTCAGCTACGATTTATACTACGTAAAGCATCTCTCCTGGTGGTTGGATACCTTAATTGTGTTTAAGACGATCAGAATTCTCCTGACCGGCTTTGGAGCGCGCTAGAGCCGTGCGGTGGCCGGCCTGGTTGTTTATTCTGTTGCCGGTGCAGCCGGTCTGGTTTGGCGGCATCGCCGCGCTAATCGGTTTAGCTGCGCTAAGGCGCCGCGAACGCGCCTGGTTTGTACTGCCGTTGGCGCTCTTTGCGCTGCTGGGGGCGGCGTCGCAGCTGCTGGGCCCAACCGATCATGGGCTCCCAGTGGCTGCTCTGGAGGCGCGCCACCCTCCCCCGCTAGATCGCTGGCTACGGGCGGGCTGGTGGCTGGGGACGGCGGTTATGGCCGGCCTGGTGATGGTTGGAAGCCGGGTCATGCTCCGGCAGGCGGGAGCTGGCCTCGCCGCCTGGGGAGTGGTGATAGGCCTGTTGGTGAGCTTGGGAATCGGCCTGGCGCAGGCCTTGGCCGACCCGGCCGGTGGCCGCGTGAGCGGCCTTACGCCCAACCCCAACTTTTACGGGATCGGCGCCGCGCTAAGCGCCGCCTTGGCGGCTGTGCTGGGCGGCGGCCTGCCGGGTGCGGTAGCGCTGCTCCTGGGGCTGGGGGCTGCGACCCTGTCCGGTAGCCGCGCCGCTTGGCTGGGGCTGGTGGTCACCTCACTCCTGGTGCTAGCGCGCTTTCCGACCCGAGCGCGGTACCTAGGCCTATTGGGGGCGGTGGGGGTATTCCTGTTGGCCGCGGTATCGTTTCCCGAGCTACGCCTAGCCACGCTCATCGATCCTGACTATCTGACCAACCAGTCCCGCCTGGAGGTTTGGGCGGTGGCTTGGCAGGCCATTACCGCTCATCCGCTGACCGGTCTGGGGGTAGGGGGCTTTCAGAGCTACTACCAGGTCCATCAGCCGCCTGCCGCCCTCGACCCCTACGCCTCCCACGCCCATAATCTGCTCTTGGGGCTGTTGGTCGAGTCGGGGGTGTTGGGGCTGGCAGGGTTTTTGGTGCTGTGGGGCCAGGTGTGGCGCTATTTGTGGCGGGCTCGAGCCTGGCTGGTGCTGGGGCTGATCGGCGTGGCGGTGCTGATTAATCTGGTCGACTACATCTGGTTTGCTGCCGCTGTGCACTATCCCTTATGGGTAGCGGTAGCCTGGGCTTCACTGCCACGAGACCCGCCCCGCCTTGCCAATCGCCATGCTTGCCATAGTGATAAATAGTGATAAGCAGTGAGGGGTGGAGGGAATTGAGATCATGACGGCGGAGTATTATCCCATCATCACCCAAGACGGCAGCCAGACCCTCTACAGCACGGCGTTTGCGCAGACCTTTCATTCGCAGCAGGGGGCGGTCAGCGAGTCGCGGCACGTCTTTGTGGTGGGCAGCGGGGTGGCGGCGCGGCTCGGTCGCGGCCAGGCTACCCGCGTGCTGGAGGTCGGCTTCGGGAGCGGCCTTAACTTCTTACTGACCGCCGATCTGGCGCTAACGCACGACGCGCCGCTCTACTACCGGGGGCTCGAGCGCACCCTGCTGCCGGTGTCCATAGCCGCCGCCCTGGGCTACCGCGAGGCGCTTAAGCACCCTGAGCTTTACGACGCCCTGATGAGCTATTGGGCGGCGCCGGCAGGGGCGTTTACGTATCGCTCCGTTACGCTGGTGCTGCTGCTCGGCGAGGCCACTGAACAGGCGCTGGGCGAGGCGGAGGCGGACGCCATCTATCAGGACGCCTTTAGCCCGACGGTCAACCCCGAGCTGTGGTCGGAGGCGTTCCTCGGTAAGCTAACGGCCGCTCTCGCCCCCGGCGGCTGCCTTAGCACCTACAGCGTTAGCGGGGCGGTGCGGCGGCGCCTAGCGGCGCTCGGCTTAACAGTCGCCAAGCGCCCCGGCCCGCCCGGCGGCAAGCGTGAGATGCTGGTGGCCTGTAAATCTCTGGGGGGTGCCGCGCCCAGTATAAACGGCTAGACCATCGGCTGATGTGTCAGAATTGTGCTCAGCGCTATCGCCGTAGCTGCCTTGTGGAGGTCGCCGTTGCTCACCTTACCTGAAAAGCTCCTCTTCGCCCTGCTGGCCGTAGTGTCGCTCTACTTTGCGGTGATCGGCTTCCGCCGCGTGATTCTGGCCGTGTCGCGGGGGGAGCGCGGCTACTACCCGAGCTTTAACCACCTCACCGAGCGGATCGGCGAGGCTATCGCCCGCACCATTAGCCAGAGCACCGTCTTTCGCGACCGGCCGCTGGTCAGTTTCTTCCACGCCCTGGTCTTTTACGGCTTCATCTTCTACGCCCTGGTCAATCTCTTAGACCTACTCGAGGGCTACCTGCCACCGGAGTGGCTGCAAGGTTTTCACCACAGCGTCTTGGGTGGCTTCTATCGCCTGGGCGCCGATCTGTTCACCGCGCTGGTCCTGGTTGGGGTGGTCTACTTCGCCGTGCGCCGCTTAACGCGCGACCCGCGGCTGCTAGCTGTTAACCCCCGGACGCTGTTTCACGAAGACGCCCTCATGGGCCTCCGCCGCGATAGCCTGATCGTGCTGGGGTTTATCTTCCTGCATGTCGGCTTCAGGCTGCTGGGCCACAGCTCCCTGCTGGCCTACCAGGGGCAGGCTGACCCCTGGCAGCCGGTGGCCTCGCTGCTGGCCGGGCTGATCGGCCCCGGTGATAACCGCCTCATCGGTTGGCATATCGGCTTTTGGGGATCGCTAGGGCTGATCCTGGCCTTTTTGCCTTACTTTCCGCGCTCGAAACATATCCACCTGTTCATGGCGCCGGCCAACTTTGCCCTGGAGCCCAGGCACCAGGACGGTAGCCAGGTCTCAAGCGGTGCGCTTTCACCGATCGACTTCACGGATGAAAGCGTAGAGCGCTACGGCGTCGAGCGGCTCGAGCACTTCCGCTTGCCGCAGCTGCTCGACGCTTACGCCTGCATCATGTGTAACCGCTGCACCAACGCCTGCCCGGCAGCAGCGACCGGCAAGGCGCTCAGCCCAGCCGCCATCGAGATCAACAAGCGCTACGAGCTTAACCGTGTGTCCGGGGCGTTAGCCGCTGGCGGCGAGAGCCCGCGCGCGGTGCTCGACTTTGTGATCAACCAGGAGTCGCTGTGGGCCTGCACCACCTGCGGTGCCTGCATCGAGATCTGCCCGGTAGGGTGCGAGCCGATGATCGACATCATCGACATCCGCCGCCAGCAGGTGCTGATGGCAGGAGAGTTCCCGAGCCAGTTAGGCACGGCCTTCCGCGGCTTGGAGCGCGCCGGCAACCCCTGGGGGCTGGCCCAGGATAAGCGCGACGCCTGGGCCGCCGGCTTGGGGGTTCCGACCGTAGCCGATAACCCCAATTTCGAGGTGCTGTTCTTTGTCGGCTGCGCCGGCAGCTACGACCCGCAAGCGCAGCAGACCACCCGCGCCATGGCCGAGATCCTTAACCACGCTGGGGTCAACTATGCCATTCTGGGCAAGGCCGAAAAGTGTACCGGCGACCCGGCGCGGCGCTCCGGCAACGAGTACCTCTACTATCAGTTAGCCAGCGAGAACGTCGCCACCTTGAACGAGGCGCTGCAAACCCTCGACCCGACCAAGCCCAAGCGGGTGCTGACCACCTGCCCCCACTGCTTCAACGCGCTAGCCAACGACTACCCGCAGCTCGGCGGGCACTACACGGTGATGCACCACAGTCAACTGATCGACGAGCTGATGCTAACCGGGCGCCTGCCACCGCTTGAGCTTACCCAGCCGCTGACCTACCACGACCCTTGCTACCTGGGCCGCCACAACGGTATCTACGACGCCCCCCGCGACCTGCTGACGCAAGGTGGCAACACCATAGTCGAGCTGCCACGCCACCGCGAGAACTCGTTCTGTTGCGGCGCGGGCGGCGCGCAGTTCTGGAAAGAGGAGGAGCCGGGCGCACTGCGGGTCTCAGAAGACCGCTTTCAGGAGGCCCAAGCCACCGGCGCAGCGGTGGTAGCCACCGGCTGCCCCTTCTGCAAGGTGATGCTCGCCAGCAGCGAGAGCGCCCAACAAGACGGCGCGCCCGCGGTGGTGGATATCGCTCAACTGGTAGCCGAGCGGCTGCGTACCATCAAACTGCGCATCGGCACCACTCGCTAGAGGGGTGTGGGTAGTGGGGTGTAGGTAGTGGGGTGTAGGTAGTAGGAAACCCCTTCAACCGACAACCCCCCTACAACCCACAACCTACTTCCTACTTCCTACTTCCTACTTCCTGAATGCAGTAGCCAGGGCGCCAGCACCACCCCGAACACAAAACCGCCAATATGCGCCCACCAGGCGATGCCACCCGCCCCGCCCCCGAGGACCCCGATCACCTGGATGAGCGCCCAGTAGCCAAGATAAAACCAGGCCGGCAGCCAGAGTAAGAACAGCGGCGGAATGAAGGTCAGGATGCGCTGGCGCGGAAAGGCGACGATATAAGCGCCTAGCACCGCGCTGACCCCACCCGAGGCGCCGATCATGGGAATAGCCGAGTTAGGCATCAGCAGACCGTGAGAAGCCGCCGCCACCACCCCGCCCGCCAGGTAAAACAGTAAGAACTTGCCATGCCCCATCCGGTCTTCGATATTGTCGCCAAAGACCCACAAGAAGAACATGTTGCTCGCCAAGTGCAGCAGGTTGCCGTGCAAAAACATGCTCGAGAGCAGCCGATAGCCTTCGCCTAGCGGGTCGCCAAAGAAGGTACGCGGCACAAAGCCGTAACTGTGCACCAGGCTCATGAGCTGCGGCTCACTTAAGCCGAGTTGATACACAAAGACCGCCACGTTAGCCACCACCAGCAACCACATCAGGTAGACCGGGCCGTGCTTGGGGTTGGCGTCACGTAGTGGAAACATGATCAGGAATGCTAGCGGCGCGGAGCCGACTCCAGGGCCTGCCTGAGCTTAATCACGGTATCGGCCGGATAGACGCCGCGCAGCATAACGCCGTTATAGACCACCGTGCGCGGGCCGATGATGGTCCCCGGCGAGAGTACCGCGTTACAGCCGATAGAGACCTCGTCGCCGATGGCGGCGCTGAACTTGCGCAAGCCGGTCTCGATCCCCTCGATCCGAATGGTGCCGTTAAAGACCTGGAGGTTAGCCAGCCGCACCCCGGCGCCCAGGTTGACCTGCCGCCCAACGACGGCGTCGCCCACGTAGTTAAAGTGTGGGGCCTTGGCGCCCTCCAAAAACAGTGATCGTTTGACCTCGGTGGCGTGGCCTACCTTGGCATGAGGGGCCAGCACCACCCCGCCCCGCACAAAGGCGCCGTGCCCGACCTCGGCCCCCTCACCGATCCAGGCCGGGCCTTCGATATAGGCGTGGGGATAGATCACCGCGGTCTCGGCCAGATAGACCGGCCCGTTCACCACAGCGGTCGGATGGATGCGCCCCAGGCGCTGGTTGCTAACGGTAGCGACAAAATGGTCAAGGCGCCCTAACACCTCCCAGGCGTAATCGGGGGCAAGCAGGGCGCGCAAGGGCTCACAGACACGGTCCAGTGCGAACAGCTGGGCAGTTTTTAGCATGAGCGATTATACCGCTTTGGCTCTTGCCCCAGCAGTAGGGTGCGCTTGCGCACCGCTTTAGTAAGCCCCGCCAGCAGTAGGGTGCGCTTGCGCACCGCTTTAGTAAGCCCCGCCAGCAGTAGGGTGCGCTTGCGCACCGCTTTAGTAAGCCCCGCCAGTCATTCCACCCTCCAAATCCCACCAATCCCCCTTGGTAAGGGGGGCTTAACGCAGGCCGGGGGGATTCGTTGCGAGGCCCTACGGGTTACGGCGACGGGGCTGTGCTACATTAGCGCTATGCCTGGGCAGCTCGACCCAACGGAGGCGCGGGCGCTGTCGGAGCTCAAAGCGCAGCTTACGACGCGGTTCGCCGAGGATATCGCCGAGATGTTGCTATACGGTTCAAAAGCGCGTGGCGATGCTGGGCCCGATTCAGACATCGATGTGCTGGTAGTGGTTCGTCCCGGTTTGCGGCGGGCAGTGGGGGCGGCGGCGGCAGCGATCGTCTCTCAGCTTGTTTGCGAAGGCGCTCCCTACCTGAGCGTGGTGGTGACAGATACAGAACGCTGGTCATGGGAGACGCCGTTTACGCACCATGTCAAGCGCGATGCCCTACCGCTATGAGCGTGCCGGAGCCGCCCGAGTTGGTCGCGCTGGCCAAAGCCAGGGAGAACCTGTCCGCGGCCCGCGAGCCGTTCGACAGGTATCCCGGCATCACGACGTCCAGGGCGTACTATGCGATGTTTTACGCGGCGACTGCGCTGTTGTTGGAGCGTGGGCTCAGTTTCAAACGACATAGCGCAGTGATCGCAGCCTTCGGTCGAGAGTTTGCCAAAGACGATGAGGTGTGGAGGGAGCACCATGCCCATCTGGTGCGGGCTGAAGAACTGCGCAAAGAAGGTGACTATGATCTATACTCACGCATCGACGTAGCCGAGATTGCTGAGCTGCTACGTTGGACAGAGGCGTTCTTGCAAGCTATCGAGAGGCGCCTGGCTTAGCAGATCGTTAGGGCTTGGCAAATCCCCTCAAAGCCGGGAGGTTCCCCCCTTCAATAAGATAGAGTTTTACACCAGGTACAATGCCGCATGTCAGGCCCATCAAACCCGCAACTCGATACCGAACTGCTCCGCCGGATCATCGAGGAGATGATCCCGCTCAACAAGTTCTTGGGCCTTAAGCTGGAGTCCTGCGACTTGGCCAGCCTCCGCGTCAGCACCCGCCTGGCGCTGCGCCCCGAGTTTATCGGCAACCCCATCCGGCAGATGGCTCATGGCGGCATCATCAGCTTTTTGATCGACGCCACCGCCGGGGCGGCAGCGGCCCTCTCGGTCAGCGATACCAGCAGCATCGACAAGATCGCCACCATCGACATGCGCGTCGATTATCTCAAACCGGCCAAGGGCTCGGCTTTGCTGGCCACTGCCGAGGTGGCCCACTCCGGCAGCCGGGTGATTGTGGTGCGCAGCGACGTCTTTGATGACCTGGGCTCGCTGGTTGCGTTAGGCAGCAACGTCTTTAATGTGGCGCGGTAAACTTGGGCATGATCCATCCCATCCACGAGAGGTATGCCCAACTGCTGGTTAACTACTGCCTGGCGGTCGAGCCGGGCGATCATGTGGCGATCAACGTCGATAGCCCGGCGCTGGTGATGGCTCGAGCCGTCACCCGCGAGGTCCTCAAAGCCGGCGGCCATCCGGTGCTGCGCCTGAACTACCCGGAGCTGCAACTAGACCTGTTGACCCTGGCCTCCGAGGAGTATTTTGCGAGCGAGCCGAGCTTCGAACTCACTGAAATCCGGCAGCTTAAGGCCTGGCTGCGCATCAGTGCGCCCACTAACACTCGGATGCTGCAAGGAGTCGATAAGGCGCGCATCACGCGGCTAGCTAAACGCCACCAGCCGGTACAGGAGTATCGCGTGCAGCAGACCCGCTGGTGCGGCACGCTGTTTCCGACCGCCGCCGGCGCCCAGGACGCCGGTATGGACCTCGACGCTTACGAGCGCTTTGTTTATGGCGCCATGTTCCTCTTCGATGACGACCCGGTGGCTAAGTGGCTGGAGCTCGAGCGCAATCAGGAGCAGCTAATCGAACGCTTGAGCCGCGCCAGCGAGGTGCATATCAGCGGCCCCGGCACCGATCTGCGCCTGGGGGTTAAGGGGCGCCGCTGGATTAACTCGGCGGGGCGGCGCAACATGCCCTCCGGCGAGGTCTTCACCGGGCCCCTCGAACACACGGCCGAGGGCGTGATCACCTTCGACGTGCCGAGCAGCGTGAACGGCGTCGAGGTCGAAGGCGTCCAGTTAACCTTTAAGGCGGGGCAGGTGGTAGCCGCCCAGGCCGCTAAGGGCAATGACCTGTTGCAGGCGCAGCTTAACAGCGACGAGGGGGCGCGCTACCTGGGCGAGCTGGGGATCGGCACCAACCCGCATATCAACATCCCCACCAGGAGCATCCTCTTTGACGAAAAGATGGCTGGGACCGTGCATCTAGCGCTCGGCCAGTCCTACCCCGAGACGGGGGGCGTCAACCGCTCAGCCATCCACTGGGACATGATCTGCGACCTGCGCCGCGGTGGGCGTATCTACCTCGACGGCGAGCTTTTTCAAAAGGACGGGATGGTCATCCCCTGAGTTTATCACCGGCGACGGGGCACTCGCCCGAAAAACAGGAGCTAGAAGCCAGGAGTCAGTAGGAGCGAAACCCTTAAGCCTCTCAGTCTTTCAGGCTCTCAGTCTTTCAGCTACAGGGTTTTGCTGAAAGCCTGACTAGCTGACGGCCTGACAGCCTTTTGTTCATAGGCAATTCCCCCGGAAGCTTCTTCGGCGGTGGTAGATTCTTATCCGCCACCAGGCATATCGCTTATGATAGAGGCGCTTCAGAGTTCAGTGTCAGAAAGGACGGCGCCATGCCCGACAAGCTCAAGCCCCCCCAAGTTGAAGAGCTGACCGCCAGCCAGGCGGTTAAGCCGATTCAGAAAGAGCGCGCCGCCGAGATGATCCAGCTCGATGAGGCCACCCAAGCGCTACTGGATGACAAGGTTGAGGAGTTCCTCCGCAGCGTCATTAACACCCCGGCCCCCAGCGACGCCTTTCAGACCAAGGTGATGGCCATTCACAACCTCGGCAGCGACGAGATTCGCAAGGCGGCAGCGGTCTCTAACCGCATGCTCGAGCGGCCCATGCACGCCCTGGAAGGCCCCTTAGACGCCAAATCGAAAGTCTCCAAGACGCTCTTTGAGCTGCGGCGCGTGGTCGAGGATCTCGACCCGTCCAGGCAGAGCGGCCTCTTCTCGCCGCGCAAACTGCTCGGCTTTATTCCGGTGGGCAACCGCGTGCGCGACTACTTCATGAAGTACCAGTCGGCTCAGGAGCACCTCAACAAGATCGTCGAAGCGCTCTTTAGCGGCCAGGATGAGCTCCGGAAAGACAACGCCGCCATCGCCCAGGAGAAGGTGCACCTGTGGGAGACCATGACCAAGCTCCAGCATTACATCTACCTGGCTCAGAAGCTCGATTCCGCGCTAGAGGTGCGCGTCCAGGAGCTGGCGGCCCGGCAGCCCGAAAAGGCGCGCGTGGTCAAGGAGGAGATGCTCTTTTACCTGCGCCAGAAGGTGCTGGACTTGCAGACTCAGTTAGCGGTCAGCATCCAGGGTTATCTGGCTCTGGATATGGTGCGCAAAAACAACCTGGAGCTGATCAAGGGGGTAGATCGCGCCTCGACCACTACCATCTCGGCGCTGCGCACGGCCGTCACGGTGTCGCAGGGGCTGGCTAACCAGAAGCTGGTCTTGGACCAGATTACCGCGCTAAACCGCACCACCGGCAACCTGATCGAGACCACCTCGGAGCTGCTCAAACAGCAGTCGGTCGAGGTGCATACCCAGGCGGCGAGCGCCACGGTCAGCGTCGAGCAGTTGCAAAAGGCTTTTAACAATGTCTATGCGGCCATGGACACTATCTCGGAGTTCAGGGTGCAGGCTGTTGACAACATGAAGCGAACCGTTGAAGCCCTCTCCGGCGAGATCGAGCGGGCCAGGACCTACCTTGATAAGGTGCGCGACGCGCAGGTGCAGGAGGCCACCCAGAACCTGTCGCTGCCCAAGCCGGAAGACGACTCGCTGCGGTTGTAGGGGTCGGAGCGCTCGAAGCGGTCATACAGAATGCCGTAGGGGCGACCCCCGGTGGTCGCCCGGTTGGTTGCGAGTCAACCCAGGATGTTGCGCCTCCACACATACCTCAAGCTCGAGCCGGTGCTACCATACGGGCGGGGTCTATGTTTGCCGTACAGAAAGGGAGTTGGATGAAGGCAACCACCCTCGGTGATCTACGCGCCACCCCCTGGCTCAGCCGGGCGGGGCGCAGCGTTAAACAGGAGCTGCGCGATAACCTGATCTGCCGTCTCAAGCATGGCCGAGGGGTCTTCCCCGGCATCGTCGGCTACGAGACGAGCGTGATCCCACAAGTAGTTAACGCGATCTTGAGCCGCCACAACTTCATCTTGCTGGGCCTGCGCGGCCAGGCCAAGACGCGCCTCATGCGCCAGCTGACTGAACTGCTGGACGATGAGATCCCGGTCATTGCCGGGACAGAGCTTAACGACGATCCCTTCTACCCGGTCAGCGCTGAGGGGAAGGAGATCGTAGCGGAACTCGGCGAGGCCACGCCTATCGCCTGGCTGCCGCGCGAGGCGCGCTATGTCGAGAAGCTGGCCACACCCGACGTAACTGTCGCCGACATTATCGGTGACATCGACCCGATCAAGGCTGCCAAACTCGGCACCAAGTTGGGCGATGAGCGCTCGGTCCACTACGGGCTGCTGCCCCGGGCCAACCGCGGCCTATTTGCCATGAACGAGCTGCCGGATCTCTCTGGCAAGGTGCAGGTGGCGCTCTTTAACATCATGCAAGAGGGCGACGTGCAGATTAAGGGTTATCCGGTGCGCCTGCTGCTCGATGTAATGCTGGTCTTCTCGGCTAACCCCGAGGACTACACCGCGCGCGGCAAGATCATCACCCCCTTAAAGGACCGGATCGGCTCGGAGATCCGCACCCACTACCCGCTAACGGTTTCGGATGGGATGGCCATTACTGCGCAAGAGGCCTGGATAGAGCGGGGTGGCCATGCCAAGCTGCCGGCCTTTATCAGCGAGATCGTCGAGGAGGTGGCCTTCGTAGCCCGCGACGACTCGCGGGTCGATAAGCACTCGGGGGTCAGCCAGCGCCTGCCGATCAGCCTCTTGGAGAACGTAATCTCGAGCGCCGAACGGCGCGCCTATACCCTGGGCGAGAGCGTGCCCATCGCCCGCGTCAGCGACCTCTACGCGGCGCTGTCGGCGGTCACCGGTAAGCTCGAGCTGGAGTACGAGGGCGAGCTCAAAGGGAGCGAGGCGGTCGCCCGCGACATCGTGCGGCGGGCGGTAGCGCAGGTGTTCAGCCGGCTTGCTAGCGAGCTGGCTACCGAGCCGATCACCGACTACTTTGAAGCCGGTCATACCCTTAAGGTCCCCGATACCCGTAAGACCGAACAGCTCCCCGAGCTGATGGCGGTGGTGCCGGGCTTGCTGAAGGCGGCCCGTCGGCTCGCCTCCAGCCCTGGCCAGGACGAGTTGGGCGCGGCGGCGGAGTTTATTCTGGAGGGCCTCTACGCCCGCAAGCAGATCGCCCGGAGCGAGGAGCGCGGTTACAGCGCGGCGGAGCCCGACCTGGCGCCGACCGCCCGGCGGCGCTGGAACTGAGATGCCTACCACCCGCTACAGCAAGTACGAACCGACCCTGGACGACCTCGACGCAGCCGAGCTGATGAAACTGCTTCAGCAACGCCTGCTCGAGTCGGGTTTTGGCCGCAACCCCTGGGAACCTGATCCCAACTATCAGCCGACCCTGCAAGACCTCTATGAGGCCATCGCCGAGGCTCTGATTCAGAACGATTTAATCGACCAGGAGACGCTTAATCAGGCCATGGCGGCCGAGCACTGGCTCGACTCCAAGCTTGGCGAGGCGGTTAAGGAGCTAGCGCGGCGGCTCGAGCAGGAGGGCTATCTGCGCCCCGAGGCCGGCGATCCCGAGCAGCCGGGCCAGGGCGGAGTTGGGCAGGGCGAGCCGGGCCAGGTCAGGTTTGAGCTGACCGATAAGGCCATCGACTTTTTGGGCTACCGCACCCTCAAGGAGGTGCTGGGCGCGGCGGGCAAGGCAAGCTTCGGTGCTCACGACACCCGCTTCGAGACCACCGGCGTCGAGACTTCGGCAGCCCCTAAGCCCTACGAGTTTGGCGACACCCTTAATCTCGACATCAGCGCCACGCTCTTAAGCGCGGCCAAGCACGGTTTTGAGGATGGCCGACTAGAGCTCGAGTACGACGATCTGATGGTGGTGCAATCGGAGTACTACTCCTCGGCCGCTACCGTGGTGCTGCTCGATTGCAGCCACTCGATGATCCTCTACGGCGAAGACCGCTTCACCCCGGCCAAGCAGGTGGCGCTGGCGCTGGCCCACCTGATCCGCACCCAGTACCGGGGCGACAGCATCCAGTTTGCGCTGTTTCACAACTCCGCCGAGGAGATCCCGCTACCAAAGCTCGCCACCGCCCAGGTCGGCCCCTATCACACCAACACCGCCGAGGGCCTGCGGCTGGCGCAAAAGCTCTTGAAGCGCCAGAACAAGGATATGAAGCAGATCGTAATGATCACCGACGGCAAACCGTCAGCCATCACCCTGCCGGGCGGGCGGATCTACAAGAACGCCTACGGCCTCGACCCGCTGGTCCTGGGTGAGACCTTGCGCGAGGTCGGTAACTGCCGCCGCCAAGGGATCCAGATCAACACCTTTATGCTGGCCCGCGACCCGGAGCTGATCGCTTTTGTGCAGCGCGTCTCGCACATGACCCGTGGCAAAGCTTACTTCACCACCCCGCACACCATCGGGCGCTACGTGCTGATGGACTTTCAGTCGCGGCGGACCAAGCTGGTGAACTGACTCACCCCTACCACACTTTGGCCGGGTGCGCTATACTTAGCCTCCCCGGTTTGGGGCTACTCCATCCCCTTGTTGGCTGTGCACGCCGTCCCCTCCGCCTCAAAAGGAGGTCATGATGGTTACTAGTCGAGCCAGAATCCGGCCAGGCGCTTCCAAGGCCCGCCTGTGCGCCTTAATCAAGGCCCTGAAAGCTTATGACTGCGTGGTGGTCGTTGACCTTCAGCAGCGCTGCCTAAAACTTGATCTCCATGAGCGCGACCTAGTCTGGATCAAAACGGGAGGGCTGAGAAAGCTGCTGCTGCGCTATCAGGACGTGGTGAGCTGGGAACCGAAGTTTGCCGATCACGGGGTGGCACGGCGCACCCCGGCGCTGCCGGCCCCGCGCCGGCCCTAACCTGGCGCAACTCAGGGCTTATTAGACCCTAGCGGTGCAGCAGTACCGGCTGGATCGAACCGCGCAGGATGGCTTCGGTGGTGGAGCCGAGCAACCAAGCGCGCACCCGACCCTCACCAAAGGCGCCGATAGCGATCAGGTCGCCATCCAGCGCCTGATTGAGGATAGCTTCAACCGGATCGCCCTGCAGCGCCAGGGTGGTGAGGTCGAGACGGTGAGCCTCAGCGTAGGCTGTGACGGTGTTCAGCCGCTCCTCGGCCAGCTCGAGCTTGTCGTGAACGCTGATAGCCAGCATGGGAAGCTCGAGCCGGGCGGCCAGCTCGGCAGCGTAGACCATCGCCTCGCGCGCCCGGTCCGAGCCGTCATAGCCGAGCAGCACGCGGGTCAGCTCGGTATAGTGTTCGTCGGTTAAGATCACCGGCATCTTCGAGCTGTGCAGTACCCGCTCGGCTACCGCGCCGAGCCCTTTGGCCTCTTCCAAGCGGCTCGACTCGCCGCGGCGACCCAGGATGATCAGGTCGCAATCTTGGGCGGCGGCCAGAATCTGGGTGGCGGGTATACCTGTCCGCAACTCGGTACGGCAGGTTAGGCCGACCTTCTCGGCGTTCTCTTGGATCTGGGCGAGCACCGCCGTGCCTTGGGTGCTGAGCAGCTCCTGCATCTCGCCGGCAAAGCGGGTGACCGGTAAGCTGATGGCGCCGTAGTCGGTCCAGTACGGCATATTAATGAGGCGGCTATCCATCACATAGACCGCGTCCAGGGTGGCATCGAGTTTGTAGCACAAGTAGGTGGCGTAAGTCGCGGCAACTTTGCCCCAGGGCGAGGCATCGACGGCTAGGAGTAGTGAGCGGATCATCTCGTTCCTCCTTATCGGCGTTGTGCTCTAGTATAGCAGGCTTTGATCAATACGCCGGTAGGTAGAATATACTAGCGAGGTGAAACGATTTGTCTTTTTGGCGCTAATGGCACTATTCGGCGCAGCCGGTTATGGCGCCTATTTGTGGCTAACTCCCGCGCCGGCGTTCCACGGCACCCTGCTAGAGACTCCGCGGCCGCTCGGTGAGTTGACTTTTGCCGCAGGCGGCGAACGTGTTACTTTAGCGCAGTGGCAAGATCGGCTGGTGGTGGTCTTTTTCGGCTTCACCCACTGCCCGGACATCTGCCCGCTGACTATGGCGCGGCTAGCTCATATCTACCGCAATCTGGGCGAACCAGCCGAGGTGCAGGTGGTGATGATTACCGTCGATCCGGCCCGCGATACGCCGGAGGTAGTGCAGCGCTACGCTGCGCAGTTCCACCCTAGCTTTGTGGGGCTAAGCGGTACGCCTGAGGATATTGCGGACGCGGCCCGGAGCTTTTTCGTGGGTTTTCGTGAGCTAGTCGGCGGGCAGTTCACCCATACCGATGCGATCTTCCTACTCGACCGGCAGGCGCAGATGCGCTTAATCTACCGGCAGGACAATGTGCTGCGCCTTGAACAGGACCTGCAGACCATCCTGGCCCAGCGGCTCTGGTAAGGCTCGGAGTACCTATGTCCGGTAAAATTGGCTTTGTTAGTCTGGGCTGTCCAAAAGCCCTGGTCGATAGCGAGCGGATCCTTACGCAGCTGCGCAGCGAGGGCTATAGCGTAGTGCCGAGTTATGAGGAGGCCGACCTGGTGGTGGTTAACACCTGCGGCTTCATCACGCCGGCTATCGAGGAGTCGCTGCAAGCCATCGGCGAGGCCGTGGCCGCCAACGGCAAGGTGATCGTCACCGGCTGCCTGGGCGAGCGGCCTGAGGTGATTAAGGCCCGGCACAAGAGCGTCCTCGCCGTGACCGGCCAGGCCGACGTGGCGGGGGTGATGGCCAGCGTGCGCGCCGTGCTCCCGCCTGACGACAACCCCTTCACGCAGTTAGTACCCTGGTCAGGGGCTCGCCCTGAGGGCTCTTCCCGAGGGGTCAAGCTCACGCCGCGGCACTACAGCTACCTCAAGATCGCCGAGGGCTGCAACCATCAGTGCAGCTTCTGCATCATCCCGCAGCTGCGTGGGCAGCAGGTCTCACGCGATGCTGGCGAGATCCTCTACGAAGCCACCCGGCTGGTCGCTACCGGCACCAAAGAGCT
>JAGXSJ010000174.1 GCA_018333895.1 Truepera sp.
CCAGCAGCTCCGGGTCCTCTACCATATCTACCTTGTTCATGAACACCACAATGTACGGCACCCCAACCTGTCGCGCTAGCAAGATATGCTCCCGCGTCTGAGGCATCGGTCCATCCGCCGCTGACACTACCAGCACCGCCCCATCCATCTGCGCCGCCCCAGTAATCATGTTCTTGATGTAGTCGGCGTGTCCAGGGCAATCTACATGGCTATAGTGTCGCGCCTTGGTCTGGTATTCCACATGGGCCGTGTTAATGGTGATCCCCCGCGCCTTCTCCTCCGGCGCTTTGTCGATCTGATCGTACTCCTGCACCTCTACCGTTGGGTCCGCCGCCGCCGCCGCATAAGTGATCGCCGCCGTTAAAGTCGTCTTGCCATGGTCTACGTGACCAATCGTCCCTACGTTGACATGCGGCTTCGTGCGCTCAAATACTCCTTTGGCCATCTTTATCGCTCCCTCGTCATGTGACTCTTGCTCTTAGCCTGCTTGCTCCGCCGGAACCGCTAGCCCTTAAGGCTAACCGCCCTTTACTTCTTAACCAACTCCTCCTGGATGTTTTTAGGCACCTGCGCGTAGTGATCGAGGAACATGGTAAACGTCGCCCGGCCCTGGGTGAGGCTGCGCAAATCGGTAGCGTACCCAAACATAGCCGCTAGCGGCACATGAGCCTGGACCACCTGCGCGTTGCCGCGCGGCTGCATCCCCTGAATCTGCCCCCGGCGTGAGTTCAAGCTGCCGATAGCATCGCCCAGGTACTGCTCCGGAGTCACGACTTCGACGCGCATGACGGGCTCGAGAATCACCGCCTCGCCTTTGGCCATCGCCTCTTTGACCGCCATTGAGGCCGCGATCTTAAAGGCGATCTCCGAAGAGTCAACCTCGTGATAGCTGCCGTCATAGAGCGAAACCTTCATGTCCACAATGGGAAAGCCGAGCAATGGGCCGTTCTGCATCGCCTCCTCGACACCTTTTTGCACCGCCGGGATGTACTCTTTCGGAATGGTGCCGCCGACGACGGCGTTCTCAAACACGAAGCCTTCGCCACGACCCCGCGGCTCGGCCTTGATCTTGACGTGACCGTACTGGCCACGGCCCCCCGTCTGGCGCACGAACTTCCCTTCGACATCGACCGGCTTGTTGATGGTCTCGCGGTAAGCGACTTGCGGCGCGCCCACCTGGGCACTGACCCCAAACTCGCGGCGGAGGCGGTCAACGATGATCTCGAGGTGTAACTCGCCCATGCCGGAGATCTTGGTCTGGCCGGTCTCGGGGTCGGTCTCCACCCGAAAGGTGGGGTCCTCTTCAGTCAGCTTGCTCAAACCGCTACTGAGCTTATCCTGGTCAGCTTTGGAGGTCGGCTCGATAGCCACCGTGATGACCGGATCGGGAATTTCGATAGACTCGAGCACGATGCGGTAGTCGGGATTGCACAGGGTATCGCCGGTAGCGGTGTCTTTAAGGCCGATGATGGCGCCCAAGTCGCCGGCGCCGATCCGCTCAACCTCTTCGCGGTGGTTGGCGTGCATCTTAAGGAGTCGACCGATGCGCTCTTTTTTCCCTTTAGTGGCATTCCAGATGTACGAGCCCGACTCGAGCACCCCCGAGTAGACACGCACGAAGGTCAGGCGGCCCACATAGGGGTCGGTCATGATCTTAAAGGCCAGGGCGCTAGTCGGGGCATCGTCCGCAGCCAAGCGCTCATCCACATCACCCGTATCCGGGTTAATCCCCCGCACCTGCGGAATGTCGAGCGGGCTGGGCAAGTACAGGGTAACGGCATCCAGCAGAAGCTGCATCCCTTTGTTCTTCAAGGCCGCGCCGCACAGCACCGGGAACAGCTTGAGGTCGATGGTGCCACGCCGCAAAGCGGACCGAATTAGCTCTGCCGGAACCTCCTCACCCTCTAGGTAGCGCATAGCGATCTCGTCATCAAGATCCGCGAGCTTTTCGATCATCAGCGCACGCTTCTCTTGGGCTAGGGCTACCAACTCGGCGGGGAGCTCAGACTCGAGAATCTCCTTGCCGATATCATCCTGATAGCGGTAGGCTTTCATCCCCACCAGATCGATGATCCCTTTAAAGGACTCCTCCTGACCCATGGGCCACTGGATCGGCACGGCATTGGCGCCTAGCCGCTCGAGCATCGAACTTAGCACCATCGCGAAGTCCGCGCCGGTCTTATCCATCTTGTTGGCAAAGGCCAGACGGGGTACTCGGTACTTGTCAGCCTGGCGCCACACCGTTTCGCTCTGCGGCTCCACCCCCTGGCTGGCATCGAACACCGCCACTGCGCCGTCTAGCACGCGCATTGAACGTTCCACCTCCATGGTGAAATCGACGTGGCCCGGAGTGTCGATGATGTTGATGCGGGTATCCTTCCAGGAGGCCTGGGTCACCGCCGAGGTGATGGTGATGCCGCGCTCGCGCTCCTGCTCCATCCAGTCCATCTGCGAGGCGCCCTCGTGGGTCTCGCCGGTCCGGTGGATGCGGCCCGTAAAGAACAGGATGCGCTCAGTCAGCGTGGTCTTGCCGGCATCGATATGTGCGGCAATGCCGATATTGCGCGTCTGGCGTAGGTCGATTCCCGTCTTGGTCAGCATACTTACCAGCGATAATGGGCGTAAGCGCGGTTAGCCTCGGCCATCTTCTCGACATCTTCACGCTTCTTGACCGCGCCGCCTCGCCCTGCTGCCGCGTCAAGCAGTTCGCCGGCCACCCGCTCGACGGCGGTCTTCTCAGGCCGGGCGTTGCTCGCTGCTACCAGCCAGCGTAGCGCCAAAGACTGAGCCCGGCGTGACGGCACCTCCACCGGCACCTGATAGGTGGCGCCGCCTACCCGACGGCTCTTGACCTCGATGCGCGGCTTGACATTGTCATAGCCCTGGCGAAAAACCCTCAGCGGCTCCTGGCCGCTGCGCTCCTGAATAAGGCGGCAGGCCCCGTAAAAAATCCGGCTGGAGAGGTTCTTTTTGCCTTCGCGCATCAACTTGTTGATAAACGCCGCTACGGTGGTGTCACTGTAGACTAGATCGGGCTCGAGCACCCGAACTTCAGCTTTTCTTCTGCGTCCCATCACTCACCTATTTCTTGGCCGCCGCCTTGGGTTTCTTGGTGCCGTACTTGCTGCGGCCCTGACTACGTTGCACATAGCGGCCCACGCCGACCCCTTGAGTGTCTAGCGTGCCACGGATGATGTGATAGCGCACGCCGGGCAGATCCTTGACGCGGCCACCGCGAATCAGCACCACCGAGTGCTCCTGCAAATTATGCTTCTCACCGGGGATATAGGCTGTCACTTCGGCACCGTGGGCTAACCGCACGCGGGCGATCTTGCGCAGCGCGGAGTTAGGCTTCTTAGGCGTCATGGTCTTGACCACCGTGCAGACGCCTCGGCGCTGCGGGCTGCCCTTTAGGGCGGGGGTTCGATTTTTCTTGCGCAGCACCTTGCGGCCTTTGCGCAGCAGCTGGTTGACCGTCGGCAGAACAATCACTCCCTTTCACACCCGCCTTTTGGCGGAGCGAGTTGTCTTAGGGCCGTTTCCCTTTCAAACGCCGCTACTTTAGGGCGCACACGAAAACCTACCCCCAGACTCATCGTTGTGAGCCGGGGGGACCCAAACTCGTCTATTGTACACGCCGCTCCGCGATAAATCAAGCGCGGAAAGCGGGTTACCTTGATGTGAATGATCTAACCACGCCTGCTGGCGATTTCACCGAAGATAGCGGGTAAGGTGGCGACCTGGCCCTACGCCACACGTGGACGCAACCGGGCCGGAGCGTGTAGAGTGGTGCCAATGGCACCATTGCTTCGTCCGGGCAACGCCTGGCGGCTAACAGGTCGACACGATGGTCGCAGGGAGGGACACCGTGCGCATAGTGCTGCTCGCTTTGCTGGTTAGTCTGGGGTCGCTGGCTCCGGCGCAGGGCCTTAACGCCATGACCTTCTATCAGCAGTGTCTCCGTTTCGAGGCCGGTGGTGACCTAGAGACCGCCCGCCAGAGCTGTCTTAATGCCCTGCAGCTCAACCCGCAACTGAGCGACGCCCAGCTGGCGCTAGCGCGCATCGAGATAGCCCTCGGCAACCTGGGCCAGGCCGAAATCCGGCTCAGAGCGCTGCGCCAAGGAGGTGGCGCTGAACCTATCGTGCTGCTGGCTGCTATCGCCTTGCGCCAAGGCCGACTAGCCGACACCGAGCTGCTGCTGCGGGAGGCTGACCAACGGTTGCAGCAGCAATATAGTCTAGAGCTTGACGGCAAGCGCCACTTTTTAGCCGGCAACCTCGCCAAGCGGCGCGGCGATGTTGGCCGAGCACTGCAGCACTATCAAGCGGCCATTGAAGCCGATGTGCTCAGGCTCGAGTACCGTCTGGCCGATGCCACGCTGCGCCTACGGCTAGGCGATGCCGAGGGGGCACGCCGTGAGCTAGAGGCCTTTTTGCAGCTTACCGGCGACCACAGCAATCCTGACCTGCTAGCCTTACTAGGGCGGATTCACTGGGCGCAGGGCAACATGACCGGCGCTATCGACTACCTCAAGGCGGCGGCAGGCGCCCGGACACTGCGCGAGCGCAGCGAGTTACAGCGTGATTGGCGCGACTTGGCGCTGGTCTACTACGGTCAAGGCGACCTACGCAGCGGCCACCTGGCCCTACGCACAGCGCAGAGGCACGGCAACCTCCTGGCCAACCTGTTATCGAGCAGCCTGTTCTGGCTCCTGCTGCTGTTGGCGGTAGTGGCTATGCAGCTTATCGGCGAAAGCCGTATCGAGCCGACTAGTGCTGTGGAAGTCGTTGAAGGGCCCGAGCCCTGGAGCGTAGGAGACGTCTATCGGACGCTCCTGCTGGGCCTCCTGGGGGCCGGCTTGATCAGCTTGGGCTACAGCTACTTGGTCTACCATAACCCCCTGGCAATCGTGACCCCGCTCCAGTCGAATACGGTGCGGGCGATCTTCCTAATCGCCCTGGCCATCATGCTCAGCCTGCTGAGCATCTGGCGAGTGCAGCGCAACCGTTGGGATGCGATGGAGGTGCTAATTGGCCGCTCTCAAGGCATCCCGCTGGGGGTGCTGATCGGCCTCGGCCTGCTCGGCGTCACGCTGCTCTACCTGGCCTACGCACCACCAGTGCCGTGGTTGGGAAGTTTCTATCTCAATTTTGCCCAGCTCACTCCGACCTTGCTTGGGGCGGTCGTAGTGTTGCCTCTGCTCGAGCTATTCTTCCGCTCCTTCGCCCTCCCACCGATGCTGCATCGCTACGGCGCTAGTTTAGCCATCGCTATCAGCACAGGTCTCTACGCGCTGGTGTTAGCCTCGCCCCTAGCGCTGTTGATTATCGCCGGGGCGGCGCTTGGTGAGGGGTTCCGGCGTTCCGGAAACGGTCTAACACCGCTCCTGGCGCAGTGGGTGTTTTATCTCGGCCTGGTCCTGGTCACCACCTTCAGCGGCTGGGGCCGGGCGCTGTTTCTGTAGCCGGCTCTGGCAGATTTGGGTCCTAGTGTGGGTTCGCCCCGAGGGGCAGGCCCCGTAGCGAGGTGGAGCCCCTACAAATCGGCTTGGGGCGCAGGTCGGTGAGCGGCTGCCAGGATCAGAAGACCTCCTGCGCCCAACACAAGAGGATTAGCGGAATGGTAGGGGTGGAAGTCTATTTTTTTTCTCCCAAAAATCAGTAGTCAAGTATTCGAGTAGGGGCAAGCCTAGCAGGCTATCAGTCTATCAGTCGGCTTAAAGCTGATAGCCTTTTCATCATGGGCAATTCCTTAGTACTTCCAGCGCAGCAGCCGCCGCTCGATGAACCCTGCCAGGGCGAAGAGCACTAGCACAAAGGCCATGATCAGGATAATCAAAGCTAAGGTGAGGGCGGCATTGAACATGCTCTGAGCGAACGACAGCAGGTAGCCAAGCCCTCGGCTGGAGGCGACAAACTCACCCACTACCGCCCCAGTGAAGGCGAAGCCGAGCGCCACCTTGAGGTTCCCCATGATCCAACTGGTCACCGAGGGGAGGTATACCTCGCGCACCAGCACCCTTCCCCCGGCCTCCCGGATCAGGGTGAGCGACGGCTCTTGCACCATAGCGGCATCGACACCTGTAAGCCACTACGCCCCGCCCCTGCGTGGGGCGCCTATAATATACTACAGAGCCTTGTAGGCTTTACTTCGTCGCCGGCTCCGCCAACTGAGACGCACGACCGTTATCGCGTTAAGCGCTTCTGGGTATCGTCACGGGGGACAGGACAACTCTCGCTAGTCCGGCAGGGCGCTCTGCCGAGCAGAATCAGTAAGCAGCTTTGGCACTTGGCGCTCTTAAGTTAAGGAGGCATCGCTACATGGACAAGGATCAAAGCAGCGCTTTTGAGCACCTGATCAAGGCCGATCGCGCCGCCCAGGAAGAGAGCCTGTGGCGCGGTACGTTCATCGAGTACCTAGAAAGGGTCAAAGAGGACCCGAGCATCCCCAAACTGGCCCATGCCCGCCTCTATGACATCATCACCAAGCCGGGCCTCCGCGACATCCTGGAGACGTCCGACGAGCCCACCAAGAAGCTCTACCAGGACCAGCCCTTAAAGGTCTACAGGTTCTTTGAAGACGAGTTCTTCGGCATCGAAAAGGCCCTCGCCCAGATCGTGCGCTACTTCCACGCCGCGGCCTTAAAGGGCGAAGAGAGCCGCCAGGTGCTCTACTTAATGGGGCCGGTGGGCTCGGGCAAGAGCTCGCTGATCGAAAAGCTCCACCGCACCTTGGAGGAGTCTGAGCCCTTCTACGCCATCGCGGGCTGCCCGATGCACGAGGAGCCTTTGCACCTAATCCCACGCCATCTGCGCAAGGAGTTCGAGAAGATGCTGCTGGTGCGCATCGAGGGCGACCTCTGTCCGGTCTGCCGCTTCCGGCTCGAGCACGACCATAGCAGCCGCTACGAAGAGGTGCCCATCATCACCAAGCGCTTCTCCAAACGCCGGCGCATCGGCATCGGGGTGGTGCCGCCGGTAGACCCCAACAACCAGGACACCTCAGTCTTGATCGGCTCGGAAGATATCTCCAAGCTCGACCAGTACTCCGAGGGCGATCCGCGCGTGTTGGACTTAAACGGCGCCTTAAACGTCGGCAACCGTGGCATCGTTGAGTTCATTGAGGTTTTCAAGAACGAGACCGAGTACCTGCACGCCATGATCACCGCTACCCAAGAGAAGGTTATTCCGGCGCCCGGCCGGCACGGCATGGTCTATGTCGATACCTGCATCGTGGCGCACTCCAACGAGGCCGAGTGGCAGAAGTTTAAGGCCGATCACACTAACGAGGCGATTCTGGACCGCATCGTGGTCATTAAGGTGCCTTACAACCTGCGGCTCTCCGAAGAGGTCAAGATCTACGAGAAGATCCTAGCGCGCAGCGACTTTAAAGCCCACATTGCCCCGCACACGCTTAAGGTCGCCTCGATGTTCGCCATTCTGACCCGCCTGGAGCCCACCGCCAAGTGCGATCTGCTGACCAAGCTCAAGCTTTACAACGGCGAGGAGGTGGTCGAGAAGGGCCGGGCCAAGAAGCTCGAGGTCCAAGAGCTTAGAGATGAGGCCAAGCGCGAGGGGATGTTCGGCATCTCCACCCGCT
Source organism: Truepera sp. (assembly GCA_018333895.1). Lineage (GTDB taxonomy): Bacteria > Deinococcota > Deinococci > Deinococcales > Trueperaceae > JAGXSJ01. The sequence goes on from JAGXSJ010000174.1 coordinate 7,603, forward strand.
TCATCATGAAAGCCCTAGACAGCGCCCTGTCGGAAAGCCCCGAAGGGATCACGCCGATTCACATCCGCGAGGTGATGATCCGTATGATTAAGGAGTCCGATTTGGCGGACGATACTAAGAAACGCTATCTCGAGCTGCTGCAAAACACCATCCACAAGGAGTACTTAGAGCTGCTCGAGCAGGAGATCACCAAGGCCTTCGTCTACGCCTACGAGGAGCAGGCCGAGACGCTATTCCAGAACTACCTCGACCACGCCGAGGCTTACGTCAACCGCACCACCCTCAAAGACCGCAACACCCGCGAGGAGCTCCATCCCGACGAAGCGTTCTTGAAATCGATCGAGGAGCAGATCGCTGTGGTCGGCACCGCCGCTGACGGTTTCCGGCAAGAGGTGATCGGCTACCTGTGGGCCAGCAGCCGCCGCGGGCAGACTATCTCCTACCAGAGCTACGAGCCGCTCAAGGAAGCCATCGAGAAGAAGCTGATGAACAGCGTGCGCGACATCAGCCGGATTATTACCAAAGCCCGGACCCGCGACGAGGAGCAGCGCGAGAAGTATAACCAACTGGTAGAGAACCTGCTTAAGCGCGGCTACACCCCCTACTCCGCCGACGTGATCCTCAAGTACGCGGCCAACAACCTGTGGAAGGATTAACCCCCCCCTGTTTCCCCCCCAAAAATTGGGGGGACTGAGGGGGGATCGACTATGAGCACCATCTTCCGTCCCTACGAACAGAGCGAAGCCGCGCGCAGCGACCGCTCCGCATTTGATCGCTTGCGCCACCGCCACAAGGTGCGCGCGGCGATCCGCGAGAATATCGCCGATATTATCGCTGAGGAAGCCATCATCGGGCAGTCGCGCGACCGGGTGATCAAGGTGCCGCTGCGCAGCGTCAAGGAGTACCGTTTCGTCTACGGCGAGAACACCCCCGGCGTCGGCCAGGGCGACGGCGACACGGAGCCCGGCCAGGTGATCCAGCGCGGGCAAGGCCAAGGGCCGCAGCCCGGCGGTCAGGCGGGTGACCGCCCCGGCCAGGACTACTATGAAACCGACGTGACGCTCGAAGAGCTGATCGAGATCATGTTCGAAGACCTCGAGCTACCTGAAATGGAGCGCAAAAGCCTCCGCCAAGTCGAGGCCGAACAGCTCACCAAGCGCAAGGGCTACCGCCCGGTGGGCATCCGCGTGCGCCTCGATAAGCGCCGCACGGTGATCGCTAAGCTCAAGCGGCAACTGGCTACCCAGAAAGGCCAGCAGGGTAGCGAAGAGCGCTTCCCCTTCCATCAGCACGACCTCACCTACCGGTACGTCACCACCGAGACTCGGCCCCAGTCGAACGCAGTGGTCATCTGCATCATGGATACCAGCGGCTCGATGGACACCTTGAAGAAGTACCTGGCCAGAAGTTTCTTTTTCCTCCTCTACCAGTTCGTCCGTACCCGCTACCAGAACGTCGAGGTGGTCTTTATCGCCCACCACACCGAGGCTCGCGAGGTTAGTGAGGAGGAGTTCTTCCACAAGGGCGAATCCGGTGGAACGTTCATCTCCAGCGGGTATCTAAAAGCGCTCGAGGTGATCGAGACGCGCTACCACCCGAGCCTCTGGAATATCTATGCCTTTCACTGCTCGGACGGCGACAACTTCGCCTCCGATAACGAAGCTGCCCTTAGGGCCGCTAAGCAGCTGTGCGCGGTCGCTAACCTCTTCGGCTACGGCGAAATCAAACCCCGCGGCATCCGTGCCTACGAGGGCTCGATGCTCCATATATTCTCCCGCCTGAAAGAGGAGAACTTTCAGGCCGTCCTGATTGAGTCTAAAGACGACATCTGGCCCGGCTTTAAGGCGCTGTTGACCCGCGACCGCGGCAAGCGCCAGGAGGAGGCCCGTGGCTAACTGGACCATCCAGGAGCTACAGTACTGGGATGAACGCATCCGCGAGCAGGTAGCGGCCTTGGGGCTGGACTGCTTCCCGCAAGAGTTCGAGCTTTACGACCACCAGCAGATGCTAGGTGCTATGGCCTACTCCGGCATGCCTAGCCACTACCCACACTGGTCGTATGGCAAGGCCTTTGAAAAGCTCAAGACCCTTTACGACTACGGCGTCTCCGGGCTTCCTTATGAGCTCGTTATTAATGCCAACCCCAGCTTGGCCTACCTGATGCGCGACAACAGCCTGCTGTTGCAGCTCCTCACCATGGCGCACGTCTACGGCCACAACGACTTCTTCAAGAACAACTTTACCTTTAAGACCACCCGGCCCGAGCATGTGCTCGGCATGTTTCGCAGCCATGCCAACCGCATCCGCAGCTATCTCGAGGACCCTTCCATCGGCATCGAGCGCGTTGAAGCGCTGCTGGACGCTGCCCACGCCCTATCATTACAGTGCCGCCGCAACCTGGCTATCCGCCAACTGAGCCCTGACCAGGAGCGGCAGCGGCAGCTCGAGCGCGCCCTGGCCGAAGGGGCGGAGTTCGACGAGGGCCTCCTCACCAGAGTCCCGCCGGCCCCCGAGGAGGACCTACTCCTCTTTATCCGCGATCACAACCCGCTCTTAAGCGACTGGCAGCGCGACCTGCTAACGATTGTCCACGAGCAGACTCGCTACTTCCTGCCGCAGATCGAAACGAAGGTAATGAACGAAGGCTGGGCCAGCTTCGTCCATCGCGAGATTCTGAACAGCCTGGACTTGCCGCAAGAGCTACACCTGGAGTTTCTGGTCCGCCACAACCAGGTGCTGCGCCCCATACCGGGCGGCTTGAACCCGTACCACCTCGGCCTCAAGGTCTGGGACGCTATCTTGAGGCGCTTCGGCGGCCCCCCGCCGGAGGAGCGCAAGGCCTCTGGGCCTGCCCTGAGCTTGTCGAAAGGGATCGCGGGCTCCGACGCCTTAGCAAAACTCTTCGAGGTACGCGCTGCTGATCGCGACGTGTCGTTTTTGCGGCGCTTCTTGACCCGCGAGCTGATGGATGAGCTGGATCTGTTCGAATATCGCCAGCGCGGTGAGGATCTGGTGGTCTCTGAAATCTCGGACGAGGAGGGCTGGGAGCAGGTCAAAGCGACGCTGTTAGCTAATGTCGGCTTAGGCAGCGTGCCGGTCATCAAAGTCGAGGACGCGGGCTTTGGCCGGGGCGGGACGCTCGCGCTCAAGCACTACTTCGACGGGCGTGAGCTGCAACTCGACTACGCCGAGAAGACCCTGGCCTACCTCTACCAGCTATGGGGGCGCGAGGTGGTGCTGGAAACCGATCTGGGCGGCCAACCCACCACGCTGTGCTACGACGAGGACGGGTTTAGCGTCAAACCAATTTAGCGGAGGCTCTAAACATACCATGAGACCTTACGGCGGTCAGAAGGTGGGAAAGGTTCGGCTGGAGCCAAGTGCAAGTTGGGAAGTCAGCCTAAGGACTCACAGCATTTCAGCGAAGTAGCCGAGGGAGCGCTGAGCCATATTGCCAACAACTACCGCTCGGTCAAGGAACTGGTTGAACTCTTCGCAAGCGGTTTCGGGCAACAGTACGCAGCTATGACATGCAGCCAGATTGTTGCCTATATGCGCCGCCTTGTCGCCAAGCTCCATACAGACGGGGTCCGACGAGCACCACTGGGCACCCTCAATTGCCTTGCGAATAACGGGCTCGAGCAATCCCGGCTTCCCCATCCGAACAAGCCCACCCATAGTTCCTTCGGCGTCGCCCGAAGCCGTATATATGAGCAAGGCTGCCATTGGCGCATCCGGGCCATCAGCGACATAGAGCCGCTCCCGGAGTGAAGCAGCGCTATAACCGCATTCGAAGGTGAGGCGTCTGATAAGGAGATGGGCAAAAGTGTGTACCAGAAAAAGCCGCTCGCTAATTGGCTTTCCCTTTAGCTCCCTTTTTCCCCTCTCTTGGGCGTTTCTCTTGATACTTGGGTGGAGCCGCTCTTTCAGGGCGCTGCCGTTGGCTATAAGCCAGGCGCTTAGTCTGTCTTCATTAAGCTCGAGAAATATACCCTCTCCGTAAACAACGTAGGCGGGTAGCCATGAAGCATTCGATGAGTTGCGACGAAGCAGCGACTTCAGCGCTTTGAGTTCCTGATTGGTTTCCGGTACAATTCGAGTAAATCCGTAAAGCGCTCTGGTTTCACGCAGCTTGTCTACCAAGGTAATGCGCGAGAAGAGTCTCGTAATATCATCAGCATACTCAGTGATGTCGCAGATTCGGATCTTCAGCTCTTGCTCATTACGTGCTGAACGCAAGACGTTGAACTCTTCACGTCTGAAATCTTCATCTTTTTTTGGTTCGGCCTTTTGATTAGAGTATCGAGAAATAACCTGCTCAATCCCCTTACGGATTTGCTCGTCCGAGAAGGGAGCAACCATCTCGGCAATTTCCGGTTTTCCGGTGCGGAGTATCTGAGGCGTAAGTAGTGTCCTAAACTGGCTGATGAACAAGCTCAAAACGGGACTTTCTAAACTGCTTAATAATTCGGTTGGCACGTCGCTTCCACCGCGTGGAATGAAGATGGCGCTAGCTGTCTGAGCGTAATAGACGTTCGATGCGCTACGAAGGGTCGCTCTAGGCGCTAGGCTGCAAGGCTCTCTCTCTTCTGTACCTAGCCACGGCCTCTGCCCCTGACAGAGATACGGATTATCCTCGCCCTCCAGGGCCTTGCTTAACACATTTTCAAAACTGACACCGCTCAGTGAACGCTCCTGACCACAGCCACATTTCACCTTTTGACCTGCGAGCGTAGCGCTACCGGTAGCAACAAGGCGCATGGGTTGTTGGCATGTTGGATTAACTTGGCGATGCACCCATTCACACCATGGAAAGTCTTGCAGGTGCCCCTTCTCACACATTGCGATGATGGGAACTTGTGCTAGCACGCCATACTTGCCTTCGGCTTGACAAGCGGTACAGGTTTGTTTACCGCGCGCTGATAAAGGAAGTTTCTTGAGTCGATTGCAATTGGAACAACTGTGCCACTGCGGGAATCGTAAAAACGGAATGGTGAGGTTGCTATTAGGCACGTATTGACCGAAGCCAGAACCGGGCAGGCGAAAGTCTGGAGGTTGGCGGAAATGATCAACTCCAAGCTGCCGAGACAAACGCCACTCTTCAGCCATGAATTCTGTAGTATCTGCAAGCACGCCGTCCTCACGCTTATACCAGTGGTCGAGGCCGGCGGCAATGAGCGAAATGCCGTCCCGAACAACGATTAGAGCGCCTACGCCAAAAGGGGCAATCAGTTGGGCGCGACGGACTGGGCCGTTAGGCATGGCTGTCCTCAGATTCGTTGTCCGCGAGATAATGCATTGTTATGTGCGCTTGGCACTCAGCATCCACATTGCGCATGGAAGTAGGCGTTTTCCAGGACAATCTTTCACGTTCGGAGGAGACAAACTCGCCAGCGCGCACCATTAGCGGAATGTCTTCGCTCTGGTTGTTGGTGTACCACTTGGTACGTTCACGGGTTTGCCATTCTCTGGCTCGCCTATTAAACACCTCTTCGAAATAATTGGCTTCCCTTGGATCCACGCTTCTCACTCTTGGCATGAGAATGGTTTGGAGTTGCCCAACAAGCTCATACGGATAGGGTTGCGGGCTTTCCTGTATAGCTTCGTTACCCATCTGCATTGCGTAAGCAGCCATTACGCCATGCAGCGCGCGATCCGACACGGAGGGTGAGAATGGGGTAACGCTGGTTGGTTCGACCTGAGCGTAGAGCTTCTCGTGGTAGCTGCGGAAGTGTTCAAAGTGCGAGATGTCTCGAGCGTTCTTCGGATTATAAAGAGTGACCACCAATCCCGGACGCTCCCACCACTTTCGCCCGATACGTCCTGTGACCTGAATATACTGAGAGGTCGTCTTGGGCTGTCGGACAACTGCCATCAGGGACAATCGATCAACGTCTACACCCACCTCGATAATGCTAGAGGTGAGGCAAACGTCAACTGGAGGGGAAGAAACCGGTTTCGATTCCGGAGACCACATGTTATCTGCGTTGCATGCGATTTCCAGTTTCGCTAAAGCTTTGGGTACCTCGTCATTTCGCAAGCGCCCAGTCAGCTCTTCTGGTCGCCTTAAGCGGCGCATCTCGTAATAGTCAAGGCCCCAACGTTGGCGAATTGCCTTAAGGTAATCAGGGACACGTGACTGAAAGAGCGACAAGCTTGTCCCTAATTCGCGCAAACTGCCAAAGAAGAGCATAAGTGTCCACCACGGGTCGCGCTCTTCGGGAGAGAATGGCATAGGAGCTTGTAGAAGCGCAGCAAAGGCGCGCTCTTGCGCGGTTTCAATAGATCGAAGGCCTGGTGCAAAAACACCTACATAACGCCTCCCCGGCAAAAGCTCACCCGTCCGTTTATCGCGCGCGTGTCGGGCAAAGAAAGAATCTCCCTCTTCCAGCCCTGGTGGTGGAAAGAGCGTCACATCTTCTCGATTATAGAGAGCCTTTATCTGGTGCCTAAAGCTGCGAATTGTTGCCGTAGAGCAAATGATTTTAGGAGCTGTTGCTGTCTCGGATCGGCGGTCGGTGCAAAGTTCTTCGATAAGCGCTTCGTACAGTCCTACCATCGAACCGAGCGGTCCCGAGATGAGGTGAAGCTCGTCCTGGATGATCAGGCCCGGTGGTGATGTCTCTCGTTTACCTAAGCGGTTGATACCGAAGAGTGTCCGCGCTTCTGGTTTCCAGGCCAGGACGGCAAACTTATCAACCGTACCGATGACCAGCGAAGGCTTAACCTCGTAGATATCTTCATCAATAACGTAAACAGGTAGGCCAGAGTGAAACTCGCACTGACGGTCGGGGCAGTGGAACCTGACAGTGCCCTCTGCGCGTTTGTAACCAAGGATTTTCAAGGCTCTTGGAATCGATTTGGGCAGGCTGCCTTCGTAGATTCCCATTGGAGCCGCACACCACGGGCAACGGCTGAGGATAAAGGGATTTTCTCCGCGCCCAAGGCGCTCCAACTCTTTCAGCGCGTGGTCAGCGGCTTTGCGGTGATTCGGGGTTGTTGCTCCACCAAGCCAGATACCGATTGAGAAGGGAGTCTCACCCAGTTCGGAGGCACGCATCTGTCGCAGGTGCTCCATCGCGGAAGTGAGTGCCGACGCACGCTGGAACTGCTGGGCCGTAAGCAGTCTTAAGGTGTAGCGCATGAGGGTATGTACGCCAGTGTCCTTAGGGTTCTCGAGCCGCCGCATGAACATGGCGAAGGCTACTAAGCCCAGGTAGGCTTCGGTTTTACCACCACCCGTAGGAAACCAGATGAGTTCAACACGTTTGCGGTCAGGGTGGCTCCCTTCGACGGAAGACTGAAGTGACATCAGCAAAAAGGCGATCTGAAAGGCCCGCCACCGGCCCACATTGGGATTTTCAGGATTGAGAATTTCAGGGAGAGCATAGGGCGGTAAGAATTTGTACCTGTTGTTGCTGCGGTCAAACCTAGCTTCTCGCAAGGTGCGTTTGCTCTGCACCTGCTGAATAAGGACAGCATGATTGGCGAGTTGAAAGGCTTTTTTGGCTACAGGAGTGCGTTTAAGATAATCAAGGCCATCGCGCATGCGCTTGGCAGCACTTCGGCAATCAGCGAGGTGATGCACCGCGGCTTTGTGATAAGGGAACAACTCAGGCGTCGCCGCCTCTTGGGTACGTTCATTGATCCACCGTTCATAGCGGTCTATGACCTCCTCGAGTGCCCCAAAGCCGTCTTGCTTCTCGACTAAGCCTGCTAGCAGTGCCATTGGCACTTCCAGTCGGATACCATTCTCACGTTCGATATCTGGCGTAATGCTAGGTGTTTCATAGGCCGGTAACGAGGCACTACGTATCAGGATCGCACGAGCTTGGCCAGATGACACTTCCCAATCTGCTGCACATCCGTGGCCGACCGCAAAGGTCTGGCGCTTGCGGTAAAGGAGTGCTAGCGACTCCTCTTCTTCGTCAAATGCGGTTTGCGGACTGCTTGGATATGGCAGGATGTGAGCGTTACTTTTGGGTGTCGTGACAGTAGCACGAAGCTCGCTCTGAAAAAGGCACATTTCATTGCCCGCACGGCCCGATGTAGCTCCTTTAGTGCGGTTGATCAGGGTGACAGTAACCAGATGGTGACTTTGGTGGGGTCGTATGAACACCTCTACGCTTAGTTTTAGGGGCTCTGCATCAAAGACCTTCGCGACCTTGCTGTTGACCTTAAGTTGCTCGACATTGAACCCAACCTCAAAACTGATGGGCTTTCTAAGCCACCATACATAAGGCTCCCGGTCCATCACAGTGACTTCTTTTGGGCGGTACTGCCCCCCCAGGACAGTAACAGTTAGGACGGCGTCAGTTGGCAGCTCAGCCAGGAAGCTAACCCCCATACTGCTGGGCTTGAGGGTATTGTAAGTGGGAAGCTCGAGGTCGTCATCGTCAGGCTCTCCCTCGCGCTCAGCGTGCTCTTTGGCTTTCTCGAGCTCCTTTTTGAAAGTGTCATCCACCAGTCTTATTGCAGGCTCTTCTTGAGTCGCTTCTGCATCTGCTTCCTGTTCAGGCTCACCCTCAAAAGCTTCGCCTATCGGATAGAGGACTCCGACTCCATAGCGAACGATGGGTGGGTCACGCTGCACAACTTCTTCGCCGTTTTCTTGTTGGTAGGGCTGATACGCCTCCTCTGATGAGTTGAAGTGGACATTGCCTGCGAAATTGCGCGGCTTTCCTCTCAGTGAAGGGCCAACGAGCTCCTCGCGTAACGTTTCAACAATCATCTCTCTGTTCTTGATATGGCTCATGTTCCTTCACCCCTTAACCCACGTAAGAGAACGGCTTTAATCTCGCCTTCAGCAGATGCCGCGACACAAATCACCAACCTATGTAGTGCCCTTGTGATGGCAGTATAGGAAAGCTGACTTGCTTTGGTGCTGGCAACTTCTTCGATATCTGTGATGATAATTGCATCGGCTTCCAGCCCTTTGAATGCGTGTATGGTGCAGTAACCTACCTGACCTTCCAGATCAAGTCGGTACGGCGTCAGGCGATCAGACCACGGCGGTGCCTTTATGCTACTTGCACACGCCTTATCGTTAGCTTTGGGAGAAAGCACAATGATGTCGCTGCCGCGAAACCCCTCTTCGTAGAGGTTATCTAGGGCTTTGACGAGAAACTCGCGTTGCTGAAGGTCGCTCTTGTAATAGAGATATTCCGTGTTAACGCCGTTGTCGGGGCGCAAGATTCGCGTGTAGTCGGGATTGAGCTGTCCTAGCCATCGCGCAGCGGTAGCAATACGCGGCGTGTTGCGGCAGTTTATGCGGAGGCCATAACGCGGAGCGCCACCACTGCGTTCACCAACAAAGGCGTCCAGCGCTATCTGATCCTCGCTACCATAGATGTGCTGCTTTTCAAAATCACCGAAGATACGCCAATGACCGGCACTGAGCCCTCCTTTGAGACTAAAGTCTAAGAAGTCTAGGTAAGGCTCGCGCAGGATGTCTTGTGCTTCATCTACGATGAGCGTGTCAAATTGCTCTTGCTCGATCGTGTCGGTGGCCACTAGTTGCTCTAAGGCCAGCGCGGGCAACTCTTCAGTCCAAAAGCGTGCATCGTGCTCCTTTGGTTTTACACCAGCAATTCTCAACATACGCGCATGGAGCGTACCGGCAGTGACACCCTCCATACTCTTTGCCTGAGCTTCGAGCAGGTCACCTAAAAGCCTATTGAAGCAAACTAAAAGCACCCTTCTTCCCTCAGCATCAGCACGTCTGGCAGCCTCAAGTGCCAGGAGGGTCTTTCCGGTTCCCGCCGGGCCGGTGAAAACGACACGCGGGTTCTGCTCCATCGCATCAAGGGCACTCATTTGCTCTGACGTGTAGCGCTTAAGCTCGTCGCTGAGGCGGTGCTTGCGCGATCTGGGACTTTCGAAAACCTCGAATTCAGGACGAAGGATTTGGACAAGCCGCTGGCACTGGTCGGTGTGAGGCTCATCATTCTTAGGGTCAAACCAAGCGGCGGTTGGACATATAGCAAGGAATTCACGGGCATTATTTAGAATACTCAGGATGAGTTTGCTGATGGGGAGGGCAGTCATTGCTCGTCTGTCAATGACTTGCCAGGTATGCCACTCGGGAGATGACTCGTGAAAATCAACGAACGGGAATGCTACGGCAGACCAAAACACGATACTCTTCAAGTCTGGGCTTTGACGTATCACGTAATTGCGAATGCTATGCATGGCCTGCGCAGCTTGTTTGAACGGACCCTTGGCGTCAGGTGCGGAATTGCCGTAGTACCACATCCCATATTCACGCTTGAGGTGTGCGGTTCCCTTCACCTCTAAGCACAGGACACCCTTGTGTGGCACGATGATAGCGAAATCGATCTCTCCAAAAACTTGCTTGACATGGCGGGCTGTGTCGAGAGAATGCAGAACTGTCCACCCGTCTGTTTGTGGATCTTCGCTCAGCCTGCGATAGACCTCTCTTTCACCCGTACTTGAGGTGTCTGGCGGCAACACTGGCGGAATCATTCTTGCCATAAATTAAGATGTTCACAGCTCCAGAAGCGTGCCGACTTCTGAAAGGGGCACATGCTTTGGGCTGGGTTTCATTTCGATAATCCGATACGCATGGATGTGGGTTTCGTACTCGGCAAAAGCGAAGGATTGGTGGCCACGCTGCTCCAGGCGACCCAGGTTGGATTTTTTTACCTCGACCAAGAGCAGTTCCTTCATTCTAATACCAGCCATGTGATGCGCTTTGTTAATGCGCCGAGCATTCTTCCAATAGTCTTCTACGTTGTCAAGCAGATCGAGATAGCGCATAATGGCTTGGAAGTCTTCGGCATATCTAGGGCGGATTTTTCGGTCTGACCTAGACATCCAGTTGCGGATGTTTTGTGGACTGGCGCTTCTTGCTCCCATCCATTTCAACCCATTTAAGACATGATCCATGCCTTTTATGGAGACCGCTCTTCTAAGCTCGCCCTTCCAATGTTTTTGGGTCTCTCGTGCGGGACTGGCATGTTCTCCTAAGAGCCGGTTGGCTAAGGGGACGATGTAGTCGCCGCTACCCCGTTCGCGAACGATAAGGAAGAGGCCGGGCTCGAGCCTTTCCACTTTGACCCGGCGCACAACCTCTTCGCTACGCGTGTCGATGACCAATTCGCTAGCGTCAACTTCTAGAAATACTGCTTTATCGTCTTCCAAAACAAAGAGTCGTGCGTCAACAAACTCCTGGTCGCTACTCGTTTGACGTGACATTTGAGCTGCGACAGCATCCCAGTCGATGGTAGGCACCAACTCATCGGCATTAACGACTTCGGTCTCAGGTTCATTGCTGGGCGGAATAATTGGTAGCCTTGGAGGCCTGTTCTTCTGGGGGATAAAGCTGACACGGGGTTCCCAACCATCGCCAAGAAATCCATAACGAACGATCAGCAAGCTCCTTCCTCTCGGGGCGGTTACAACATAATCAGGAAACCAGCGCATAGGCCCTACGATCACGAGGTGATCAAACACCTCCTCATCCCGGAGTTGTGGCGCAGTAACTACGCGTAGGTGGCGTAGCTCAAGAATTTTGGAGAGAAGTATCTCGAGTGAATCGACAAAGCGAGATTCCTTGATAAGGAGCGCGGATTTGTCCGGCAGCCCGAGAGTATGAATTTGCTCCAAGATAGGATTGCCAGACGCACTTGTTAGCAATTGAGCCTGACGGACAAGGTTACGTGCCTGTTCTGCGAATTGTGGATAGATGCGGTCGCACTTGATTAGCTCTTGATAGAGATCTTTAAAGCGCTTTTTGTAATCTTGGGATGGTTCATCAAAGGGTAGGGGTGTGGAACACAAGCGAAATCGGTAGCCTTTAAGCAAACGTAGCTTGGGACGCCAGTAATTCTCTCGCCCTTCTTCCCCTAGTTGTCGTTCAAAGGTTCTCAGGTTCAGGGTGAACGACTTGAGTTCTGCGTGAGCAACCAGGGCGATTTGCACCCGCGCCCTCTGTGCTAGAGTATAAAGAGTTACAGCCTGGCTCAAATTCAACGCCGCTTCTCCTCGTAGGCCAACATGTCTACCGCAATAGGCATGTCTGGGAACTGAAGAGCACTACTGTCTAGCCGGTCGCTAACATACTCCTGATTGAGGGTGACAACCGCTTCTTCAAATCTTGTTTCAGTCTTGTCCAGCATAACTATCCAGTCCGATTCTCGCCACATGGTTCGCCATTTTAGGAATCCTGCGGCCCCATCGAATATGACAAGTCTGGGTGTTTCGTTAGCATCGGGCTTAACATTGCCTCCCTGCTCGCTTCGAAGGCTTGTTCGATAACCGAGACCGTCCGTTACTCGCTCCTTCAAGCGCAGTATATCCTGCAAGGTTCCTCTGCAAAACTCATCATCCACAGTCCGTGCTGCTAGGGGTGTGTTGAGTTCATCCAACAAAGCCTTCTTGTTGCCAATAATCGTTGCATCCAGCCTGGGGTAGAGACAAAAGTCTCGTATAGCGAGATTGACCTTACAGGCCCTTAGGAGGGGTATATCGTCCAAAACCACCCTGCCTGTCTGGTGTTTTGGTAGTTTAGCGAATCGCTTGCCCGAGATTTGGATGTTCGTTGCCAGGAAGGCGGGGACCTTCCTTTTCGCATGCTCACGATTGACGCGAACAACTATGTATGCACTGCCGTAATGCTGTTCATAACCCTCAATAGTGCCCTTTAAAAGGCGATCATTTTCTCGATAGATAACGGGCGTCTGAGGTGGCAGGTTGCAGAGCCTTAGGAAATGATCAGTGCAATCGAGTTGCTCAACAGGCAATTCTGCTCTGGCCAGAACGTATCCTGCAGCAGCAAAAGCTGCACCATAGGCTCGTGTCGGTACTGCCAAGCCGACGACGAGCCTTGTATCGTCGGAATTTCGTCTAGCAATGGTTTGGCCTAAAGCAACGAAACCGTTACACCATTGAGGAATGCGTTGCCAAGTACCTCCGTGCTCGTACAAGTAATTCTCAAGCACCGCCCTCTCCCTTTACAAAAAAGCCCTCAGGCCACAATCCTTGGGACAATCATAACAGATAAACTCTTACAGAAAGCTTACAGTCCCAGGTTATACAACTTGTGTGGCTACCACCATCTACCAACACTCTCCCCCTTACGTGTCAGAATACCCGGCCTGCCCCGCCCACTCCAGCGCCCCCGCATCCACCTGGCACATCTAGACACCGCCGGTTCAGCAGGTATACAGCTCGAGCGGCTCTCACCGGACAATAGTGACCTGGCTTGACCTCTTACGTTGCCTGTGTTGGCTGCCCGGCTCCCGGCACACGCCGCATGATTGCCTTTTCCAGCTAGGCAAATACCACCAACCCAACGTCGATGACCACCAGCCAACCCTTCGCGCGGGGTCCGGCGTACCGAAGGCAACTTGGAAGGGGGGACAAGATGATGGGCAGCAATGTAAAACCCAGTAGTACTGCCACAAAGATGAGGGGCACCTCCAATGGGCTAACGGCAGGATGAAGATGAAGAGGGGTGACCGGGCTGAGTTTGTTGAAGACCTCCCCCGGACTGAAGGGGGCACGTCGCCTAATCGCCCCCTCACACCCAGCCGGTTAGACTAAGCCATGATCGCCCTTACCAAGCGCTGGCCCTGGCTGGCCCTGTTAGCCGTGCTCCTGTCGGTCTTAACCTGGCTGCGTTGGCCGCCCCCGCCAGCCGAATCGCTCGTGCGGGTCAGCGCGCAGCAGCTAGCCAGCACCTTTGATGTGATCGTGGTCGGCAGCGAGCCGGAGGGGATCATCACCGCCGTGGCCGCAGCGCAAGAGGGGGCCCGCACCTTGCTGGTAACGAGCGACCCGCGCCTCGGCGGGCTGTTCGTGATGGGTGAGATGAACTCGCTGGATCTGCGCACCCGGCCCTACCTCTACCAGCGCGGCCTCTTTGAGCAGTGGTGGAACCGCGTGGGACGCGGCTCATCGTTCGACGTAGCGCGGGCCGAACGGGCCTTTGAGGCGATGCTGGCCGAGGCCGGTGTGACGGTGGTGCAGAGCAGCCCCATAGCACCGCTAGTCGAGGGCGGTGCAGTGCGCGGCGTGGTGGTCACCGAGCGGCCCATCACCGCTCAGCAGATCATCGACGCCACCGCTGATGCCGACTTCGCCGCGGCGGCGGGGGCGCCGTTTACCTTCGGCTTTGAGTCGCTAGGTTTTGACGCCCGCATGGTCGATACGCTAGTCTTTCGCATCGACGGGATAGACTGGCGCGCTTTGCAGCGCGGCATCGCCCAGCGCGGCGGCAAAAGCTACGCCGAGATCAATAACTGGGCGGCCTGGGGACACTTCACCGGCTATCCGGCGGCGTATCGGGCCGTGGAGCCCGGTATCCGCCTGCGCGGCCTCAACCTCGGCTTGCAAGAGGACGGCTCGGTATTGGTCAACGCTCTCTTGATCCACGGCATCGACCCGTTCGATCCCGCCAGCCGCGCCGAGGGTTTTGCCAGGGCTGAGCGCGAGGCGCCGCGCATTATCGACTACCTGCGGGCCGACCTGCCGGGCTTTGCCCAGGCCCGTTTCGGCGGGGTGGCCAGCGCGCTTTACATCCGCCAGACCCGCCAGTTAGTGGCCCGCTGCACCTTGACCGTGCAGGACGTGCTCTTTAACCGGGTCACCGCCTATGATGTGGCCGCTGGCGGCTACCCGCTCGATGTGCAGGCGCTGACGCCGCACGACTCCGGTTTTGTCTTCGGCACCCCGGAGATCTACGGGGTGCAGCTCTGCGTAACCCTCCCCCAAGGTTTTGACAACCTGTGGGTAGTCGGCAAGGCGGCAGGCTATGACCCGCTGGCTGCCTCCTCGGCCCGAGTGGTACCGTTTGGCATGGCGCTCGGCGAGGCGGTGGGGGTAGCGGCGGCCCAGGCGGTCGCGCGGGGGCTTAGCTCGCAGGCGTTTTTGGAGTCACAGCCTGTTCAAGAGGTGCGCCAGCGGCTCCGCCAGCGCGGCGCTTTTCTGCCTGAAGTGAGGCCGCGCCAGCCGGTAGGGCCATTTCAGCATGAGTTCTTTGACGCTTACATGCTGCTCCTTGGCCGCGGGCTGGCGCTCGGCGGTTACGAAAACGAGCCGCGTTTAGACAGCGAAGTCAGCGCCCGGGGCTATCTCTACATGCTCTCTAACGTCGGTCAGCGCTTTCACAGTCAGCCAGAGCTGGGCCGGACGCTGCTGGCGCGCTTCTCCAACGTCAGCGGCCCCTTAATCCCAGAGCTGGCGCTGACCCTCACCGTCGAAGCAGCCTGCCTGCTAGGGCGGTGCTTAGCAGCAGACTGGGAGCAGCTCAGGCAGGCCGGGCTAGCCCCGGCGCGCTTCCCGCCCGAGGGCCCTCTAACCCGCGGCGAGATGTTTGCCCTGGCTGCTGCTATCGCTAGCCTCGAGCCGCTGGCGGAGGCAGGCCGGTAAGGGAGCCCAGATTACGGATTGCTGCGCAGTATCACATTGTTGCGCAGTATCACTATGAATTGCGTCTGCAACGGGTATCCGAGAGGCCTACGGTAAAGTTAGCAAGGTGAGGGGCTGAGCTTGCTATACTTCACTCCGTGAGCATGATCAAGATCGCCCCCTCAATCCTGTCAGCCGATTTTGCTAGGTTAGGATGTCAGGTGAAGGCCGCCGAGGAGGGTGGAGCAGACTACCTGCACGTCGATGTGATGGACGGCTACTTCGTCCCCAATATCACCGTCGGCCCGCTGGTAGTGCAAGCCTGCAAGCGCGCCACCAAGCTGCCCATCGATGTTCACCTGATGATCCGTGAGCCAGAGCGCTACATCGACAGCTTCATCGAAGCTGGGGCTAATATCATTACCGTCCACGCCGAAGCGACACCCCACGTCCATCGCGCCCTGCAACTCATCCGCGAGTCGGGGGCGCGCGCAGGGCTAGCGGTTAACCCGCTGACGCCGCTTAGCGTTTTCCGAGACGCCCTCCCCTACTGTGATTTAGCGCTGGTGATGACCGTTAATCCAGGCTTTGGCGGCCAGCAGTTCATCGAGTCAAGCCTTAAGCGCATTCTCACCCTAGCCGACTGGCGCGAGGAGTTAAATCCCTACTGCGAGATCGAGGTCGATGGCGGCATCTCGGCCAAGACCGCGCCACAGGTAGTTGAGGCCGGAGCTACCGTGCTGGTAGCAGGCACCAACATTTTCAGCGGCATCGACTCGATCCAGAACAATATCGCCGCGTTGCGCCAGGCCATCGCTGGTTAACCGAGCAGCTCCACGCGCCCCAGGCGCCGGAAGCGGTAGTGGCGTTGAGCAATAAGTTCATCAGCGCTCAGCTGGCATAGCTCGGCTAGCGCAGCCTGTACCCGTTCAGCCACCTGAGTCATGGCCTGCTGTGGATCGCGATGAGCGCCGCCAGGCGGCTCTGCGATAACTTCGTCAACCACCTCGAGCTCTAACAGGTCGCGGGAGGTGAGTTTTAGCGCTTCGGCAGCGCGGGGAGCCTCAGCGGCGTCACGCCACAAGATGGCCGCGCACGACTCGGGCGAGATCACCGAATAGATGGCGTTGTCCATCATCAGCACGCGGTTGCCCACAGCGATCGCCAGCGCCCCGCCCGAACCGCCCTCACCGACGATAACGCTCACTGCTGGGACCGTTAAGCGGGCCATGCGCTGAATACTCTCGGCGATCGCCCAGGCTTGGCCTTGCTCCTCGGCTGTGATGCCGGGGTAGGCGCCGGGGGTATCCACCAAGGTGATCACCGGCAGGCCGAACTTATCGGCCAGATCGAACATCCGCATGGCCTTGCGATAGCCGCCGGGGTGGGCCATACCGAAGTTGCGGTGGATATTCTCCTTGGTGTCGCGCCCCTTCTGTTGGGCCACCACCACCACACTGCGGTCGGCTAGTCGCCCCAGGCCGGTCACCATCGCTGGATCGTCGCTCAGGGTGCGATCACCGTGCAGTTCGGTAAAGTCTGTGAGGAGGTGCTGAATGTAGTCAAGGCCGGTTGGGCGTCCTGGCGCCCGGGCGACTTGCACGCGCTGCCAGCGGCTTAAGTTATCGAAGGTTTCGCGCTTGAGCCGCAGCAGCCGCACCTCCAGCGCACCGATCTCTGCTGATAGATCAACGCCCTGCTCAGCGGCGTACCGGCGCATGTCGCTGATGCGCACTTCTAGCTCATCGATCGGCTTTTCAAACGGCAGCGGCATGCGCCCCCCGCAACAGGCGGATATAGCGAGCTAGTGCCGGTTTCAATTGGGTGCGCGGCACCACATCATCCAGCAGCCCCTTGCTAAGCAGAAACTCGGAACGTTGAAAGTCAGCCGGTAGCTCTTGCTTAATAGTCTGCTGGATCACCCGCGGTCCGGCAAAGCCGATTAGCGCTTTGGGCTCGGCGATAATGATATCGCCCAGGGTGGCGAAACTAGCCGTCACTCCGCCGGTAGTAGGGTCGGTAAGCACGCTGAGATACGGCAGTCGCCGGCGCGCTAGGCGCTCGAGCGCCACCGTAGTCTTGGCCATCTGCATCAAGGAGAGCGCCCCTTCCTGCATGCGCGCCCCGCCCGAGGCCGCTACCACGACCAGGCTGCGCCCCTCCTCAGCGGCCCGCTCGGCAGCTAAGGCGATCTCTTCGCCAACCACTGAGCCCATCGAGCCTCCGGCAAACAAGAAGTCCATCACCGCCAAAGCGATGGGCTCGCCCTCCAGCGCGGCCCCGCCGGTAACGATGGCGTCCGGGCGCTTTTGCTTCTCCTGCACGCGCTTGATCCGTTCAGGATAAGGCTCGGTATCGACAAAACCTAACGGATCCTGAGGGCCTAACTGCCCCGACCATTGCTCGAAGCTCCCCTCGTCAGCTAGCAGCTTGATCCGCTCCTCAACCGGCATCCGGTAGTGATGCTGGCACTCAGGGCAGAGGTAAAAATTGGCCACCAGATCCTTGCGATAGATCTGCGCCTCGCAGGCCTCGCACTTGAGCCACAGCCCCGCCGGGCTGTCGTCACCATCGCCTCGCGTGGGGCGTTTACGCCGAAACCAGCGCTCTAAAGCCATTCTTCTCCTCACCTTGCCAGATGACACACCACCCCGCCGCCGTGCTCATTCTAGCAGCCATCACGCCCTTCTAGCTCAGGAGGAGCCGGTCTCGGCAGTTAGGGCCTGGCGGGCCACACTCTGCCCGTTCATCTCACTGCGTCCGATGAACACCGCTCCCTCTTCAATATCAAGCGCAGCAGCGCGCACATCACCTTCTAGATGCCCGCTCTGCCAGATTTCGATCTTGGCGCTAGCTATGACATCAGCCTGCACCCGCCCGAGAATCTTGACCTCATGCGCGACAACCCGCTCCCCGGTGATAGTTCCCGTCTCGGCCACCTCCAGCAGGCCGTCCACCTCAACATTACCGTGAATCGTGCCATGGACGCGCATCCGCCCCTGAACCGTGACGTTGCCGATGATGCGCGTCCCGCTATGAATGTAACTAAACGGCTCAGCTATAGGCTTCTTCCTGATCATTGCCAAGCCCTTTCTAGCGCTACCCCAGCCACCAGACGGTCATTGTCCCATGCCCCTGCAGGGGTGTCAAGAAAAGCCGCTTCCCATTCAGCACCTATTAGCGTCCCAAGATCGGGCTCTTTGTTGGGACGATGAGCTACGCCGCTTAGACCGTGTCGCTTGGGATTAAGCTCGCACTCGCTTACCAGACGAGCTTAACCCCGTAGCGACCAAAGATCGGATCTGTCGTAACGACGGGCATCTCTTCAAGGCGCGCTTGGGCGATGAGCATGCGATCAAACGGATCGCGATGGGGACCGGCGAGGCGGCTAGCTTGCGCACCCACTTCTCGACCGAGGGTGAGGAGCCTGCTATTGCGTCTTGGAACGAGTTTTGCCTCTATCTGCCCTTCCCCTTGACGGCCTTGTCGCCCTGGGACGAGGCGCTCGTCGGTGCGCAGGTGGCGAGTAGCCCAAGCCAGCATCCATAACGCTATAAAAAGTATACTGCCGACATGGAACCCAAACCCTTTGAACTCGGCCTCTACACCTTCGTCGAGAACACCCCCGACCCCTTCACCGGCCAGACCCAAGACCCCATGCGGCGGCTGCGGGATCTGCTCGAGACCGCCGAGCTGGCCGACCAGTTGGGCCTGGATGTGTTTGCGGTGGGAGAGCACCACCGCGTCGAGTTCATCGCCAGCGCCCCAGCCGTCATCCTCGGCTCAATAGCCGAGCGCACTAAGCACATCCGCCTCTCCAGCGCCGTCACGGTGCTGAGTTCCGACGACCCGGTGCGGGTGTTCCAGGCCTTCGCCACCCTCGACCTGCTCTCGAGCGGCCGCGCCGAGATCATGGCGGGCCGGGGCTCGTTCATCGAGAGCTTCCCGCTCTTCGGCTACGACCTGGACGACTACGGCGAGTTGTTCGAGGAGAAGCTAGACTTGCTGCTCAAAATCCGCGACCAGGAGCGTGTCACCTGGAGCGGCCATCACCGCGCCGCGCTGCACGACCAGCCCATCTACCCCCGCCCGGTACAAAACCCCCTGCCCATATGGGTAGCGGTGGGCGGAACTCCCGAGTCGGCGGTGCGGGCCGCCACGCTGGGGTTGCCGATGGCCCTGGGCATTATCGGCGGGATGCCCGAACGCTTCGCCCCCCTCTTCGACCTCTACCGCGAGTACGCCCGCCGCGCCGGGCACGACCCCGCCGCCATCCCCTCGAGCATCAACTCGCACGGCTTTCTGGCCGACGACCCCAAGGAGGCTCTAGATCTCTCGTATGCCACCAGCAGCGTGCTGATGAACCGCATTGGGCGCGAGCGCGGCTGGCCCCCCCAGAGCCGTGCCCAGTACGACGCGGACGCGACGCTGCGCGGGGCCAAATTCGTGGGCAACCCCGAGCAGGTGATCGAGAAGATTCTGTTCCAGCACCAGATTTTCGGGCACCAGCGCTTCCTGCTGCAAATGAGCGTGGGCACGCTGCCCCACGCCAAGGTGATGCGGGCCATTGAGCTGTTTGGGACGGAGGTTGCGCCGGTGGTGCGGAAGGAGATTGGGTAAAGGGGTTGGCCTGACAGTCCCAGCGATTTAGCGGGGGCGTTGCTTTTGCGCCCGATGCACCTTGCGTCACCAACAGCTGCTCAGAAAATCAGTAGTCAACTCACCTTACGCACGTTGTCATGACAAAAAGGGCCTACAGCACGGTGCCTGGGTTAGGGGAGTTAGTAATAACACCCTGCTAAGCAGGCTACTGGTGTTGACACGCGCCGCAAGGCTCGCCCGCGTCCATGATGTCAAGGTGCTCTTGTGCGCAGCCTTGTGGTAAACCACAACTACCGGTATGCTTAACCATCATGACTCCGGCCCCCGCTAGCTCGGTCAACGTTGTTCTGGTCACTAACGTCGGCCAGGGCTTTGGCCGCGCCGTGGCGCTGGCCTACGGTGCGGCAGACTTCGATGTGGTCTGCGCTGACCGCGATGTTGACCTAGCCAGCAAGACCGCCGCCGAGATCGAGGAGCTAGGCGGCCAGGCCATCCCCATTCAGGCCGACATGAGTGTACAACTCGACGTGCAGAACGCTTTCGATAAGGTGTTTGAGATCTTCGGCGACCTCTCAGGCGTAGTGCATGTGGCCTCCGCCGAGAGCCCCACACCGTTTCGTGAGCTATCGGAGGGTGAGTTCGTCGAACTGTTAGATGAGACCTTGCGCAGCGCCTTTTTGGTGCTAAAAACTACTGCGCGCTTTGTGGACCAGGCTTGGGTGGTACTGGTATCACCATCAGCTGCCGCTAAAGAGCCGCATATGGAGGCGGTGCGCGGCAGCCTGAGCCGCCTCGCCGCAGGCTTCGCAGCCCGTGATGACGCCTTGCGTGTCAATGTGGTGGTGCCCTCACGCAGCGCCGCCGACCCCAGTCACGACGCCCCGCTCGTTAAGGCTGTACAGTATCTCGGCTTAGACGGCTCCGGACTCTCCGGGCAGACGGTTCACGTCGAGCTGCCGCCGCCTCCACGTTTCAGCGAATCGCTCTTGCCTGAGGTGCGCGCTGCTCTTGATGAAACCATGAATCAAGAAGCGCTTGAGGCCAGCTTGTACGACGATCCGGCGTTCTTTCCTACGGTAGAGCGTTCTGACGTTTCGGGCCGGACGCTCGAGCCCCTCGAGGAGCCGGACGCTTACGACGATTATGGCGAGGGGGACGTATTTACACCCCATCGAGGTTCGCGGTGAACTGCCCCTACTGCTCTGGCAGCGATACCAGGGTGGTCAATTCGCGCCCTGCCGACGAGGGGACGGCTATCCGGCGGCGGCGAGAGTGCGTGAGTTGCGGGCGGCGCTTTACCACCTATGAGCGGGCGCAGTTCGAAGCGCTGATGGTGATAAAGCGCTCAGGTCGGCGTGAGGCTTTTAATCCGGATAAGCTGCTCGGCAAGCTGTCGATCGCCTGCAACAAGCGGCCGGTCAACGAAAAGCAGTTGCGCGAGTTTGCCTACGGTTTTGAGGACGAAATTCAGGCCCCGGAGATCGCCTCAGAGGAGATCGGGGTGCGGGCGCTCAAATTCTTAAAGAGCGTCGATGACGTAGCCTATATCCGCTTTTTGTCGGTCTACCGCGACTTTGACTCGGTCGATCGATTTATCGAGGAGATCACGCGGCTTAGCGAACTCCCGCCCAAGAAGTAGTTTAAAACTGGAGCAGCACCGGCGACTCGTCTGTTGGCTCTTCGCTGCCGCCCGGCGGCTCCTGGGTCAAGCCAAAGCGACTCATCGGCGCTAACGGCTCACTGACGAAAAAAGCGCGCTGGTCAAAAGTGCCCAACGAGCGCACTCCGCCCTCAGAAAGCTCCCACACCTGATAGACCCGGTTGGCCTCAGGCGGTTCGTTTAGCACTACAAAGAGCTGGTTGTTAGCCAGTCTAACCAGCGTGCCGACTACCCCTTCTGACGAGGTCAGGGTAAAGGTCACCGCACCCGGCTGCAACCGGTACGCGCGTAGCTGCTGAGCGATTAGGTCTTCTTGTAAGTGGGGCTGGACAAAGCCAAACCAGAGCCCGGCCAGCACAGCGGTAAGCAACACCAGCCCCAGCCACCAGGGCGAGGGACGGCGCGGCGTGACCAGTTGGGCTCGCTCAGGCCGCACATCCGCCTGCCGCTCTAGCTTTAGCGCTCTGCACCATCATATTGGCTTATTGTAACCTGTCTGCGCTCGAGCGTGCCGCGTCCGACCATGACACTGTTGCGAATGTGCTATAAGACAGTAACGCCCCTCGGGCGCCAAGGAGGGACCATGGCACTAACTGTAACGGAAGCTGCCGCCAGCAAGGCCAGCGAGCTATTGCGCAACGCTGGCAAAGAGCATGGCGCCATCCGCGTCTACATCAAATCAGGCGGTTGTAGCGGTTATCAGTATGGGATGGCTATTGACGACCGTCGGCTAGCAGGTGACGCCATCTTTGCCGATAAAGGGATTACGCTGGTAGTCGACCAGAAGAGCTTGTCGCTACTAGACGGCGCACAGGTCGACTATGTGGAGAACCTGATGGGCGGCGGTTTCAGCGTTGTTAACCCCAACGCCACCAGCTCCTGCGGTTGTGGGCACAGCTTCCGCACCGACCACCGGCAGGCTCCGAGCGAGGGGGCGCCAAGCTGCCACTAGGACTCTAGCGGTTGACCGACCAACTGAAGCGCTGCTGCAAAAGGCGGAGCAGGGCGTCGAGGAAGTAACCGATCAGGCCGATAACCAGAATGAGCGCCATCACCTCACCGTAGGCCAGGCGGTCGCGAGCGTCCAGGATCAGGTAGCCCAGGCCCGAGCGCACGCCGAGCATCTCGGCGGGCACCAATACCACCCAGGCCAGCCCCAGCGCCAGGCGCACCCCGGTGAAGAACTGCGGCAAAATGGCCGGGACGGTAACCCGCCAGAGGCGCTCGAATGAGGTCGCCCCCAGGCTCTGGGCCACGGCCAGCCAGCGCCGGTCGAGCGCTTGGACCGCGGCGGCGGTGCTAAACAGCACCGGCCAGACAGCGGCGATGATGAGCAGAAAATAGATCGGGGGGTTGCCGATCCCCAGCACCATCACCGCCAGCGGCATCCAGGAGAGCGGCGAGGTCATTCTAAGAAACTGAAAGAGGATCGAGAAGCTGCGCTCCAAGGGCGCTATCAGCCCGACCGCTAACCCGACCGCAAAGCCGATGGTCACGGCCCAGGCCAGCCCCACCCCGATGCGCTGCAAGCTAGGCAGGGTGTGCTCGAGCAGCGCGCCGCTACTCAGCAGGCGCCCCAGCGCTGACAGAGTGTTACTGGGAGAGAAATGCCCAAAGATCGGGTTGCCTTGGGCCAGCGTCTGCACCCCCAGGGTCCAGGCCAGCAGCCCGGCGAAAAGGCCGGTAACGGGCAGCAGCCAGCCCAGCTTAAGACGAACAGCCAGGGCGCTCCTAGGAGTACTGCGGAGCGAAGCGCGCACGCTAGAGACCCTCGATGCGCTCGTCGCGCCGGAAGCCGTCTAGACCAAAGACCTCGGCCCCCCCAAGGCGGGTAATGGCGTTAAGGACAAAACCCTCATCGACCAGGTCGGCATGAACCTCGGCTGGCACCAACCCCGTTAGGAAGTCACGTTCACCCTCTACCCGCGTCTCTTTTAAGAACTCCACCAGTCGCTCGGTGTAGCTCGGGAACGGGTAAGGCTGGAAGTCGATCCAGGGGTTGGGCTCCCACTCGGGGTTACCCAGGCGGTTCGTATCGCGCTCGTCGAGGAGAACGCGGCGGATCACCTCAAGAGGTTGTGGCAGATAGCGGGTTAGCAGCTCGGCGGCCTCGGCACGGTTATGGCGCGTCCAGAGCTGGGCCTCGACCTGGGCATCGACCACCGCCTGCCCCCAGTCTGGCTGAGCCCGAAGGTCGTCTTCATGCAGCAGCGTGACGCAGCAGGCGTGCTGGCGCCAGATGTCGCCGGTATAGCGCAAAACCTTGCCCACTCCCAAGGCCTCAGTCTGAGCGTTAAAGGGATCGGCGACGATGAAGCCGGCGATGCTCCGATTAGCCAGCGCCACCGGCATTTCCGGGGGCGGCATCACCACCAGGCTGACCTCGCCCTCCCGGGGTGCGCGGCGGGTGATGACGGCAAGGTTGCTCTGGCGCAACAGGTGCTGCAGCGCCACGTTATGAATCGAGTACCAGAAGGGGATGGCGACAGTCTGTCCCGACAGCTCCTGAACTTTGGTGATGTCGGGCGCGACCGTCAAGGCCGAGCCGTTGGTGTGGGTCCAGGTGACTACCTTGACCGGCACGCGCTGCTGGTAGCGCAGCCATAATGCGATTGGCATCAGCACGTGTACCACATTGACCTGCCGCGCCAGGAAGGCTTCGACCAGGCTGGCCCAACTACGGAAAAGCGCCGGCGCCACGGCCTCCAGGCCATGCGCCTGATAATCGCCCCGAGCGTGAGCGATGAGGAGCGGGGTGGCATCGGTAATCGGCAGGTAGCCGGTTCGCACCGGCGGAACCTCGCTCGATTGAGCGCGGCTGCCCAGAGCGGCCAGACCGCCCGCAGCGCCGGCCAGCCGCAGGAAGCTGCGGCGGGAGAGGTTACGCCGCCAGTGTGTGGTGAGGGCCATATTCATCTCCTGTCACGGCATAGAGCGCGGTGAGGATCTCGCTGCGGAGGGCCAGCAACCGCGCATCGGTGCGGTCTCGGGGGCGGGGGAGGCCGACCTGCCAGCTCCGCGTTAACCGGCCGGGCGCTGGCGACATCAACACCACCCGGTCGCCCAGCAAGATCGCCTCATCAACGTCGTGGGTGACGGTAACAAGGGTCAGCCCTTCGCTGTCAGCCAGGGCCTCGAGCCAACTCTGTAGCCGCATGCGAGTCACGGCATCGAGGGCAGCGAAGGGCTCGTCCAAGAGCAGGTAGTCGGGGTGGCGCACGATGGCCCTGGCCAGCGCGGCTCGCTGCGCCATCCCACCTGAGAGCTGCGGCGGATAGCTGTGAGCAAACGCTGGCAGCCCCACCTTGGCCAGCAGTTCGTTGACACGCCCGCGCGGCAGCCCCCGATTAGCCGCCAGGGTGAGCGGGTAGCGGATATTCTCGGCAACCGTCAGCCAGGGATAGAGGAGCGGGTCTTGGAACATGATGCCGAGCCGCGGGTCGCCGGCGCGTACCGGCTCGCCGTCGAGCAAGACCTCGCCCTGGCTAGGCGCCTCCAGGCCGGCCAAGAGGCGCAGCAGGGTCGACTTGCCGCAGCCTGAAGGCCCCAGCAGGCTCAGGTGCTCGCCGCGCGCCACGGTCAGGTCGAGCTCTAACACGGTCAGTTGCTGGTAGCGGTGGCTGACGTGGTGGAGCGTGAGGGGCATAAAGACTCCAGTTCCATGCGCAGGTGCAAAAAGGTCGGGCTCTGCACCGGCAAAAACAGGGCCTCCCGGTAGCGCCTGGCGACCGGGCTGCTAGCGAGATAGCCCGGCCCGCCTGCGGCTTCCAGATCGAGCAGCGCGGCCTGCAAGGTCAACTCGCCAAGCTCGAGCCTCAAGTGCAGCGCCTCGCCCAAGAGGCCCGCCGCCGGGACACGGGCCGCGAGGCGCGCCAGCGCCGCCTCACCGCTGGTGAGTTGCCGCCGCAGCACCTGATAGCGCGCCATCAGCGGCGCTCGCTGCCGCAGGTTAGTCTCGCCTGAAGCCAAGGCCGCGCGGCTCAAGCCCAAACAGAAGGCGGCCTGCAGCACAGTAAAATACGGCCGGACCTGGACCAAGAAAGCCGGAAGCTGGCGGTGCAGGCGGTCACTTCGGGTAAGGCCGGCCCCCGCCAGGGCTACGCTGCCGGTTGCGGTGCCATCCAGGGCCAGCAGGCCGGTTATTGGCTGCACTGTTAGCGCTGCTCGCTCAGCCGGGACCAGGAAGGCGGCAGCTTCGCCGGGGGCGAGCTGCACAGGGACGGCCAGCAAGAAGTCACCGACTAAGTTCGAGGCCCAGCGGACGGTGCCGCTAACGCGCCAGCCAGCGGACCTCACCTCGCCCTGCACATTGAGGGGCTCGAGCCCCAGCGCATTCTTGAGCGCATTGGCCATACCGGTCGAGCCGTGGCGGGCGCCGGTGGCCAGGGCCGGGAGGTAGGTCTCTTGCAGTTCGGGGTTGTCGCTCTCAAGCAGATAGTACACCACCACCCAGTGACTCCACAGCGTGAAGGCCGCCGCCAGCGACCCCTCGGCCACGCTGGCGATGACCTGGACCGCCTCAGGCAACGGCCTCCCCTGCCCTCCCCAGCGAACCGGCACCGGCAGACCGAGATAGTCCGCTAGGGGGGCTGCGCGCAGCGCCGCTTGCGGCCTACCAGGGCTGCGGTCTAGCTCCGCGGCGTGCGCAGCAGCCCAGGCCGTCAATTCAGGATGGGACGGAATCATCATTAGCAACCCGGCTGAGGCGAGTGACCGGCGCACCGACCGCCGCGCGGGCGCGGCGCACGGCAGCCTCATCGGGCGCGTCGTAAAGGCACAGGCACTTACTCATGTCTTCACAGACGTAGGTGCGAAAGAACTTGGCCTCCGGCACCTGGGCGTAAAGGGGGGTCTTTTCCGCCTTGCGCTGCAAGTAAGCTGCCATCGTCAGCCCTTCGGGCAAGTCCCATTCAACGAGGTAGCGCGCCTCCGCTGTCCGCTCGGCAGCCTCGCCGACCAAGCGCACCGCCTTGATGTTAAGGGGCCTCAGCCCGGATCGCTCAGCCAGCTGTGCTATCGCCGCCTCATCGAGGCCGTCAAACACGAAGTAGTGTTCGGTCAGCTCGGGAGCAGCAAACGCCTCCACCAGCTGCCCCTCGCTACCCGGCAGCGCCTGGCGCAAGTTGGCCTGCTGCGCATCCAGGGGCTGATCGGCAGCCAGTTCTAAGAGGATGAGTGACACGGCGGTCTCCTATCTGCTTTTGCTTTCGATTTTGATTTCTTGCTGAAACAGCGGTCCATAGCAAACTCCTTTGCCGGAAACAGCAGCCTAGCTATTACTACTAAAGAGAGGGCTTGGGCGCACGTCCACAGGCTTGCGAGGGCGAACATCGCCCAGGCATACGGGCTCGAGCCAGGAAACGTGCCATGGCGTAAGGTAGCAAATAAAGATCAATCTTGTCAACAATGCCTACTACCCGCTAGCTGCCTGTCAGGTGCAAAGCTAACGGCGTTTTACCCCGCGAGCAGCCCACTGCACCTGCCGCCAGAGGCCGCGCAGGGTCTGCACTTCGTGGTAACTGAGCCCGGCAGCATCGAACACCCGCCTAAAGAAGCGCATGGCCCCTCGCTCGCGCTGGGAGTCGGTGTAGCCGATCAGGTAGAGGGTATCGCGCAGGTGCTCATACATCCCTTCTAACACCAAGCGCTCGGCCAACGGCACCGTTAGCGCAACCGAAGGGGCGTCGGCGCGGCTTAAAAACCACTCGTAAGCGATGATCGTTACGGCGTGAGCCAGGTTTAGCGAGCTGTACTCAGCGGTGGGGATGGTGATTATCCCTTGGCAGTAGCTGAGGTCGTCGTTGGATAAGCCGTGGTCTTCCGGGCCGAAGAGAACGGCGGCGCCTTGTGCTGGGAGTCGGGAGGCGGCCTCACGTGGGGTGTAGCAGCGCTGTGGGGCTGTTCGGGTAAGCGCGGTGGTCGCTAACACCACGGCGCAGTCAGCGATAGCCTCGCTAACGGTCGCGACGGTGCGGGCTTGCCCCAGCACATCGTCAGCGTGAGAGGCCAGCGCATAGGCTCGGGCGCTGACCGGGCGCTGGGGTGAGACCAGTACCAGCTCCGTCAGGCCGAAGTTCTTCATCGACCGGGCCACCGAGCCGATATTGGCCGGCTCTTTGGGCCGCACCAAGACCATGCGTAGCGAGGCCATAGCCCTACTTTAGCCCGCTCAGCCGTCACCCCAAGGTGTGATGACCGCTCACCCCCGGCACCCCTAGAATCAGAGCTGAGGAGCTACCATGAACCCAGAAACTGAAAAGACCACCACCGAAGAGTTCAAGATCACCGGCGACGCCGTAGTGGCCAAGATCAAGGAGCTAGTGCGGGAAGGGAACATCCGCCGGATCATGATCAAAAATGAAGAAGGCCGGGTGCTCATCGAAGTCCCGCTTACCATCGGCGTGGTCGGCGCTGTTCTGCTCCCGGTGTGGGCAGCCATCGGCGCGATCGCGGCACTGGCCGCCAATCTGACTATCGCGGTCGAGCGCCGCGAGTATGGTCCAGCAGAGGACCGCAGCGACCCACCAGTTAGCCCTAGTGACACAACCCTCAGCTAAAAGGAGCTATACCGTGACCAATGATACTGATTTCCGGAATGTCCTGAGGCGTGGCCAGCACCAGCTCCGGGAGCAGCTCGCTAAGGGGATCCGTGCAGGCTACCGCCGCCAGCTGGTGCTGCGCAACGCCGCGGGCGCTACCTTGCTCCGCCTCCCCCTGACGCTGGCCGTCGTTGTGGGCCTGCTCCTGCTGTGGCAGGCTGCGCCGCTGCTGCTGGTCGCCTTTATCGTGGCGCTAGCGTTCCGGGTGCAGTTCCTAATCGCCGGCGAGGTCGATGGGAAAACTGCCGATCGACCCGAAATGAAATAGCCCCCGAGCTGCCAAGAGGCCCCTCGGCAACCCCTGAGGGGCTTCCAGCTTGAGGCTCCGCCCCTGCTCGCTTGGCTTTGGCTAAAGCGAGGTGGACGGCGCGCCGTTGCTGCGCTTGGCGAAGATCATCCGCCCCATGGTGGTCTGTAGGTTACTGGTCACTACTACGTCCACGGTCTGGCCGACCAAGTTTTTCGCATCTTCGATCACCACCATCGTGCCGTCCTCAAGATAGCTCAGCCCCTGACCGGGCTCACGGCCTTCTTTAACCACATAGAGCGACAGGTGCTCGCCGGGCAGGAAGGCAACCTTGATGGCATTGGCGAGGTGGTTGACGTTAAGCACGCGGATGCCTTGCAAAGCAGCTATCCGGTTGAGGTTGTAGTCGGTGGTGATCAGATCGGCACCGCGCTTTAAGCACAGTTTGATCAGCTTGTCATCGATCTCTTGCGCCTCGGGAACATCGTCGTTGATAACTTCGGTCTTGACGATGCGCTGCTGCACCAGCCGGTCGAGCAGCGTTAGCCCGCGCCTGCCCCGGCGCCGCCGCAACGGGTCATCCGAGTCGGCGATATGCTGCAACTCTCCCAGCACCAGCGCCGGTATTAGCAGTGAGCCGTCAATGAAGTGTGACTCGACGACCTCGACGATGCGGCCGTCGATGATGGCTGAGGTGTCGATGATCTTAGGCCGCGGTCCACCTTCCGGGGTGGAGCTGCTAAATACTGCACGAGGGGCGAAAAGTTGTCGGTTGACCACAAAAAACCAGCTCGACGCCACGACCAGCACGATGGTCAACAGCAATGACCAGTACCAGGTAAAGCCGGGGATATTCTGCAACAGGCTGTTGAGCAAAACGGTGATGATCAGCGCCAAGGTGGCACCGATACCGGCGGCTAACACAGCATCCGGGGACAGGCGCGGCCTTACCCTCTCCCACAGCCGTTCAATGCGGTGGGCTAAGGGGGGGCTCAGCAGATAGCCGGTTAGCAGCCCCAAGAGCGTCAGGTAGCCGAGATTAACAGCCCCCATCAGCACCTGTTGCTCGATCAGCCAATCGGCTAGCAGCCAGCCCAGAGCGGCGCCACACAGGCTTAGCAGGGCCCTGGCTAGCTGATAGCTCGACGACACTTCAGCCTCCCCAGGTGACGCGCAGCGCATCAGCCAAGGAGGTAATGACCAGCGCTGAATCAGGGGCACCGCGCGGGCCGATCAGCCGGGGATAGTTAGCGCGCTGAGCTTCGGCGGCGCGGCGCGCCAACTGAGTGACTGAGCGGATCTCGCCAGCCAGGCCCACCTCGCCGACCACCGCAGTCCCCTCCGGAACCGGGCGGTTAGTGACCGCCGAATAGACCGCTAGTGCCACAGCTAGATCGGCGCCGGGATCGGTAAGGCGCAAGCCCCCAGCCACATTGACATAGACGTCAAGGCCCGCCAAGGGGAGCTCGAGCCGCCGCTCTAAGACCGCCAACACCACATCCACCCGGCGAGCATCAAGCCCTTGCACAATCCGGCGCGGCGCGGCATAAGGCGACTTGGCAGCCAGGGCCTGCACCTCTAGCAGCAGCGGCCGCTGGCCTTCCAAAGCGGCAACCACCACCGAGCCGGGGACGCCCTTAGGGCGCTCGGCCAAAAACGCCTCAGACGGGTTGGCTATCGCCGTCATGCCCATTCCAGTTATCTCAAAGACGCCGACTTCACCCGCCGGGCCGAAGCGGTTTTTCATGGCGCGCAGTACCCGAAAGCCCGAGGCCGTCTCTAGCGCTAAGGTGGTATCGACCATGTGCTCGATCACCTTGGGGCCGGCGATCATCCCCTGCTTGGTAATGTGGCCGATTAATACCAAGGTAGACCCGCTCTCCTTGGCAGCCTGGGTCAGAATAGCAGTGGCATCGCGGACCTGCGTCAGACTGCCGGGCACCCCCTGATCGGCGATAATGGTCTGAATAGAGTCAACAATAACTAGGCTGGGACGCTCTTGACGCAGATGCTCGGCCAGCGTCCTGGCGTCGGTCTCGCGGGTCAAGCTTAGCTCGGGCGATACCGCTAAGCGTTCGGCGCGGAGTTTCACTTGCGCCAAGGACTCCTCGCCCGCTACGTAGAGCGTAGCCCACCCGGCCATGACCGACCGGTGGGCAAGCTGCAAGAGCAGCGTAGATTTGCCGATCCCCGGTTCACCCGCCAACAGCAATACCGCGCCCGCCACCCAACCACCACCCAGCACACGGTCAACCTCATCGACGCCGGTGGGGCGCCTTAGCAAAGCAGTGTCACCGATCTCACCGAGCTGCTGGACACCGGCAGCCGCACGCAAGGCAGCTTCACCGCCAGCCGGTTGGGCCTCTATCGTCCCCCAGCCGCCACAGCGCGGGCAGCGGCCTAGCGGCGCCGGAGACTGGCTACCACAGGCGCTACAGACGTAAACGGTGATGGTCTTAGCCACCGGCGGTCCTCGACTGGGGATAACCTCTCACGGTGCTAGTCTACCCCCTCACGCGCCCCGCCTCACACCATCGGCACCGGACGGGCAAACACTACTTTATCGCTCTCGACGGCTATAATCATCCCCTCACCGCTACCGTGTTTGAGAATCTCCAGCGATAAGGGATCTTCGATGTATTCGCGCATTACCGCACGCAGCGGCCGGGCGCTGTCCCCCTTGGGCAGACGCTTGACCAAGAAAGCAGCTACCTCCGGACCAAACGACACCTGAACATCGCGCGCTAATAGCTCCTCGCGGATCTCGTCGAGCATCTGATTGGCGATGCGCAGCACCCCCTGTTCGTCAAAAGTCTGAAAGGTGATAGTCTCGTCGAGGCGGTCCAAAAACTCCGGGTTGAAGATGCTCTTGAGCGGTCCCTGCTCATCGCGGGCAACCTCCTGGAAGCCGACCGAAGCGCCCACGTTAAAGCCGATGTTAGAGGTCATGATCAAGATCACCCGCCTGAAGTCCACGGTGCGGCCGAGGCCGTCGGTGAGGCGGCCATCGTCTAAGACCTGCAAGAAGGTGTTGTAGATGTCGGGATGGGCCTTTTCGATCTCGTCCAGCAGCACCACGCTAAACGGCTGGCGGCGGATGGCCTCGGTCAAGCGCCCGCCCTGCTCGTGGCCGATGTAGCCCGGCGGCGCACCAATCAGTTTGCTGATGGCGTGCGACTCCTGGTACTCGGACATGTCCAGCCTAACTAGCGCCCGCTCACTGCCAAACAGTTCAACGGCCAGCCTTTTGGCCAAGAAGGTCTTGCCGACCCCTGAGGGGCCGACAAAGAGGAACGAGGCGGCGACCCGGGTCCGCCCGCCTAGCCCGACCCGGGCGCGGCGCAAGGCGGCAGCCAAGGCGTAGATGGCCTTGTCTTGCCCCACCACATGCCGCTTGAGGTTCTGCTCGATCTCAGCTAGCTTGCCGTCGTCCTGATCATCGACGTAGATACCGCCCCAGGAGTTGACCACCGCCTCGACATCTTCGCGGCTCACGATCGGCGTACCGTCGGCCTCTTCCAACACCGGGAAGCCGAGCGACTTATTGAGGCGCGTGCGCGAGGCCGCCTCATCGATAAGGTCGATCGCCTTATCGGGGAAGTTGCGGCCCGGCAAGCTGCGCTCGCCGAAGCGGACCGACAGCTTAAGCACCTGCTCAGGGATAATCACGCCGTGATGGGCTTCATAGCGCTCGCGCAGGCCGTGCAAGATCTTCAGCGTCTCTTCGGGCGAAGGCTCCAAAACGATGACCGGTTGGAAGCGCCGCTCTAAGGCCGC
Organism: Truepera sp.; assembly: GCA_018333895.1. GTDB lineage: Bacteria > Deinococcota > Deinococci > Deinococcales > Trueperaceae > JAGXSJ01. The sequence goes on from JAGXSJ010000174.1 coordinate 39,860, forward strand.
ATCTTTTTCGATGTAGCGGTGGTACTCACCGGTAGTAGTGGCGCCAACAACCTGCACTTCACCCCGCGACAGCGGTGGCTTGAGGATGTTGGCGGCATCCAGCGTACCTTCCGCCCCACCAGCGCCGACTAAGGTATGCATCTCATCGATAAAGGCTACTACCCGGGCGTTCTTTAGCTCTTCAATGACATGGCGCAGGCGCTCCTCGAACTCACCGCGATACTTAGTCCCGGCCACAATGTTCGATAAGTCGATCGACAGCACACGCACGTTGCGCAGATTGGGCGGCACCCGCCCCTCGATAATAGCTAGCGCCAACCCTTCGACGATAGCTGTCTTGCCCACCCCCGGTTCACCGATCAACACCGGGTTATTCTTGGTGCGACGCGACAGGATCTGGATCACTCGGCGGATCTCTTCGAGGCGGCCGATCACCGGGTCGAGCTTGCCGTCGCGGGCCTCCTTGGTCAGGTCGCGGGCATACTCGTCCAGGAAGGGGGTATTAACCGTCTCGGCCTGCGCCTTAGGGTCGGCGGCGGCCAGGATGCGCCAGCGCACGGTATCGACGTCGCGGGTAAGGTTCTGCAGAATGCGATAGGCCACCCCGTCGCCTTCGCGGATGATGCCCAGCAAGATATGCTCGGTAGCGATGACGTTGCTGCTCATGGAGCGGGCCTCGCTCCCGGCTAGTTCCATGACGCGGCGGGCGCGGGGAGTAATGGCAGCGGTCTCATTGCGCGGCAGACCGTCGCCACGCCCAACCATCTCTTCAACCTGACGGCGGAAGCCTTCTAGCGTTGCGCCAAACTCGACTAGCACCTTGCTGGCGGTGCCGTTCTCACGCATCAACCCCAGCAACAGGTGCTCCGGCCCGATCATGGCATGGCCGAGCTTGGCCCCTTCTTCGCGGGCAAAGTGGAACACCAGCCTAGCGCGGTCATCGTAGCGATTCACGGGCGCCTCCTTGGTGGCTCCTAAGCGTCGTGATCATAATGCTATACTACGCGCTTAGAGCAAACCCTAAGGGGAGTTCCGTTACGTTCCTTGGGGTGGATGCTTTTGCTTACGGCGCGCCATGGAATGGAGTGTATGGTCTTCCAAGATATCATCCTCACCCTCGACCGCTATTGGGCGGATCGTGGCTGTGTCATTAGCCAACCGTATGATACCGAAGTCGGAGCCGGGACATTCTATCCTGCTACCTTCCTCCAGGCGCTGGGGCCCAAGCCGTGGCGAGCGGCCTATGTGGCACCTTCGCGCCGTCCGGCCGATGGGCGCTTTGGCGACAACCCCTACCGCTTCCAGTACTACTTCCAGTACCAGGTGATCCTCAAGCCCTCGCCGCCGGATAGCCAAGCGCAGTATCTGGGCTCACTGGCCGCGCTGGGTATCGATCCGACAGCCCACGACATCCGCTTCGAGGAGGACAACTGGGAGTCGCCGACGCTGGCAGCCTGGGGCTTGGGCTGGCAGGTGATGATGGACGGCATGGAGATTACCCAGTTCACCTATTTTCAGCAAGTCGGCGGGATCGATCTCAAGCCGGTCTCGGTCGAGCTGACCTACGGGCTCGAGCGTTTGGCAATGTACCTGCAAGGCAAGACTCACGCCTTCGAGGTCGAATATGCCCCGGGGGTGACCATCGGCGACCTCCGCCGCGACTTTGAGATTCAACACAGCCACTATAACTTCTCGCACAGCAACGCCGACTTGCAGCGCCGGCTGTTCGAGGCCTATGAGGGTGAGGTAGAGCGGCTGTTAGAGCACGGCCTGCTCTACCCCGCCTACGAGTTTGTGATGAAAGCCAGCCACGCCTTTAACCTGCTCGATGCTCGAGGGGTACTGTCGCACACCGAGCGACAAACCTATGTACAGCGGGTGCGGCGCCTGGCCGAAGCCGCCGCCAAGGCCCATCTGGCCACGGAGCCAGCATGACGGCCGACCTGCTGTTGGAGATCGGTACCGAAGAGCTGCCTAGCTGGTACCTGCCGCAGGCGCGCGAGGCTATCGCTACGCTGATGAGGGAGAAGCTGGCAGCGCTGCACCTGGCCCACGGTGAACTTACCAGCTACGCCACGCCGCGCCGCATCGCCGTCCTGGCCGAAGATGTAGCAGCGCACAGCGAGGTGCGGCTGATACTGCGCCGCGGCCCCCACAAACAGGCTGCCCTTGACGCCCAGGGGGCCTGGACCCAGGCTGCGCTGGGCTTTGCCCGCAGCCAAGTGGTGGCGCCAGAGGCGCTAGCTATCGAGGCAACCGAGCGCGGTGAGTACTTAACCGTGCGTAAACGGGTCGGCGGTGAAGCCGCCAGCGAGCTGCTGCCCGCGGCGCTGCGGCAAATCATCGAAGAGTTTCCAGCTCCGCGCAAGATGCGCTGGGGCACCGGCGAGGTCGCCTTCTTGCGCCCGCTGGCTTGGCTGTTGGCGAGACTGGGCGACGAGACCCTCCCCCTCTCGATAGCCGGGCTCGACGCTATTTCCCACTCCTACGGCCACCGCCTGCTGAGCCCTGGCCCGGTGATGATCGCGACCCCCAGGCACTACCCTCAGACCTTGCTGGACGCTTATGTAGTAGCCGATAGCGCCATGCGGCTCGAGCGCGTCTGGCAAGAGGTAACGCGCGCTGCTGCGGAGGCCGGATTCACCCCGGTGCGCAACGAGGAGCTGCTCAACGACGTAACCGGTTTAGTTGAGTATCCGGTCGCCGTATTGGGCCGCTTCGATGCCGCCTACCTCGATCTTCCTGAAGCGGTGTTGGCTACCACTATGATCCACCACCAGCGCTTCTTCCCGCTGCAGGGCGCTAGCGGGCAACTCGCTGCGGCCTTTGTGGGCGTTGCTAACAACCGCGTCCCCAACGAGAGCATAGTGCGCCAGGGGTACGAGCAGGTGCTGGCCGGGCGGCTGGCTGACGCCCGCTTCTTCTGGGAGCACGATCGTCAGAAGAGCCTCTCGCAGCTGGCCTGGAGCCTGTCGGGGATCGCCTTTCACCAAGAGTTGGGCACCATGGCCGACAAGGTAGCGCGGGTAGGCGCGACCGCCGCGCAGCTCGCCACGCTGGTAGGGCTCAGCCCGGCTGAGCAGGAGGCGTTAGCCAAAGCCGCCCCGGTCTTTCGCGCCGATCTAGCCACCCAGATGGTCTTTGAACTCCCCGAACTGGCTGGGGTGATGGGCAAGGCCTATGCGCTGGCCGAGGGCTATCCGCCGGCAGTCGCCCAGGTGTTAGAAGACGGCGTCCGTCCGGTCGGACCTGCCGCGCCGCTCCCCGTCTCAGCGGCGGGGGCGCTGCTGGCCGTAACCGACCGCCTGGATAAGCTGCTGGGCTTTCTGGCTTTGGGCCATCGCCCCTCGGGCTCAGCCGATCCGTTCGGATTACGGCGCGATGCCATGGCGCTAGCGCGCATCCTCCCGGCCCAGGGCTGGCCTATCCCGCTACGGGCACTATTGGCAACGGCGGCCCAGGCCTTTGGGAGCCAGGTAGCGGTTAGCGAGGCCGTCCTGCAAGAGGCCGAACAGTTCATCTGGGATCGGGTCGCCGGGCTGCTCGGCGAGGAGGGTATCCGCATCGAAGTGATCCGCGCAGCTATCGCCGATCGCCCGCCGGTTATCACCGCGGCGCGCCGGGCGCATCTGCTGGTTACCCTCAGCCGCGAGGCCGAGTTTGCCGCCTTGATGACCATCTACAAGCGGGCCGCCAATCTGGCCAAAGAGGCCGATGCCACCCCGCTCGACCCTACCCGCCTCGAGGCCGACTACGAGGCACCACTCTTTGCCGCCCTGACGCCAGCGCGCGAAGGGGTGGCCACGCTGCTGGCAAGAGCCGCCGAGACGCTCACCCCCTGGGATCTAGGGCGTGGGCCCACCGGCAGGCTCGACGGCCTGGAGGAGGCGGTCGGTCAGGTGCTGACCCTTAAGCCGCCGCTAGATGCTTTCCTAGACCATGTGCTAGTGATGGTTGACGACCATACGGTGCGCCGCCGACGCCTGGCGCTGCTGCGCGAGGTACGCACTACGCTGCACGCCCTAGGGGCGCTCGAGCATCTCGCGGGGGTATAACCGTCAAGCGCTTTGTGGCCCGCAACGAGCCGTTTGGCTGCCATCGCTGCGGGCGCCAGGTGCCGCCGCTGCAGGGCGGCTGCCGCAACCACTGCCCGTACTGCCTGCACTCACAACACGTAGATATTAACCCCGGTGACCGCGCCAGCGACTGCGGCGGGCTGCTGGTGCCAGTTGGGGTTGAGCACAGCGGCAAGAAAGGCTGGGTGATCCTTTTCCGCTGTGAGCGCTGCGGCGCTAGCAGGCGTAACAAGGCCGCACTGGACGACCCTTTAGCACCCGACGACTTTGCGCTGCTAGTGGCGCTGAGCCGGTAGCCCTACCCGGCTACAGCCATCTTGGGCACAGCAGTCGGACTCAGCAAGTACCCCACCACATCAGCAGCGCTATAGTCCAGGCCAAACCGCTTGACAAAATTGCCGATTCGCTCCAGTTCGTCGCCACTGGTTACCAACGGCAACTCTTGCTCGCCACCTTTTTGCAGCTGCCCCTGCCCCACCGCCGCCATCAGCGCATTGCACAAGCACTTGCGGCCTTCAGTGTGGGCGAGCTCGCCACCTTTGGCCAGGTACTGGTCGATCGGCTCAGAAGCGCAGCGGAAGCCGATCTTGCCTTCCTTTACCTGGTAGGGCTCACGCAGATAGCCCAGATCGCAGACCCGGGTGCGCTCCTGGTAGACCTCAAGTTGCGAGAGCGTGCCCGCGACCTCCGCGACCTTGAAGGGGAACCCGGTAGGCGAGGCTCTGGGGTCGGTAAAGACTTTCACCTCTCCCCTAGCCGCCTGCTCGAGAATCCTCCGCTTGAGGCCCGGCTCAAAGCCCGACTCTTGGCTGTAGGCAAACAGCGTCCCGACCTGAACGCCCGCCGCGCCCCGATCCAGGGCCTCTTGCAGGGCCTCGGGCGAACCCGCGCTACCGGCCAACCAGAAGGGCAAACCTAGCGCCTTGATCTGCTCCAGATCAACCACATCGCGCTCGCCGTAGACCGGCTGACCGCGCTCATCAAAGACCGGCGCCCCCCTGGGCGGAGCGTTGTGCCCGCCGGCGGTGGGGCCTTCGATCACAAAGCCCTGGATGCTACCGGTCACCTTGCGGGCCAGCAGGGTCGCCAGCGAGTTAGACGCGATGATGGGCAGAAAGCTGGGGCGCTTAATGGTCTGGACTTCACCGGCAATCTCTTGGGGATTAAACCTTAGCCGCGCTGCTTCTGCACCTGTCCAACCGGTCACGTCGAGCTTAAGCGAGGCTGTCTCACCGGCTGCCAGCCTGTCGAGGGCTTCGGGGATCTCACGGGGGATGCCCGCGCCCATCAGGACATAGTCCACCTTGGCCAGCATGGCCCCGTAGAGGGCGCCCAGGGTAGGAATCTGCAGCTTGGTCAGGAGGTTCATGCCCACCAGGCCGGAGTGCCCCTCCTTAGCCAAGAAGACCTCCACATAGCTGCCCAGGGCATGCAGCATCTGCGAGGCGGTATCGCCCAGGCCGGTCGGCATAGGGACGCGCAGATAGGGCCTGCCCCCTCGGCCCTCGGGGCAGAAGTGCCTTTCCAACACCGGTTTGACCCACTGCTGGAAGGGGAACGCAGCCAGCGCCCGGCGCACCAGCCCACCAGGGTCGCCGTCCTGTAGACGGCGGACCAACACGGTGTCCATGGCGGTGCCCGAGATCACCCCCAATTGTCCCAGCAGGGATACAGTTCTGGCTAGGCGCCAGTTGGAGACTGAAACACCCATGCCGCCTTGAATAAGGCACGGTAGAGCTAGCACTTAAGATCCTCCTCAAAGTCGTTGCGCCAAGCGACGAACCGACACCTGATGTTACCAGAAAACGATGTGAACAGTTTCGGCTCCGAGCTACAGGCTCGAGCCAGTCAGCCGGTCAGCTAGTCAGATAAGCCTTTGCTGATAAGCTAACAGCTCTTTCCGAGCCCCCCTACAAAAGCGAGAGCGATTTTCTCGACACTCCCCCCAGGCCTTTTACCCATCACTCATTACCCATTACCCATGACCCGTTACGCTACGATAGCCCTACACGCCTCAGGGCTCCGGCCCGGGGCGTCTGAGGAGGTCTTATGCCCGAATGCATCGGCGTTCGGTTTGATAACGGCCCGAAACTACACTACCTGGAGGCCCCCCCCACCCCGCCGAAGGTCGGGACGCGCTGTGTGGTCAGCACCCGGCGCGGGCTCGAGCTGGGCCTAGTGCGGACCAAGATCACCGAGCACTCCAAACCGAGCGGCCATTACATCCGCCAAGCGCTCCCTGAGGACCTAGAGCAGTACGAAGCCTTGCGGCTCCAGGCCGAGTCCCTTAAGTGGCTGCTGCGGGCCAGGGCGCGCGAACAGCGCCTCAAGCTCAAGCTCATCAGCCTGGAGTTTACGCTCGATGAGCAGGTGTTGGTGATTAGCTACACCGCCGAGGAGCAGGTGCCGCTCCGGGTGCTGACTCAGGCGTTGCTGCCGCACACCCAGGCGCGTATCGAGTTTTGCAATGTCGGGCCACGCGACCAAGCGCGTATTCTAGGAACCTTGGGAGCTTGTGGCATGGGCTCGTGCAGCTCGACCTGGCTACAGAGCTTTAGCGCGGTCTCCATCCGCATGGCCCGCGACCAACAGCTCCCTTTGAATCCTGACAAGATCAGCGGGCGGTGCGGCCGCTTAATGTGTTGCTTGCAGTACGAGCACGAGATGTACCAGGAGCTGCTGCACGGCCTGCCCAAGAAAGGTGTGCGCGCCTGTCATACCGAGTCGGGGACCTGCGGGCGGATTATTAAGCTCAATCCGCTGAAACAGACCGTCGGGCTAGAGACCGACGAAGGGGGTTACGAGGAGTATCCAGCCGAGGCGGTGGCGTGCCTCAAAGGCGGTACTAGCCGCGACCTAGCCGAGGCTCAGGAATAGCGGCGGATCCGAGCGAAGCGAGACTGATTCTAACGATGTCTAACGATCTCGCGCAGCGTCAGCGTCAACAGCTGAACTGCCAGCCCTGGCGAAGCGTAGGCGGCTAAGGCGGTTTCGCAGCGGTCGAGTGCTGCCAGAGCCTCGCAATAAGCCGGGGCGGGCCAGCCGCTGAGGCGGGCCCGCAGCAGCTCGGGCAGATCGAAGTCGAGTTCGGCACTCCAGCGCTTCTCCAGCGCGTCGGCACTAAGTAGCGCCTGGTCTAGCCCTCGAGGGATGGCCGCCAGGTAGTCATCGATGAGCGCCACTAGCTCAACAAAGTCCTGCTGGCTAGCCTCGGCGCTGATGATGTCGCCGATCCGCCCCAGCCGCGCCGCCGGATGGCTGCTCTCACCGCGGTACACCGGCCCGAAGCGCACCGGGGTGCCGCGCGAGGCCACGGTCGGCAACAGCGCCTGTTCGCTCTCAGCGATCAAGATCAGCGTGGTGTAGCTAGGCGGCTCCTCCAGCATCTTCAAGAAGGCGTTGGCGGCCTGCTCAGTCAGCGCCTCAGCCTGGTCGATGACCCCAACCCGGCGCCGATAGCTAGGGCGGTGCATCAGCCACGGCCCCAGCGGATCGGGGTTCTCGCCCAGCCCTTGGCGCGGCACCAGGTCGCCGATGCGCAATTGCAGGCGGCGGCTAGCGCGACCACTCTGGGTGGTGGCCTCGGGTGCTATCTCGCGATAGTCAGGGTGAGCATTCTGCTGCATAGCCAAACAGCTAGCGCAGCGCCCGCACGGCTCCGAACCGGGGGCGGCGCAGTTGAGCCAGGCAGCGTACCAGCGGGCCACCTGGCGGCGACCGACGCCAGCCGGGCCGACAAACAGCAAGGTGTGAGCGCGAAGGCGGCGCAGCAGGGCGCGGGGGCGGTCGTGACCAAAGGGAGCGACTATCGGCCCACCTCCAACCGGACGGCCAGTGCCTCGGGATAGCCTTGCTCGCGCACCTGCCGCTGCACCGCCAGCAGGTCAAAGGGGACGCGGAACAGCTCGATCACCCGCAGCTCTTCATCGAAGATGGCGTAGCTGGCCAGCGGCACCCCGTCGCGCGGTTGGCCGACCGAGCCGGGATTGAAAAATACTTTAGCCTTGGGCGGCAGACGGTAGATGGCGCGTTCGCCCCGAAACGGCACCATGCGCCACAGGTTGCCCTGGCTGGTCTGCACGCAGGCGTAGATCATGGGCACATGGGTGTGACCGACCAGACAGAGGTCAGTGCTTAAGAGCGGGAGGTTGGCTTGCGCGCTCGGCAGACTAGCCAGATACTCCCAGGGATGGCGCAGCGAGCCGTGGGTGGCTTCCCAGCTATCGCGCTGCAAGCGCGGCTGAAAGGTCTGCAAGAAGGCCAGGCTCTCCCCTGATAGGCACTGCCGGTGTCTGTCAAGCACCTCATGGACCAGGCTGTGGCCGAGTGGGCCGGGCTCCGGGTTATTAACTAGCTCGAGCAGCAAAGCATCGTGATTGCCCAGCACCGACTCGGGCTGTAGCTCGCGCAGCGTGCGGGTAGCCGCTTCGGGTTCGGGGTAGTAGCCCACCACATCACCCAGGAACAGCACCCTGTCCCAGCGCTGCCGCCCAGCATGCCGCAGCACCGCCTCGAAGGCGATCTGGTTGGCGTGAATGTCGCTTAACACCAGAATTCGCATAGCCGCCTTACATTAACACCCCCCAAACGCATCGGGGCGGCTATACTAAAGGTGATGCTGGTCTGCTGCCGCTCGGTGCTATTGGCGCTATTAGCGCTGGCGCTCCTCGGTTTGGGGCAGGCTCAGGTGGTAGTGCCGACTTTCGGGAGCCGGGGCGAAGTGCCGGACACGGTTGTGGTGGAGCTGGTGGCCGCGTTCCGAGCCGAGCTGGCGCAGCAGAGCGGCCTAGTCATCCTGCCTGGTGAGGTTATTACCCGCGGCATCGCCGGGAGCCTAGATGTCGAGCTAGCCATCTTTTTCACCGAGCTCGAGCAGGGGCGCTACGGCGTCAGCGGTGAGGTGTCGCAAAGCGACGGCCAGCGGTTTTCGGTCACTATTCTGGCGGTTAACGCCCAAACCCGCCGCGCCTCGGACCTTATCACCCAGTCGTTTGACCAGGCGAGCCTGCCGGCAGTAGCCCAGGTCTTGGCCGAAGCGGTGACGGAGTTTATCAGCCCTGCCCCAAGGCTCGTCGGTGGGACGGCTAGCTGGTTCATCAGCAGCCAGCCGGAGGGCGCTGCCGTCTTCGTCAACGGCCTGTTAATGGGCCGCACCGGCCGGCTCGAGCCGCTCTTGCTGCAACCGGGCCGCTACCAGCTCGAGCTGCGCAAGGACGGCTACCTGCTCTGGACCTCCACCGTGACCCTAGAAGCCGATCGCAGCGAGTTCACCACCGCCCTCTTGACACCGATCAGCGGCGGCACCATCCAGGTTGTTAGCACCCCTACAGCGGCAGTAACGGTCGAGGGACGAGAGGTAGGAGTGAGCCCCATCACCGTGCCGGCACTGCCGGGTATGCGCACGGTACGGCTGTCGCGGCCCGGCTTCGAGACCAAGACGGTGTCGGTCACGGTGCGCAACTTCCGCGTCAGCCGGGTAGACGAGACTTTAAGGCCGCTCTTTGACACCATGCTCTTTTGGGAGTTGCCACCAGGTCAGATGGTCCGCCTCGACGGAGTGCGCCAGGCTTCACCGTTTGCCGGTCCGCTGCGGCCAGGGCGCTATCTGATCGAGCGCTGGGCCGGGCTGGAGCCAACCCGCTTTGAGGTAGTGATCCCCGACGGGGGCGGGGTATTCCGCCTCGACTTTGAGCAGCAGACCCTCGTCCCATTTGCGCCCTAGCCTACAGCGCGCCTAGCGCTACGCTACTAGACCCGCTGCCAGCACAGCCGGTTATCGCGCAGCTCAAAGCTCACCCGGCCCGTTTCGCGCAGGTAGCTAAGATAAGCCTGCACCGTGCAGAGGTTGAGCGTGTAGCGAGGCAGGTCGTTGATCGCGATGCCGAGCTCGTCGCAGGTGGTTTTTAGCACCGTAGCACTGTCGACGCCGGTGCATGCCGCCGCGACTACCTCGGCGGCTCGGTCGAGCGCGGCCAGGTTGGCGGCTACTAGGCCACCGACCTCCTCGGTCGGCTCACCGTGGCCGGGCACTACCACCCGAGCGCCAAGCGTCCCTACTGCTGTCATGCTAGCCCGCTGCCGACCGATATCTTGGCCAAAGGGGAGCGGGTACTTCTCCAGCAGGCCCAGGCCGAACACCGCATCGGCGGCGAGCAGCACGTCATCGACCTGCAAAGCGTAGTGGCGGTGGGCATGGCCGGAGGTGTCTAGTACCGTGATGGTAATGCCGAACAGCTCAAGTTCCCCTGGTGCCAGCAGGTAATCGACCGGCGAGGGCTTGGCTAATAGCCACTTGTTGAGCATTTCGGCAGGGGGTTTGGCCCCCGCAAACAGATAGACCGGCTCGAGGTAGGGCTCTTGCATGATGCCGGCCTCAAACGGGGGAGCGTAGACCGGCAGGCCCAGGCTGCGCGTCAGGTAGTCGTTGCCGCCGTAGTGGTCGGCGTGCGAGTGGGTGTTGGCGATGGCTGCCGGCTTAACGCCTTGCGCCTCGCAGGCTTGGGCCAGGCGTCGGCCGTGGTCCTTGTCCTGCCCGGTGTCGATCAGCACGGCCTGGCCGCCTTCGCCCACCACCACCGCGCAGTTGACGCTGCCAGGGAGGTAGTAGACGCGCTCGCTAAGAGGGATCAGGCTGGGGGCTCGAGCCATAAAAGCAACTCGGTGGGTCGGTAACTAAGCAGGCGAACAGAGCGTCGGCCCGGTCGCTTAAGTTCTCTGCCAGAAGGAGTTTGATGCCGACGCTAGCATCGATGACGCAGGCATTCACCTGGCACGATCCTCGCGGAGCAAGCCTACACTATCGACATCGGCTGTTGAAGTGATCAGCGAGCGCCGCCTGCGGATCGAGGCCAGCAGGTGCTCTTGTGCTTCCCTCATCTCCTCCGCGCTTAGAGCCTGCTCCAAGAGGGCAATCACTTCGGCGCTGAGGGAGCGGTGCTTGCGTTCCGCCAGGCGCCGAAGCCCTTGGTGCAGCTCCTCGGGCACGTTACGAACATGAAGCGTAGGCATGGCCAAAACCTATCACAAAGTGGTTGCATAGTGCAACCACGCGCTCCACTAAGCAACGTTGCCGCTTAAACCTGCCCTCGACAGCACCCCCTTCCCACACCTTCAGCGCTAGGGATCCTTGACAAGACGCGCCAGATAGAACCCGTCCAGGCCCTCGACAGGGAGCACCGCGGCACCGTGGCCGGTGATGCGGTGAGGGAGGGGCAAGGAGAGTTTATCCGCACGCAGTTCGGGATAGCATGCCATAGCCGCAGCGACAACTTCGTCGCCCTCGTCGGGCGTTAGGGCGCAGACCGCGTAGACCAGCGTGCCGCCCGGCGCAGTCAGTGCTACGGCGGTAGCAAGCAACTGCCGTTGCAGCGCGGCCAGCTCTTTTATCGCTTCCTCGGTCACCCGCAGCCGGATCTCGGGGTTGCCGCGCAGCGTGCCGGTCCCTGAGCAGGGGGCGTCGAGCAGCACCTTAGCGGCAGGCTTAAGCGGCGGCACGCGCCTGAGGTCGTAGCTATGGTGCTCGGCCTGAAGCCCCAGTCGCGCCAAGTTCTTTTTGGCGGCGGCCAGCTTGGCAGGCATAAGCTCGATGCTGACAGGTTTTGCCCCCGCATGGGCGATCTCAGCCGCCTTGATGCCGCTCCCGCTGCAAAGGTCGAGCACCCGCTCGCCCGGCTGTGGCGCAAGGAGCAAAGTGGGCAACCGTGAGGCAGGGTTTTGCGGCTGCAGCCAGCCGCGCCGGAAGGCTTCGTGTGCCGCTAGCGGCTTGGCGGGGCGGACGGCGAGGCTGCCCGGCAGCGGCCCCGGCGTAACGGTTGCACCTTCAGCCGCGAGGCTCGCGGCAGCGGCTTGGTGATAGCTGGTGAGCCACAGCGGCTCCGGCTCCAGCATGGCCTGGCCGATCTCGTGAGCCGTGGCTGCACCGAACTGCGCCTGCCAGTAGGCATAGAGCCATTCGGGCACGCCGGCCTGCTGGGCGGGTGTTGGGTCGTCAGGTAGAGTCACGCGGCGCAGCACCGCGTTGATCAGCCCGCTCAGCTTAGGAACCTGTGTTTTGGCGACCGCTACCCACTCATAAACCGCAGCCCACCGGGGGGTCTGGCGAATGAGCGCTTCGTAGCTCGCCAGCAGCAAGATGCTCTTAGCAGCGTGGGGGAGCCTTTCGGGTGATCTTAAGTGGGGCGCTAAGCAAGCCTCCAGCAACACGGCATGGCGCAGCGTCCCGTAAACTAGGTCGGTAGTAAAGCCCCGTTCCTGCGGTGCGGCCTGGCTACGCGACAGCGCCGCATCCAGTACCGGGGCGGCAAAAGCCCCGCCAAGGACGCGGCGCAGTACGTCAAAGGCTAGGTGGCGCGGCGACAATTACTCCCGATTAGCCAGGAAGATGCTCAGGTAGTAGAGCAGGTAGGCTAATGACGCAGCCAGCGCGGCCACGTAGGTCATGGCAGCGGCGTTTAGGACCATGCGCGCCCCACCGCTGTCGGTGGGTGTGACCAACCCCATCTGTGCCAGTTGCCGCATGGCGCGGTTGCTGGCATCGAACTCAACCGGCAGAGTGACTAACTGGAACAGCACCGCGGCGGCGAACAGGATGATGCCGATCTGGGCTAAGCCCATAGCGCCGATCATGAAGCCGATGATCACCAGCCAAGGGCCGAAGTTAGCGCCGATGCTGGCGACCGGTACTAGCGCCGCGCGGACCTGCAACGGGGTGTAGCCCTTGGCGTGCTGGATAGCGTGACCGACTTCGTGGGCAGCGACCGCCATCCCCGCTACGCTGGCTTTGCGGTAGTTATCCGCCGAGAGCCGCACCGTGCGGCTGCGCGGGTCGTAATGATCGGACAGTACCCCCTGCACAGGCTCGACCCTGACATCGTGCAGGCCGTTAGCGCGCAACATCGCCTTGGCGACCTCGGCGCCGCTCAGCCCCGAGGCGTTGGCTACCCGGGCATAGCGCCCATAGGTGCGCTTAAGCCAGAACTGGACAAGCAAGGTGCCAACAAAGGTGATGATAAATAGCCACAGTCCAAAACCCATGTTACCCTCCTTTGACCGTCTCACACAGGTTTCTTGTTGGTCGCGGCGCAAGCCCCGACCGCCAGCTTGTCGTGAGTCAGCAACCAGGTACGGCTTACGCCACACCTAACACTTACCAGTGTACTCAGATTCTGTGAAAATACCGTGAGCAGCCCTACTTAAACCCCCTCCAGGACTAGCCCGGCGCACGCGGCTGAGAGCGAACGCTGAATCTGACCGCGGTGCGCTCTTCGTTTTGCAGCTCGAGCTTGACAAACGATGGCCGGGTATAGAGGTCAAGGCCGTCGGGTTCGATGTAGCTGCGGGCAATGGCAATAGCCTTGACCGCCTGATTGACGGCCTGGGGGCCGATGGCCTGCACCTCGACTTCACCCTGGCTTCTGAGCAGCGCGGCGATGGCCCCGGCCACGGAGTTGGGGCGGGAACTGCCCGATACACGCAACGTTTCGATGATGAACCTCCTCCTCGGCAGGAGCCTAAACTGTAACGCACTGGCAGAGACAGGCTGCGACGGTATCGATGCGGGGAACAGTGCAGATCAAGCAGAGCATGGTCTCACCTGAAAAGTTCTATTTTTATGATAGCGCATTTCAGCCGCCAGAGTGAGGCTTGCGCGTCATCAATGGAAGACCGCACCGCAAACTTGCTTGACAGCGCCCAGCGCGCCCGCTATACTCCCTTTCATGACGGCCCCTGCCCTGCTAGGGATTCTAATTCTAAGTTGTCGGGGTATCGTCGCGTAGCGCGCAGTCGGCGTATACGACCACCCCGCCCCAATCGGCGGGGTGTTTTCGTTAGGGAGAAAGCAGGTGGCAATGAACGGTGCACAGGCAGTTCTCAAGGGGCTCGAGCGCGAAGGGGTGCAGGTCGTCTTCGGCCATCCCGGCGGCGCAATCATGCCCGTCTATGACGCACTCTACGACTCACCTATTCGGCACATCCTGGTGCGGCACGAGCAGGCAGGCACCCACATGGCCGACGCCTTCTACCGGGCTAGCGGGAAGGTCGGGGTGGTGTTCGCTACCAGCGGGCCAGGGGCCACTAATACGGTAACTGGCCTAGCGACCGCTTATATGGACTCGTCGGCGGTGGTGGCCATCACTGGCAACGTCTCCACCGCGCTAATCGGCACCGACGCCTTCCAGGAGGCCGACATCTACGGCATCACCGGGCCGGTGACCAAGCACAACTACCTGGTGCGCCATGTCAACGATCTCCCCAGAGTCATCAAAGAGGCGTTTCATATCGCCGCGACCGGGCGTCCTGGGCCAGTCTTAATCGATATCCCCAAAGATGTGCAGCTCGCCGAGTTCACCGGCTCCTGGGACGTCCCGATCGATCTGCCGGGCTATCGCCCGACCGTCACGGGGCACAGCGGCCAGCTCCGCAAAGCGGCCGAGGCGATCCGGCAGGCCAAGCGCCCGATCTTAATCGTCGGCGGCGGCGGCCAAGCGGCAGCCGAGCAGGTCAGCGACTTTGCCGCGCACACTAACTTGCCAGTCATCACCACGCTGATGGGGATCGGCGCCTATCCCGCCGGGGCCCCCAACCATCTCGGGATGCCGGGGATGCACGGCACCGTAACCGCCAACCGGGCTATTACCAACTGCGATCTGATCGTCGGCGCCGGCCTGCGCTTCGACGACCGGGTCACCGGTAAGGTCAGCCGTTTTGCTCCTGGCGCCACTATCGTACATATCGACATCGACCCGGCAGAGATCTCCAAGCTGGTCAAGGCTCACATACCGGTAGTCGGCGACCTTAGCGACGTGCTACCGCGCCTAGCCGAGCTGCTGCCGCCCCTTGAGATTGCGCCGTGGTGGGCACAACTGCGGGAGTGGAAGGCCAAGTATCCCGAGCGCTATAAGAAGGACAAGCCGCTCGTCTCGCAGGAGGTCATTGAGCTGCTGCGTGAGGCCACCGGCGGCGACTGTATCGTCACCACCGAGGTCGGTCAACATCAGATGTTCGCGGCGCGGCTCTTCCCGACCAGTCGGCCACGCACTTGGCTCAGTTCGGGCGGCTTAGGGACCATGGGCTTCGGCTTTCCAGCCGCCATCGGGGCGGCCTTGGCGCGTCCTGGCGAGTTAGTGGTGTGCATAGCCGGTGATGGCAGCTTCCAGATGAACGTCCAGGAGCTGGCCACCCTCTACAAGCACCAGTTGCCGGTGATCGTGGCCATCTGCAACAACGGCGTCCTGGGTATGGTGCGGCAGTGGCAGGAGATGTTCCACGCCCAGCGCTACAGCGAGGTCTATTTGGCCGACTCTAACCCGGATTTTGCCAAGCTGGCCGAAGCCTACGGCATCGCCGGGTACAACGTCTTCGACCGCGACGAGGCCAAGCGCTTAATTCCCGAAGTGGTCGCCACACGTAAGCCGGCGGTTATCAACTTCGTGGTCTACGAGTCGGAGAAGGTCTTCCCGATGATCCCGGCCGGCGCCGGGGTCGACGAGATGATCATCGGCGACCAGGAGCCCGATCCGAGCGAAGCGGGAATGTCTATGGAGCCGGTCGCGGTAGGAGAGAGATGAACCACCGCCATGTGATGAGCGTCACCGTGCAGGATAAACCAGGGGTGCTGGTGCGTATCGCCAGCCTCTTTGCCCGCCGCGGCTACAATATCGAGTCGCTGTCGGTAGCACAGTCCGAACTGCCCGGCATCTCGCGTACCACCTTCGTGGTGACCGGCGAAGAGCACACGCTCGAGCAGGTCCAGAAGCAGCTCTATAAACTGATCGATGTTATCAAGGTCATCGATCACAGCGAGGCGGCCTTTATTGACCGCGAGCTGATGTTGATCAAGGTCGCCATCAAGGCCCCGGAAGACCGCGTGGAGGTGCGCCAGATCGCCCAGGACTTCCGCGCCCGCATCGTCGATGTACATCGCCAGGCGCTGATCTTCGAGGTGACCGGAGACGAAGGTAAGCTTGAGGCGTTTATCGAGCAGATGCGTCCGTTTGGCATTCTGGAGCTGATCCGCACCGGCCGGGTGGCGCTCACCCGCAGCGCCGCCGATCCCAAGATAGTCGGCCACTTGGCCAAGGTTGCCTGATGCCGGCTCCATCGCTCCCGCTACAACAAGGACTGTCAGCTAGTACGGCTTCGCCTCGGCGCTGCGCTGACCAGGCTATCAGCAACAACCACTGGCTTAACGACTGAGAGCCTGAACGCCTGACAGGCTTATCTCTACTCACTACTCGAATACTTGACTACCGACTTTCGGAGGAATCCTATGGCCACCATCTACTACGACCACGACGCTAACCTCGCCCACCTTGAGGGGCAGACCATCGCCGTATTAGGCTACGGCTCACAGGGCCACGCCCACGCCCTAAACGCCAAGGAGTCCGGCCTTAGTGTCGTCGTCGGCCTGCGCCCAGGCTCGGCTAGCTGGAGCGACGCCGAAGCCGCCGGGCTGACGGTGCTGGCGGTGCCGGAGGCCGTTAAGATTGCCGACTTGGTGATGGTGCTGCTCCCGGATGAGGTGCAAGGCGCCATCTACCGAGACCAGATCGCCCCCAACCTGCAACCGGGCGACGCGCTGATGTTCGCTCACGGCTTTAACATCCACTTCGGGCAGATCCAGCCGCCCCAGGAGATCGACGTGTTCATGGTCGCTCCCAAGGGGCCGGGTCACCTGGTGCGCCGTACCTATACCGAAGGGGCCGGGGTGCCGTGCTTAATGGCTATCCATCAAGATGCTACCGGCACTGCCAAGCAGCGCGCTCTGGCCTATGCCAAAGCCATCGGCGGGGCCAGAGCCGGGGTGTTGGAGACTACCTTCAAGGAGGAGACCGAGACCGACCTTTTTGGCGAGCAGGCGGTGCTATGCGGCGGGGTCACGGCGCTGATGCAGGCCGGCTTCGAGACGCTGGTCGAGGCTGGTTATGACCCCGAAATCGCCTACTTCGAGTGCCTGCACGAGATGAAGCTGATCGTGGATCTGATCTATGAAGGGGGCCTGGAGCGCATGCGCTACTCGGTCTCCAACACCGCCGAGTACGGCGACTACAAGACCGGGCCGCGCCTTATCACCGAGGCGACCCGCGCCGAGATGAAGCAGATTCTCGCCGAGATTCGCTCAGGTGAGTTCGCCAAGGACTTTTTGAGCGAGAACTTAGTCGGTCAGCCGCGCCTCAAGGCAGGCCGCAAGAACACTGAGGCCCACCTTATCAGTCAGACCGGTAAGCGCCTGCGCCAGATGATGCCGTTTATTAGGGGTCAAGGTTGAGCTTGATGATGCCGCCACGACGTAATCCCCCCGGCTCGCTGACGCTTGCCACCCCCGTTGCTAAGGGGGGCAGGGGGCTGAGTGGAGGCTCACTCACCAATCGCTATGCGTAAAGGAGGACCATGCCCTACATCAAAATCTTCGACACCACCCTGCGCGACGGTGAGCAGTCGCCGGGGGTGGCCTTAAACACCAAGGAGAAGGTGGAAATTGCGCGGCAGCTAGCCCGGCTGGGCGTAGATGTGATCGAGGCGGGCTTCCCCATCGCCTCACCGGGGGACTTCGAGGCGGTGCGGGCCATCGCCTCAGCCATCGATCAGGAGTCGGATAAGATGGTAGTAGCGGGTCTGGCCAGGGCCAACCAGGCCGATATCGAACGGGCTGCCGCAGCGGTGGAGAAGGCCAAAAACCCGCGCATCCACACCTTTATCGCCACCAGCCCCATCCACATGGCAAAGAAGCTCCGGCTCACGCCTGACGCGGTGCTCGAGCGAGCAATTCAGGCCGTCAAGCTGGCGAAGTCGTTGGTAGCTGACGTAGAGTTCTCTGCTGAGGACGCCGGGCGCAGCGACCCCGAGTTCTTGATCCGCATCTTTACCGAAGCGGTCAAGGCCGGCGCCACCACTATCAACATCCCCGACACGGTCGGCTACCTGATGCCCTGGGAGTACGGCGAGCTGGTGCGGACCATCATCGCGCAGGTGCCTAACCAGGGGGTCACCTTTTCGACCCACTGCCACGACGACCTGGGCTGCGCGGTGATCAACTCATTAGCTGGCGTCCAGGCCGGTGCCACGCAGGTTGAATGCACCATCAATGGCATCGGCGAGCGCGCCGGCAACGCCAGCCTCGAGGAGGTGGTGATGGCCATCCACACCCGGCGCGACTTCTGGGAGCACCAAACCGGCATCAATACCCGCGAGCTGTACCGCACTAGCCGCCTGGTCGCTAGCCTGACCGGCATGGTGGTGCCACCCAATAAGGCGATCGTTGGCGACAACGCTTTCGCCCACGAGTCGGGCATCCATCAGGACGGCGTCATCAAGGCTATCGAGACCTATGAGATCATGTCAGCCGAGCTGGTCGGGCGCAAGGCAGGCGAGCTGGTACTGGGCAAACACTCGGGGCGTAACGCCTTTAAGCAGCGCCTCAAAGAGCTCGGCTATGAAGGTCTGAGTGATGAGCAGGTCAATACCCTATTCAAACAGTTCAAGGACTTGGCCGATCTTAAGCAAACCATCACCAACGACGATATCCGGGCGCTGGTAGACGCCGAGACGACCAAGGTCGCTGAGACCTACCGGCTGGCCCACTTGCAGTTCCAGTCCGGCACGGGTGGTATGGCACCGCAGGCACTAGTTAGGCTCGAGACGCCCGAAGGGGTAGTCGAGGCCACCGCCACCGGCAGCGGCCCGGTCGATGCCAGCTACAAGGCGCTGAGGATCTTGACACCGCTGCCGCTGGTGCTCGAGAGCTACGACCTGCGCGCGATCGGCAGCGGGACCGATGCGCTGGGTGAGGTATCGATCCGCGTCCGCAGTGACGGGCAGGTCATCCACGGCCGGGCTATCTCGACCGATGTGGTGCATGCCTCGGTGCTGGCCTACGTTGACGTGCTCAACAAGCTGGCGGCGGGGTTAGGGCGGGTGCGCGTCTCACCGCAAGAGGCGGCGACACTGTAAGCGGTGGAGTCGACGATGCCACGAGAAGCGCCGGTAGGTGACTACGAGGTCGAGTGGGTCGAGCTTGATGAAGCCGCAATGGTCAAACGCTACCGACTGCTGAGCTGTTGCGGCACGTTGGACTGGCATGAGGTGAGGGAGCATGAGTCGAGTTATTGAAATCTACGACACCACCCTGCGTGACGGTACCCAGGGCCAGGACTTCAACCTCACCAGCGAGGACAAGGTAGCCATCGCCAAGCGGCTCGACGCTTTCGGGATGGACTATATCGAAGGCGGCTGGCCCGGTTCTAACCCCAAGGATGCGCGCTTTTTTGAGCTGATGCAGAGTGTCCCCTTGCAGCGCGCGCAGTTAGCGGCCTTTGGTTCCACTAGGCGCAAAGATGTCGGCTGCCAGGACGACACCGGCAGCCAGATGCTACTAGCGGCGCAGACGCCGGTGGTGACTATCTTTGGCAAGTCCTGGACGCTGCACGTGACCGAGGCGCTAGGAGCGACACTGGAGCAGAACCTGGCCATGATCCGCGACTCGGTGGCCTACTTCAAGGCTCACGGCAAGCTGGTGATCTACGACGCCGAGCACTTCTTCGACGGCTACCGGGCTGACGCCGAGTATGCCCTGGCCTCGCTGGAGGCGGCGGTGGGGGGCGGGGCCGCGCGGCTGGTGCTGTGCGACACCAACGGCGGGTCGCTGCCGGAGTTCGTGGCGGCGCGGGTACGCGAGGTGGTGGGCCGCTGGCCGGTGCCGGTAGGTATTCACGCCCACAACGACTGTGAGCTGGCGGTGGCTAACTCGCTGGCCGCGGTGCAGGCGGGCGCTACCCACGTTCAGGGGACTATCAACGGCTACGGTGAACGCTGCGGCAACGCCAACTTGGTCAGCATCCTGGCTAATCTGGTCATCAAGCTAGGCTACCCCCAGCCCCAAGCCATCGCACAGCTCCGCGAGCTGTCGCGGCTGGTCGATGAACGGGCCAACCTCAACCCCAACATCCGCGCCGCTTACGTCGGCGACGCGGCCTTCGCCCACAAGGGCGGCGTACACGTCTCGGCGGTCAACAAGAACCCGCATACCTACGAGCATATCCCCCCCGAAGTGGTCGGCAATCAGCGGCGGGTGCTGCTCTCTGACCTCTCGGGCCGGGCTAACGTGCTGGCCAAGGCCGCCCAGTACGGCGAGGCGGTTCACGACGCCAGCGTGGCGCAGGTGGTGGCGCGCTTAAAAGAGCTCGAGCACCGCGGTTACGCCTTCGAAGGGGCCGAGGCCAGCTACCAACTGATGAGTAAGAAGGTGCGCGGAGAGTATCAGCCGTACTTCGTGCTGCGCGGCTATCATGTCAACATCGACAAGCGCGACAGCGACCAGCTCCCACTGTGCCAGGCAACTATCAAGGTCGAGGTCGATGGGCAGCTCGAGCACACCGCTGCCACCGGCGACGGGCCGGTCAACGCTCTGGACCGGGCGCTGGCTAAGGCGCTAACCCGCTTCTATCCCAGTCTGGCCGAGCTGCAACTCACCGACTACAAGGTGCGGGTACTATCCGGGCCCGAAACCGGGACTGCCAGCTTGGTGCGGGTGTTAGTCGAGATGCGCGATGGCCGCGAGCGCTGGGGGACGGTCGGCGCCAGCAGCAACATCATCGACGCCTCTTATGAGGCGCTGATCGACGCCATCGAGTACAAGCTCCTCAAAGACCGTGTGCCGCCTAAAGGCGCAGCGCCGCAGCAGGTCGCCGCCAGCTCGACTGCAGGGTGATGATTGCGGGGGAGTGAGCAGCCTTCCACAACCCTACTTGAATACTCGAATACTTGACTACTTGAATACTTACTTTCGCTACCCAGCGCGATGCAGTATTATGCGCCCGCCGATCGGCGTGCCGCCTTCGCTCCGAAACTTGTAGGTTCGCTCGGCTAACGATCCAAAAGCGTTTCTTGGCGTGTTATTAGGATTATGAGCATGTCGCCTCTCTGGATAAGCGCTAAGCGCCTTGCAATAAAATTGACAGCTCGCACCAGCCTTGCTATACTGCGGCTTGCAGCCGTGGGGTATGGCTGCGCCCTTGTTTATGGCGCTTGATACTATCCTGCCAGCACACCCAAACCCAGCATCCCGTTAGCGCCCCGTCCTGGTAAGGGAGGGAATATGTATAGTGATTTTGAGACCTTGGCTTATCCCCATGAGCGCGATGCCTGTGGGGTCGGCTTTATTGCCGACCTTCAGGGGCGGAAGTCGCACGCTATCTTGGAGCAGGCCTTAACGGCGCTGCGCAACTTGAGCCATCGCGGCGCGGTCAGCGCCGACGGCTATACCGGCGACGGCGCCGGGGTGCTGACACAGCTCCCACACGCCCTGTATCGCCGCGAGCTGGCTGCGCGGGGGGTGGTGCTAAAGCGCGATGAGGATCTGGCGATCGGTATGATCTTTATCGCCAACGACGCCCCGGCCTCAGCCATCCGCGAGGTAATCGAACAGGTTGTGGCCGAGGCCAATATCACGCCGCTGCTGTGGCGTGAGGTGCCTATCGACCGGAGCACCCTGGGGCCGCAGGCGCAGCAGCGCTGCCCCTTTATCTGGCAGCTGATGATGGGCCGCCCGGCCGGTCTTGAGGACGATGCTTACGAGCGCCTGCTCTATCTGACCCGCAAACGGCTCGAGCGGCGTCTGAGCGAGTTTAACCTGGGGCGCTGTTATGTGCCGTCGTTTTCGCACCGCACGGTGGTCTACAAAGGGTTGATGGTAGCGCCGCAGCTGAGCCACTTCTACCCCGACCTAGCCGACCCCCTCTACCAGACCGCGCTCGCCCTCTTTCACCAGCGCTACAGCACCAACACCCTGCCGAGCTGGTCGCTGGCGCACCCGTTCCGCTTGCTGGCGCACAACGGCGAGATCAATACCCTGCAAGGGAACGTCAATCTGATGCGCGCCCGCGAGCCCGTCTTGACCAGTAGGCTGTGGGGCCAGGACGTGCGCGACTTAACGCCAGTGATTACCCCAGGTGGCAGCGATTCAGCAGCGCTGGATAACGCCTTGGAGCTGCTGGTCTTATCAGGCCGCGACCCGCTGCACAGCCTGATGATGCTGGTCCCTGAAGCCTTTGAGCACTACCCCGAGATGGACCCTGAGCTGCGCGGCTTTTACGAATATCACAGCACCCTGATGGAGCCGTGGGACGGCCCGGCGGCGCTGGTCTTCTCCGATGGGCGAGTCGCCGCCGCCGCCTTAGACCGCAACGGCTTGCGCCCACAGCGCTACTATCTCACTAACGACACACTCATCGTCGGTTCAGAAGCGGGGATGGTCCCTGTCCCCAACGAGCAGATCGTCGAAAAGGGGCGGCTGGGGCCGGGCATGATGATCGCGGTCGATACCGTCAACCGGCAACTCCTGCGCAATCAGGAGATCAAGCGCCGCTACGCCTCGCGCCGCCCCTACCGGCAGTGGGTCGAAGCCAGCCTGGCCAAACCACCGAAACACACCCCGGCCGAACCAGACACTCGGCCCTGGGAAGCCGGGACGCTGCGCCGCCTGCACAAGGCCTTCGGCTATCACCGTGAGGAGTTCGACCGCATCCTCAATCCGATGGCCTTCGATGCCGAGATCCCGGTCGGCTCGATGGGTGACGACACCCCACTAGCAGTGCTGTCTGAACAGCCACAGCAGCTCTATCGCTACTTCAAACAGCGCTTCGCCCAGGTGACCAACCCCCCCATCGACCCCTTGCGCGAACGCCTGGTGATGTCCACCCATACTGTGATCGGCCCGCGCGGCCCGCTACTAGAAGAAGCCCCAGAGGGGGCCAGGGTCATCCAGTTCCCATCTCCCATCATGGACGAAGCCGATATCGCTTGGTTGCGCAGTCAGACGGTCTTCCCCGTCATCACCCTGAGCGCCACCTTCCCGCTTAGCGCCGGTCCGGAAGGTCTTAAGCCCGCTCTGACGAGGCTCTGCCAAGAGGCCGAAGTAGCAGTAAGAGGCGGAGCGGGCGCGCTGATCCTGTCAGATCGCGGGGTGGGACCGGATACCGTGCCGATCCCCATGCTGCTGGCCACTAGCGCCGTCCATCACCACCTGATTAAAGGCGGCTTGCGCACCCGCACCGCCATCGTGCTTGAAAGCGGCGAGCCGCGCGAGGATCATCACTTTGCCTGTCTGATCGGCTACGGCGCGGCGCTGATCCACCCCTACCTGGCCCTAGCCAGCATGCGCGACCTGGCTGCCAATAGCCCGCTGAGCCCGGAGCAGGCCGTTAAGAACTACCGCCAGGCGCTTGACAAGGGGCTGTTAAAAATCATGTCCAAGATGGGTATTTCGGCTATCGCCTCGTACCGCGGCGCGCAGATCTTCGAGGCGGTAGGGATCGACCAGGCGGTGATCGAGCGCTACTTCCCCGGCACGCCGAGCCGCATCTCCGGTGCCGGACTGTTAGCCTTTGCCACCGACGCCCTGGTGCTCCACGCCGAGGCTTATGGCGAAGACGCCGGTCTCAAGGACCGCGGCATCTATCGCTTCCGCAAGGCCGGTGAGTACCACGCCTTCAATCCGCTGGTCTTTAAGGCGTTGCACCAGGCGGTGCGAACTGAGAGCTTTACGGCCTTTCAGGAGTACATAACCCTAGTCGAGGAGCGCCCGCCCTGCAACCTGCGCGACCTGCTCAGTTACCAAAAGGCCGAGGCCCCCTTGCCGCTTGATGCGATTGAGCCCCTGGAGGCCATCGTCAAGCGCTTCACTACCCAGGCCATGAGCCACGGCTCGGTCTCACGCGAGACCCACGAGACGCTGGCGATCGCCATGAATCGTTTGGGCGCCAAGTCGAACTCGGGCGAAGGTGGCGAAGACCCCGCGCGCTTTAAGCCCTACACCCGCGACATGCCCGAGCTGAGCCACGCCCCCTGGCACCCCAAGGCCGGCGACTGGGCCAACAGCGCCATCAAGCAGGTCGCCTCGGGGCGCTTCGGCGTCACTCCGGACTACCTGGTCTCGGCCCACGAGCTCGAGATTAAGATGGCGCAAGGGAGCAAGCCCGGCGAGGGCGGGCAGATTCCCGGCCATAAGGTCAGCGGCGAGATCGCCCGCATCCGCCGCGCGGTCCCCGGTGTGACCCTAATTTCACCGCCGCCGCATCACGACATCTACTCCATCGAGGACTTGTCGCAGCTAATCTACGACCTCAAGCGCATCAACCCCTTGGCGCGAGTCGGCGTCAAGCTGGTCGCAACCGCTGGAGTCGGCACCATCGCCGCCGGGGTGGCCAAGGGCTACGCCGATAACATCCAGATCTCAGGCTACGACGGCGGCACCGGCGCCTCGCCGCTAGCTAGCATCAAGCATGCCGGCGTCCCCTGGGAGCTGGGGCTAGCCGAGACGCAGCAGATGTTAATCAAGAACGACCTGCGCGGGCGGGTAACGTTGCGGACTGATGGCGGTATGAAGACCGGGCGCGACGTGGTGATCGCGGCGCTCTTGGGCGCCGAGGAGTTCGGTTTCGGTACGGCGGCGCTAGTGGCGGCGGGCTGCGCCATGATCCGCCAGTGCCACCTCAACACCTGCCCGGTCGGGGTGGCTACCCAGCGCGAGGACCTGCGCGCCAAGTACCCCGGTCAACCCGAGCACGTCATCAACTTCATGCTCTACCTGGCGCAGCAGGTGCGCATGATCTTGGCCGAGATGGGCTTTTGCACCTTGGACGAGGTTATCGGCCGGGTGGACCTGCTTAAGCCTAAGTCGGTGGCGCTGCCCAAGGCGGCCACCATCGACTTGTCGGCCATCTTGCAAGAGCCCGACCCCGGCGGCAACAAAGCCCGCCGCTCACAACAGCGCCGCAACGACCGCCCCGAAACCGAGCCGCCGCTCGATGAGGTGATCTGGCGTGATGCCGAAGCGGCGGTGCGGCGCGGCTCGCCGTTTAGCCGGCACTACCCCATCACCAATCGCGAGCGCACGGTGGGCGCTAGGCTGTCGGGCGAGATCGCGCGGCGCTACGGGGCCGAAGGCTTACCCAGCGGCACCATCAACCTGAGCTTCAGCGGCACGGCCGGGCAGAGCTTCGCCGCCTTCAATAACCGTGGCATGCGCCTGCAGCTCGTCGGCGAGGCCCAAGACTACGTCGGCAAGGGGATGTACGGCGGTGAAGTCGCCATCCGCCCGCCGACGCCGGCGCTCCAACATCAAAATAGCGTGATCATCGGCAACACCGTGCTGTACGGCGCTACCGGCGGCAGCCTCTATGCCGCGGGCAAGGCGGGCGAGCGCCTGTGCGTGCGCAACTCCGGCGGGTATGCGGTGGTGGAGGGCTGCGGCGACCACGGCTGCGAGTACATGACCGGCGGCGTGGCGGTGATCCTCGGTGAGGCGGGCCGCAACTTCGGCGCCGGGATGTCCGGCGGGGTAGCCTACGTCTATGACCCGGAAGGGGTATTCCCCGGGCGTGTCAACCGCGGCATGGT
>JAGXSJ010000175.1 GCA_018333895.1 Truepera sp.
CCTCATCGGCCTTGATGCGGCCAGCCAAGATGCTTAGCAGCGTGCTCTTGCCCGCACCGTTAGGGCCGATTAAGGCCAGCGAGCCCTGCTCAGAGCTAAAGCTGACTTCAAACAGGCGCCCGCGCTTGCCGAGCCCGCTTACCGCAACCATCGCCACCCTCCCAAGGCTAGCGCCACTAACAGCCACCCGGACCAAGCCATAAAGCCATCACCCTCTGGCGGTTCAACTGTCAGCCGCCACGCCGCGTGATCAGCCAGCGTCATCAGGCGCAGGCCCGGCACTGCGGCCTCAGCCTGCTCCCAGAGGAGGATACCGGGGCTAAGGGCAAAGATGGTCAGGTCGGGCTGGCGCGAGGCGAGTATGGCAAAGGTAGAGCTGGGCAGGTAGGGGAGATCGGACACCCCGTCGCCCTGTAGGTCGAGCGGGCTGGCGCGGTCAAAGGCGTTGCCGTAAAGCGTAACGTTGGCCTCCGGGTCATCGATGGCTACGTCGTAGAGGTTGTTAAGAAAGCGGTTATTGCTCAGCAGTGCGCTGCTGGCCCCGTCACCGGGTGCCCGCTGGATCAACAAGCCGAAGCCGTTGCCGGTCAGTTCGTTGTGCTGGAAGGTGTTCCCCTCAGCCGAGACAGCCAGTATGCCGATGGTGTTGCTCACTATCGTATTGTGCTCGAGCAAACTGTCCGCTAGCTCCTGGACCAGCAGGCCGAAGGCCAGCGGCCCCTGGTGGCCGCGCATCACGTTGTGGTGGTAGTGGGCACGAGTTCCGAACATCAAGGCCGAGCCTACCCGGTTGTCTAACACCTGATTGAAAGCCAGCTCCACGTTGTGGCTGAACATCAGATGGAGCCCGTAGCGGGCGCTCTGGTTCACCACGTTGCCGATCACCCTGGTGTTGTCGGCACGCTCCAGGTAGATGCCGTCCAAGAAATTGCTAATGTAACTATCGAGTACCGCCGCGCCAGGGCTCTCAAAGATGGTGATGCCAGGGCCTTTGGCCGTCCCGGTCAGGTAAGCATCCCGCACTACCGCGCCGAGCGACCCCTCGATTCGTACCCCGGTAGTAACGCCCTCGGCTACTAAGCCTTCAAGGCGGCACGCTAAGCACTCGACCAGCCACACGGCAGCGTCGGGAGCATAAAAATCGCTCTGATGGCCGACATTTCGCACCGTCAGGCCCTCCACCACGATGCCGGGCGCCGCCAGGATGAGGGCGCTCCCCTGCCCGCCGCCATCGAGCACCACCCCCTCGGCGACCAGGTGAACGCCGGGCTGATCGATCTCCCAGGGGCCATAATAAGTGCCGGGCGCTAGCACCAGCCTCTCGCCGGGATTTAAGGGTGGGAGGGAGCTAGCTTGGGCGCTTAGGCTCAAGGCTAGCATGATGAGAGTCGTACCTAGCCCCATATCACCAAGGTATAACAGAAAAATGCTTCAAACCTCGCGCGCCTAACCACTACGGTATTCAGCAAGTGCTTCCTCGGCAAGAGCGTCTAGCTTTCCAGCGGCCGCATCTGCCTCAATCTGCGCGTCCCAAACATCCGCGTCGAATTGAGCAAACCAGCGACGGAACTTGGCAAGTTCTGCCGGGGATAATTGTTCTACAGCTTGCTCAACTGATTCCGCAGTAATTATGGTTCATCTCCAAAATTTTGGCCATAGCGTACCACATTCTAAACTTGTGGCTAACTAGTGACACTCCTACGGACCATCCCCAACTTGCAAAATGCCCGTTGGTCACCGTATCCTGTGGGTAAATGCCAGGCTATACTATTTTTCACGCACGACTGTTTGCCGAGGAATTGACCCAGCGCTTCGCCTCGAGCGACTTCGAGCGTCTTGCCGGAACTTTGGTAGATGCCCAGGTTGATCTAAACCCCCACCAGGTGGACGCGGCGCTGTTCGCCTTCCATTCCCCGCTCTCCAAGGGGGCGATTCTAGCGGACGAGGTAGGGCTGGGCAAAACCATCGAGGCCGGGCTGGTGATTGCCCAGAAATGGGCCGAGCGCAAGCGGCGGGTGTTGTGTGTTACCCCGGCCAACCTGCGCAAGCAGTGGTTCCAGGAGCTGTCCGAGAAGTTCTTCCTGCCCTGTGAGATACTCGAGAGCAGGTTCTACAACGCGGCCATCAAGCAGGGCAACTTCGAGCCGCTCATGTCCGAAAGGATTGTGATCTGCTCGTATCAGTTCGCCAGGGCCAAGGCTACCGACATCGCCCGGATTAAGTGGGATCTGGTGGTGATGGATGAGGCACACCGGCTGCGCAACGTGTACAAGCCGGGCAACGTCATCGCCAATGTGCTCAAGAAGGCCCTCGACCAGGCCCCCAAGATTCTGCTCACCGCCACCCCGCTCCAGAACAACCTGCAAGAGCTGTACGGGCTGGTCAGCATCATTGACGACCGAACCTTTGGCGACTTGGGGAGTTTCCGTGCCCAGTTCGGGAACTTAGACGATCCCCAGGCTTTCAATATCCTGCGCGAGCGGCTGCGCCCGGTCTGCCACCGCACCCTGCGCCGCCAGGTGCAGGCTTACATCAAGTACACCCGGCGCCAGCCCCTGACCCAGGACTTCACCCCCAGCGACGCCGAGACCGAGCTATATGACCTGGTGAGCGAGTACCTGCGGCGCGAGAGCCTGCACGGCCTGCCCAGCTCCCAGCGCAACCTGATTACGCTGGTGATGCGCAAGCTGCTGGCCTCCTCGAGCTTCGCGGTAGCCGGGGCCCTGGAGAACATCGGCAAGCGCCTCAGGAAGCAGCTCGAGGGCGAGTTGGGGGATCGGCTGGGCGAGGACTACGAGGCCCTTGACGCCACTGCTGAGGAGTGGGGCGAGGAGCCCGACGACAGGCCCCTGTCCGAGGCCGATAAGGCCGCCATTGCCGCCGAGGTGGCCGACCTCGAGCGCTACTTCACGCTGGCCTCGAGCATTACCGACAATGCCAAGGGGCAGGCCCTGCTGGCTGCGCTAGAGCGGGCTTTCGAGGCTGCCGAACGGCTGGGAGCCGAGCGCAAGGCCATCATCTTCACCGAGTCGCGCCGTACCCAGGCGTACCTGCTGCGGCTGCTCGAGCCCCGCTACTCCGGCAAAGTGGTGCTCTTCAACGGCAGCAACGCCGACCCCGGCTCCAAGCGCATCCTGCGCGGGTGGCAGGAGCGGCACCAGGGCACCGACCGCATCACCGGCTCGGCCAGCGCCGACATACGCAGCGCCCTGGTGGACGAGTTCCGCGAGCGGGCCGAGATTATGATTGCCACCGAGGCGGGCTCGGAGGGCATCAACCTGCAATTCTGTTCGCTGGTGATCAACTACGACCTGCCCTGGAACCCCCAGCGCATCGAGCAGCGGATCGGGCGCTGCCACCGCTACGGCCAGAAACACGATGTGGTGGTGGTGAACTTTGTCAACCGGGCCAACCAGGCCGACCAGCGGGTGTTCGAGCTGCTCGAGCAGAAGTTCCGGCTCTTCGACGGGGTGTTCGGCTCCTCCGACGAGGTGCTGGGGGCCATCGAGTCCGGGGTGGACTTCGAGCGGCGCATCGCCGAGATCTACCAGCGCTGCCGCACCCCCGAGCAGATCCAGGCCGCCTTCGACGCCTTGCAGCAGGAGTTGAGCCTGGAGATCCAGGACTCCATGAGCCAGACCCGCAAGAAACTCCTGGAGAACTTCGACGAAGAAGTAAACCAGCGCCTCAAAACCAGTGAGGAGCAGAGCAAGAGCGCCCTGAACCGCTTCGAGCGCTTGCTGATGGATCTGACCCGCCACGAACTGGACGGTGCGGCGGTTTTCGACGACAAGGGCTTCGAGCTGCTGCACAACCCCACCCCCCTCGAGATTCCGCTGGGGCGTTACGAGCTGCCCCGCTATCACCCCGAGGCCCACTTCTACCGCCTTTTGGACAACCTGGCCCAGTACCTCATCCAGCAGGCCAGAGAGCGCCCGCTGGGCGTGAGTGAGCTCGAGTTTGATTACACCGCATACCCCGCCAAAATCACCCTACTGGAGAACCTGCGGGGGCAGTCCGGCTGGCTGCGCCTGAGCAAGTTCAGTGTCAGCGCACTGCAACAGACCGAGGACTACCTGCTGGCGGTGGCGGTGACCGACGGCGGGGAGCCCCTCCTGGAAGAAACCCCCCGCGACCTCTTCAAGCTGCCTGCAAAGTTGAGGGCCGAGGTCCCCCAGGCCCCGCCGGAGATGCTCGAGACCCTCACCCAGGCCCGCTGTGAGGCCATCCAAGCCACCATTAACCAGCGCAACGCCGACTTCTTCGAGCAGGAGGCCACCCGGCTGGATACCTGGGCCGACGATATGAAGGTGGGCCTCGATCGCGAGATCAAGGAACTTGACCGCCAGATCAAGGAGGCGCGGCGGGCCGCCAGCCTGGCCCAGTCGCTGCAAGAGAAGCTCGAGGGGCAGAAGCAGATTAAGGCCCTCGAGGCCGCCCGCAACGCCAGGCGCCGTAGCCTGTTCGATGCCCAGGACGAGATAGACCGTAAGCGCGGGGATTTGATTGAGGAGATCGAGGCGCAGTTGCAGCAAAAGCAAAGCCTGGAGCCTGTGTTTACGATTCGCTGGGGGGTGGTCTAGGTCTAACCAATGTGTCTAGACCTCTGGTAAAATTGGCCAATGGCCAACACACACTTCAAACTCGAGCCCCTCCTGCGCCAGCACAAGAAGACCCCCCTGGCGCTGGCCGAGGCCAGTGGGCTGTCTAAGACCACCGTCTACAACATCGTTAACAACAAGGCCAAGGCGGTCGAGCTCCAGACCCTCGATAAGCTGATGGCGGGCCTCGAGAAACTGCTGGGCAGGCCCGTGCGCTTCGACGAAATCCTCGAGAAGCGCCCGACCAGCAAGCAGGAGCGGCTGGCCCAACTGCTCAAAGATGCCAAGCCCTTCAACTGGGCCGAGGTCGAGAAGGGCCTGCCCCCCTTGACCCCCGAGGAGAAGGCCGAGAACGAGGAATTCATGAGGGTTCTGGCGGAGGCGCGTGAGGCCAGCCGACACCTCAGCGCCGAGCGCGACCGCAAGCTGCTGGAACTGTTCGAGGAGCCCCAAACCCCCGGCGGCAAAGGCCGCAAGAAGGATTTGGTGTCTAAGTGAGCATGTTGCTGGTTGACACCAACGTGGTCAGCTACGCCAACAACGAACACAGCCTGTGGGAGGTCTACCGGCCCCTGCTCGAGGGCCATCAGTTGACGGTTGCCGCCCAGACGGTGGCCGAGCTGCGCTTTGGGGCCTCGTTCAAGAACTGGGGCGAGCGCAAGTTGCGCCGCCTCGAGGCCATCCTCTCCAGCTACACCGTGGTTCACACCGACGACGAAATCTGCACTGCCTGGGCCACGATTCGCCTCGAGTCCCACCTCAAGGGGCGGCCCATGAGCGAGAGCGATGTCTGGATCGCCGCCACCGCCCGCGCCCTGGACATCCCCCTGGTAACCCACAACCGTCGCGACTTCGACTTCCTCGAGGGCCTCACAATCACTTCGGAGAACGCATGAGCCTTCAAAGGCTCGACTATACGGAAGTTCTGCAACAGGCCGCTGCAAAATTAGACCTAAGGTTTGGTCTTGTTCCGGGATAGGTAATTGTTGCAAGAACCACTTGCAAGATTGAGGTGTATTTGAAGACTTATTGGGTTTATATCATGACTGGGGGTGGCCGTAGTTTATATATTGGAATGACCAATAATCTACAGCGGCGCGTGTATGAACACCGCAACAAGCTGCTCGAGGGTTTCACCAAGCGCTACAATCTGACCCAGTTGGTCTATTACGAGTCCACCAACAATGTGATGGCAGCTATAGCTCGAGAGAAGCAACTCAAAGGCTGGATACGGGCCAAGAAGTTGGCCTTGATTAGCGGCTTTAACCCGACCTGGCGCGATCTGGGCGACGAGGTACTGGAAGGCTAGGCGGCTCAAAAAACACAACCGTTGTCATGCTGAACGGAGCGCAGTGTAGTGAGGCGAAGCCCTGAGGAACCGAAGGGGAAGCATCCCCGGACTGCGCGAATTCCGTTCAACCATGCGGGCAAGGCGCTGCCCTAAGCCTGTCGAAGGGTGGCGGTCTTCTTACCCGAGCAGTGGGCGACCCGGACGCAGTGAGGAGATTCTTCGC
>JAGXSJ010000176.1 GCA_018333895.1 Truepera sp.
TGAGTGTGGCGCTAGCCCAGACCACGGTGCGCATCATGGGCTACGGTGGCGAAGACCCCCGCATCATGACTCGCATCATCAATGAGGTGATTGCCGAGAAGCTTGCGGCGGCTGGTATCACGATCCAGTACGAGCCGATCGAGACCGACTACAACGTCGTCTTGCTCAACGCCTTGTCGGCCGGAACGGCGGCGGACGTGTTCTATATCCCTGGTGAGACGGCCCCCGGCATCATCGCCAGCGGTCGGGTGCTGCCCTTAAATGATTTCGTCGACAGCAACCCGTTCATCGCCAGCCTGGTCGAAACCTTCACCTTTAACGGCCAGCTCTACGGCATCGCTAAGGATTTCAACACCTTGGCGATTCACTTCAACAAGGATCTCTTCGACGAGGCGGGTGTTGAGTACCCCAACCAGAACGACACCTGGGAGACCTTTGCCCAGAAGCTGCGCGACGTGGCCGCACTTGATGCCGATGTCTACGGCGCCTGCTTCCCAGCCGACTTTGCGCGCTTTGGCGCCTTCGCCTTTGCCGCCGGCTGGCAGCCGTTCGACGCCGAGGGAAATACCAATCTGCTCGATGAGCGCTTTGTCGAAGCCTTCACCTGGTACACCGATCTGGTCAGGGAAGG
This sequence comes from Truepera sp., assembly GCA_018333895.1. GTDB lineage: Bacteria > Deinococcota > Deinococci > Deinococcales > Trueperaceae > JAGXSJ01. The sequence goes on from JAGXSJ010000176.1 coordinate 632, forward strand.
GGTAGCGGTACTACCCGGCGACATCGGCCAGGGTTGGACCGGTGGCTGCTTGGCTACCGATAACGTCGGCATCGCCATCGAAGGCGCCTGGATCTTGGGCTTCCTACGCGATGTTGCCCCCAACCTGCGCTTTGGCAGCACCTTCTTGCCGATCGGCCCGTCGGGGTCTAGCGGCAACTTCATCTACACCGTGGCCTGGGGCGTGAATGCTGACTCGCCCAATCGCGAGGCGGCCCTCAAAGTGCTCGAGCTACTCACCAGCGTGGAGGTGCAGCAGTTCGTGCTGGAGAACGGTCTGGCCATCCCCAGCCGTGCGGCCTTGATCGAAAACCCATACTTCACATTAGGGACACCCGAGTCCGAAGCTAACCGGGTAGTCTTCGAAGGGGCCAGTCACGGCTACGTCTACGGCTTCCAGTTTGGCGCGGTAGGCACCGACTGGATGACGCCCATTAACAACGCGCTGACTGCGGTAATGACCGGTCAAGCAGACGTGAACGCGGCGCTGATTGCCGCACAGAACGAGATCGACGCGCTGATCGCCAGGGCTCGGCGCTAGACTATACCAGTGGGGTGGGGTTTTCCCCACCCCACGACCCTGATGGCTACAGCGCCTTGCTTAAAACGAGCAGCTCGGCAACGGCTGTATCGCCGCTGTAACAGCAGGATGATGGAAAGAGGTGATTTCGAGTGCACATGAAGCGCCAGGAGTGGATGGCTGCTTACCTCTTCTTGACGCCTTTTCTAGTTTCGCTGTTCATCTTCTTTCTCTACGCTACCGTGCGGGCCGTCTATTTTAGCTTCACCGACTACAACCTCTTCGATGCGCCGCGCTTTGTGGGTCTACAAAACTATATCAATCTGTTCCGTGAAGAGAACTTTTTGCTAGCTCTGCGCAACTCGCTCTTTTTTGCCGCTATCGTCACCACGGTGCAGACCTTCTTGGCGTTGGTGATGGCCTCGGTCCTAAACCAGCGGATTCGCGGCCTGAACTTCTTCCGCGCAGCCTACTACATGCCCAGCGTGACTAGCAGCGTGGTGATCACCCTGATCTTCCTCTGGATGTACCAGCGCCAGGGGCTGTTTAACTACCTAGCCACGCAGTTACAGGTCTATGCGCCACTACTGCTGACCTTTTTCGCCATCCTGATAGTGGTGCAGATCGTTCAGGTCGCCTACGAGCGCAGCCGTAAGCTGCCGGCCAGCTGGTTCGACCCGGCGCTGTTAGTGGTCTCCTTCCTGGTGGCGCTAGCCGGTACCTGGTTGCTCAGCTTCTCTGGGGTAGTGGCGGCCCGCGACATCCCTCCGGTCGACTTTATCTGGCTGCAAACGCGGCGTGAAATCCCCGACGGTGCGCCCTGGTTCTTGCGCGTCGCCATCCCGCTAATTGCCATCATGATCCAAAATATCTTCACCACCATCCCCACCTTTATGCTGATGTTCTTGGCGGCCTTGCAGGATGTGCCCAAGTCCCACTACGAGGCGGCCTCGATCGATGGCGCTACCCCAGTGCAGCAGTTCTTCTATATCACCGTCCCCTCGGTGCAGCCGGTTACCTTCCTGGTAGTGACGTTAGGGCTGATTGGCACCTTGCAGATGTTCGACCAGGTGGCGATCTTCGGCGACGCCGTGCCGCTGCGCTCGGTCATCACTCTGGCCTACTTCGTCTATAATCGGATGTTCCCCGGTGCCCAAGCGCCCGAGGTCGGCTTTGCCGCCGCCGCCGCCATGTTCCTAGCACTACTAACGCTGGTGGTGGTGTTAATCCAGCGCCGCTTCATCCGTTCCGAGGCCGTCTGATGGCAGGCGCTCTGTCCCCCAACACCCGACCCGAGTGGATCAGCCAAATCGACTTCGAACGCTGGCAAGCGCGGCGCCGCTGGGCACGCGCCGGCATCGTCTATGCGGTGATGCTCTTCTTTGCAGTGATCTTTTTAGGGCCGCTGCTCTTTGCCACTATCTCGAGCTTGCACACCGACCCGCTGGCCTACCCGCCGACTTTAGCCATCCCGCAGCTTAGCCCGCGTAACTGGGCCGCCGCGGCTAACCTGGGCCAGGCCGGGGCTGGCAATCGCTGGTGGGGGGGCTTTGCTCCTGGGGCGAACGTGCCCTTTGAGATCACCTATTTCGTGCCCGCTGGCCAAGAGCCCGAAGTTCCCGAAGTGGTGGTGCCGCGCCGCCGCCCTGGGGCCGGACTCGGCGCGGTGATGGTCATCGACTTCGCCGCCGATTATGCTACCGTTACGCCGGTCGAGGAGGTACGGCGCGAAGCCGGGACCTTTATGGTACGGGGCGAGGTGGTCGAAGGGCTGTTTGTCACCTACGCCTTTCGCATTCTCTACCCGGGCAGCGGTCCGACTATCGAACGCCTCCCGCTCGATCTGACCGTGCCGGTAGGCCAGCTCTACGCCGACTCCACCCTGGCCGTCACCCGCATCGAGCGGCGCGGGCGCGTCGCCTCCTTTGATAACGTTGCGCCGGGTGCGCTCGGTTACGTTTTTAACAACTACCGCCGTACCTTTAACGAGGCGCGCTCAATCACCACCCAAGAGAGCCTTTTTTGGCTCTGGACTCGCAACTCGTTCCTGGTGGCCCTCGCCAGGGTCATAACCACCCTCCTGTTTGCCTCGATGGCCGGCTATGCCCTAGCTAGGCTCCAGTTCCCCGGCAAGAACCTCATCTTTGTCCTCATCTTGCTAGCCCAGATGATCCCAGGCCAGGTGATCTTTATCTCTAACTATCTGGTCCTACGAGACGGTATCTGGGGGCTTTCCAGCCTGTGGGGACAGCCGACCCTGCTCAACAGCTTGGCCGGGGTGATCCTCTCAGGACTTGTCGGGGCAGGGGCGGTCTTCATCATGAAGCAGTTTTTCGAGTCGATCCCGCGTGAGGTCGAAGAGGCCGCCATGATCGACGGCGCCAGCCAATGGCGGCGCTACTGGAATGTGGTGCTGCCGATGGCGCGGCCTGCTCTGGGCGCACTCACTATCCTGACCTTCCAGGGGGCCTGGAATGAGTTCTTCTGGCCGCTGGTGGTACTGACTACTCCTGAGGACATCAAGACCCTGCCGATCGGCCTGCTCACGTTCCGCAACGTTTACGGCGGCGCGGGCGATTGGGGGCTGATTTTGGCTGGCGCAGTCTTGAGCGCGATTCCTATCCTCATCCTGTTTGTGGTGTTTCAGAAGTACTTCCTGGAAGGTGTGTCGTATGGGGGTGGGAAAGAGTAGGGAGTGGGTCGAGGTCGGTGCCACAAGTTGAGCTTTTCTGACCTCTGAAGCGATTCTGAAGCAAGGTTGTGTCGATCTCAAAACGGAGTACGGTCATGGACTTTAGTAAGAACCTCGTTTTAAAAGAGAACTATACCTTCTTGGTTGCCGATGCCGAGGGGCAGGTCGCGGGGGGCGAGCGTGGCCTTTATGATCGCGATACCCGCTACCTGAGCCGTTACCGCTGGTCGTTTGGCGAGGGGGTGCAGGCGCTGCTGCTCTACTCACCGCGCCCCGATACCACCCTGGCGCACTACGCGCTGATCGAGGGGCCTTCGCAGGTGGTCGGGATCCAGCGCCGGCTGCTCTTGACTCCCCGGCAGCTTACCGACCTGCTCAGGGTCGAAAACAGCAGTGCAGAGCCGCGGCAGCTTAAGCTCAAGCTCGAGCTAGCGGCGGACTTCGCTGACCTGTTCGAGGCGCGGGGGTGGGTTAGGCTCGAGCGCCCCGGGATTACTACCCAGCTTGACCCCGAGGGCATGACCTTTAGCTATACTGCGCAAGACGGCATCACAGTCAAGACCGCGGTGCGTTGCGCTGTAGTACCAAGCCGGGTCGATGCTGAGGGGTTGCACTTCGAGTTAGCGCTTGCGCCCCGGCAACGCCTTGACCTTAGCATCAGCGTGCAGCTTGATGAGGGTGAGGTAGCGCCCCAGGCTGTTAGCTACGAAACGTGGCGGCAGGCGGGCCCATCAGCTCCCAAGCGCGAGCGTGAGCAGGCGGTGCTCGAGCAGGCCCTCATGGACTTGCGCGCGCTGCTCCTCTTCACCGAGCACGGCCCCATCCCAGCAGCCGGCATCCCCTGGTATGTAGCGGCTTTCGGGCGCGACGCCCTGCTGACGGCACTGCTGCTGCTGCCGCACTACCCGGAGGTGGCTAAGGGGACCCTCCGCTACCTGGCCGCCTATCAAGGGCAGCAGCTCGACCCTTACCGCGCTGAGGTGCCGGGCAAGATCATGCACGAGCTGCGCTTTGGTGAGTTGACCCGCTTGGGCAAGTCGCCCCACAGCCCTTACTACGGTACTGTTGACGCTACTCCGCTGTTCGTGATCCTGCTTTACCGCTACTGGCAAGCGACCGGCGATTTAACCCTAGTACGCGAGCTGCGCCCGCACTGGGAGGCGGCCTTGCGTTGGATGCTAACGGATGCCGACCTAGATGGCGATGGCTTTCTGGAGTTTGTCGGCGCAGCGGCTGGCAAAGGGTTGATGGTGCAGTCCTGGAAGGATTCGCACGACTCGCTGAGCCACGCCGACGGGCGGCTGGCCAGCGGCGCTGTTGCCGTGAGTGAGGTGCAAGGCTACGCTTATGCCGCGTATGGCGCCGCCGCCGATCTCTATGCCGAACTGGGCGAAAGTGAGCAGGCGACACTCTGGCTCGAGCGGGCGGCGGCCATTAAGGCTAAGTTCCACCAAGCCTTCTGGTTAGATGACCTTGGCACTTACGCGCTAGCGCTCGACGGCGACAAGCGCCCGCTTAAGGTGCAGAACTCGGATGCCGGCCATCTGCTCTGGGCAGGAGTCGTCCCCGAGGAGGTCGCCCCTAGGCTGGTCGCCACGCTCATGAGCGAAGCGCTATGGAGCGGTTGGGGGATCCGCACGCTGGGGGCCGCCGAAGCGCGCTACAATCCGGTCTCTTACCACAACGGCTCGGTTTGGCCGCACGACACCGCGCTGGCCGCCGGCGGCATGGTTCGTTACGGCTTTCATGAAGAAGCGGCGCAGATCCGCCGCGCTGCCTTTGACTTGGCTGCCAGTCAGGCCGATCTGCGCCTGCCTGAGTTAATAGCCGGTTATCCGCGCCGCGACACGCCACCTGTACCCTATCCGGTAGCCTGCCGCCCACAAGCCTGGGACGCCGCGGCCATCGTCTACCTGCTCAGCCTGCCGCCTGCCACCGTGTCCTAAAACTGGCGGAGTACCTGCCCCGTCCGGCTCATGCCCTAACCCTTACCAGCTGTGCCAGCTGGCTCGAGACCAGCAGGCCCTCGCGCTCCATCCGCACCCGGTACTGCTGGAACAGGCTGCGGGCTTCGGGCTCTCGCCCGGTGGCGATCAGGGTCTCGATCAGGGGCGCATAGGCCTCTTCGCGCCAGGGGTCGAGAGTGAGGATGCGGCGGTAGGCCTCCATTGCTTCGCGGTTTAGTTGCAGGCTCTGGGCAATTTCGGCCATGCGGAACAGTGCCCCCACCGCCCGTTCCCGCAGGTAGGAACGCTCGAGCTCGGCCCAGTCGGCATAGAGTTCGGCGGCCAGGAAGTCGCCTTGGTAGAGGGCCAGGGCCTGGCGATAGGCTTCCAGGGCCGCGCTGCCCTCCCGGCTATCGCCCTGGCGCAGCAGCTCCTCGAAGCGCTGCACATCCAGAAAATACGGAACCTGAGGGGCAAAACGGTAGCCCTCACCCTCGCGCAGGATGATCTGCGGCCGGGCCGGGTCGGCTTCGAGTGCCTGGCGCAGGCCGTGCATCAGGACATGCAGCCGGCGCTGGGTCTCGCTGGGGTCTTCGCCCGGCCACAGGCGCTCGCAAAGCTCTTCTTTGGCCAGGGTTTGACCCCGGTGGGCGATTAACAGCTTGAGCAGGGTCAGGGTCTGGCGGCGTCCGAAGGCTTTGGGGCTGAGGAGTTCGCCCGCCCGCCGCACCCGTAAGCCGCCGAGGGTGTGAATCTCGAGCGGGGGTACAACTTTCTCGGGTTGCTGCGGGTGGGGCCAGAGAGCTTCAGCCCCCAGGCGCTCGAGCCACAAAATCGGCGCGACGGCCTGGCTGGGCGGCCGGGGCAGGCGGACAAAGTGAAACTGCTGTACCCCTACCACGCTTCCCCCCGACCAGAGCGGCAGGCAGTAGCGGGAGCGACCCGCATCGGTGTGGGGGCAGGGCTCCAACCCTACCTTTACCCCTTGCACCTTGCCTTGCCAGACAGGACACCGTTGAATGAAATTACATTCAGGGGTATCGCCACGGCCCTGGGCCTGCCCTGAGCCTGCCGAATGGGCCTGCCCTGAGCAGGGTCGAAGGGAGCCTGCCGAATGGGCCTGCCCTGAGCTTGCCGAATGGGCCTGCCCTGAGCTTGTCGAATGGGCCTGCCCTGAGCCTGCCGAATGGGCCAGGCTACGGCCATCCCGAAGCGCCAGCCGCACGCTCGAGGCCCCGCTAATGGCCATAGCCTGGGCCATAAAGCTCTCGATACCCTCGACCTCAGCGCCTCGCCGGAGCGTGGCGGCAATTGCGAGCAAGCCCTTCTCACCCAATCGAGTCAGCACCGTGTAGAGCGAGGCAGCCAGCATCGGCCCCACCAGTACCAGTTGGTCCAGCAGGGCTTCGTCGTCCACTGCGGGATTGCGGCTGGCCAGGTTGAGCACCCCAATTAGCCCCTGAGGCAGCTCGAGCGGGTAGCATACATAGGTTTTGTAGCCTAGCTTTTTGACCTTTTGCCGCAAATAGCGGGTGTCTGAAGCCAGGTCGTGGGTCACCAGCGCCTGGTGCCTCAAGGCCACCAGCCCTGGATAGCCCTCGCCCCAGGCAAACCATGGTTTTTCCATAAAGGCTTCACGGTGTACCCCGTCGTAGGCGGTCAGCACCAGGTAGTGCTCCTGCGGGTCGGCTAGAAAAAGCTCGGCGGCCTCCATGCCCAGCCTTTGGCGCAGATCCGCCAAAAAAACTTGCAAGGTCTGAAAGAGGCTATCGGAGTCGCTCATCAGCTTGCGTACCGCCCAGGAGAGCGAGGCCAGCACCCCGCTGGCATCACTCTGCTGCTCGGGCTTGAGCTCGATGTGAATCTCGCCGTCGGCATATCCTCGGCAACTCATCCGCTTACCAGCCAAGGACAGCGCGGTGCTGGCCTGGTAGGCGCCATACTTGATCTCACGCTGCACCGGGCAGCGCACACACAAGGGGCGGCCAAAGCCGTCGGCGCCCCGTACCACCTCGGCACAACTTTTCCCTAGCACCCGCTCGGCCGGCAGGTTGAAAAAAGCCGCCGCACCCAGCCCCCAAGCGCTGATACGCCCTTGCGAGTCTAGCTGCCAACGTGCGTGATTCAAACCTACCCTCCTGAGTTTTTATAACTATACGCCAGCTCCAGTAGTACAAATGTCCCAATTTTGTAAGCAGAGTGTAAGCAGCAAGTGGGAATCTATTGGGTGTATGGGACAGGAGCCTGCATACAGGAGTCTCCCCCCCGCCAAGTCGCCGGTCTATCTGGTGCTCTTGTGGCTAGATGGGAGAGGCCAGTGGGAAGGCCGGATCAAGGATGCGCGTACCGGCGTTGAACACCCTTTCAACGGCCTGGGTGAGCTGCTGTCCTGGCTAGAAAAATACCAAGAACCAAGGAGGTAGGCATGAGAAAAGTGTTGGTCAGCCTGGCAACGTTAATGGGCCTGGCTTTGGCCGCAGACGGAGCAGCGCTTTTTGGTCAGCACTGCGCTGCCTGCCACGGCATAGCAGGACAGGGCATACCTGGCTTTACCCCACCGCTGTTGGACAATCCCAGAGTACAGGACGAAGACCATGTACTCGAGGTAATCCGTGCCGGGTTCACGGGCACCACAGCCACCATGCCTCCTCAGCCGCAGATCGGCCAGGCCGATGCCAGGGCCATTGCGGCCTATCTGCGGGTAATGGCCGGTGTGGAGGCCCCCCCCATAGCACAACCAGAGCCCGCTCCGGCAGTACCAGCCGACCCCGCTCTAGCAGCCAAGGGTCGGGCCTTGTTTATCGGCCAACAACGCTTCGAGCATGGCGGCGCACCCTGTATGGCCTGCCATACCGCCGGCAACTTTGGGTGGATGGGTGGGGGCAGTCTGGGCACCGATCTGACCAACCTGCACACCCGACTGGGGGCTGCAGGAGTTCAGAGCATACTCACCAACATCACCGTTTTCCCGGTCATGCGCGAAAGCTACCGGGGGATGCCTCTCACCTCCGAGGAGATTTTTGCCCTGACTGCTTTCTTTGCCGAGACGGCGGCAAGCCCGCCCGCCAACCCCAGCCAGGTGGATATGGCCCGCAAGTTGCTTCCCGGGCTCTTTGGTTTCGTTGTGCTGCTTGGAGTGATGTACCTGCTCTGGATCAACCGCCGCCAGGGCTTAGCCGAGCGGATTCGTAGGAGGAACACATGAGCAACTGGATCAAAGAACAAGAATCCCCCAGCGAGCGCCAGTGGGAGGAGTTTTACCGCAACCGCTTTGCCCACGACAAACGGGTGCGCACCACCCACGGGGTCAACTGCACCGGCTCTTGTAGCTGGGAGGTATTTGTCAAGGACGGGATAGTGACCTGGGAACTCCAGGCCACCGACTACCCCGCTATTGACCCGGCCCTGCCCGACATCACCCCCAGGGGCTGCCAGCGCGGGGTGAGCTACTCCTGGTATCTCTACAGCCCCATCCGGGTCAAGTACCCTTACGTGCGCGGCGCCCTGATCGACCTCTGGCGCGAAGCACGCGAGCAGCATCCCGACCCGGTAGAGGCCTGGAAGAGCCTGGTCAACGACCCCGAGAAACGCCAGCGCTGGCAGCGGGCCCGCGGTAAGGGCGGCTACCGGCGCTTTAGCTGGGACGAAGCGCTGGAGATCATCGCGGCCTCGCTGGTGCATACCATTCAGCAGCACGGCCCCGACCGGATCATCGGCTTTAGCCCGATCCCGGCCATGTCGCAGATCAGCTATGCGGCAGGCTCGCGTTTCCTAAGCCTGTTGGGCGGCGTGGCGATGAGCTTTTATGACTGGTACTGCGACCTGCCCAACGCCAGCCCCGAGATCTGGGGCGAACAGACCGATGTACACGAGTCCGCCGACTGGTACAATGCCCGCTTCATCGCGGTGGTGGGCTCTAACCTCAACATGACCCGCACCCCCGATACCCACTACATCGCCGAGGGGCGCTACGCCGGGGCCAAGTTCACGGTGTTTGCACCGGACTTCAGCCAGGTGGCCAAGTACGCCGACTGGTGGCTGCCGATTAACCCCGGCCAGGACGGGGCCTTCTGGATGTCGGTGAACCACGTCATCTTAAAGGAGTTCTACCTGCTAAAGCAAGTCCCTTACTTTGTGGACTACCTCAAGCGCTACACCGATAGCCCCATCCTGGTGGAGGTTAAAGACGGCAGGCCGGGCCGGTACCTGCGGGCCAGCCGGCTGAGCGATTATGCCGACCAGGAGCACGGCGACTGGAAGCTCCTGGTCTGGGACGAGACCAGCAACTCCCCCAGAATGCCCGGCGGCACTATCGGCTTCCGCTGGCAGAGCGAAAAGGGCAAGTGGAACTTGGAGCACAAGGACGCCAAGACCGGTGAGGAGATCAACCCCCTGCTGAGCTTCCGTGACAGCCCGGACGAGGTAGCCCAGCTCGAGTTCGACGACTTTGGGACGGACCAGAAGACCCGGCGCGGCGTACCGGTCAAAAAACTGCTCACCAAGGACGGACAGCAGATTGCCGTCACCACCGTTTTTGACCTGCTGATGGCCCAGTTCGGGGTAGATCGCGGCCTGGGTGGCGACTACCCCCAGAGCTACGACGAGGTAGGGGCCTACACCCCGGCCTGGCAGGAGCAGTACACCGGCATCCACCGCGATACCCTGATCCGCTATGCCCGTGAGTGGGCCGAAAACGGCGAAAAGACCGGCGGAAAAAACCTGATCATCATCGGGGCTGGGGCCAACCACTGGTACCACAACAACCTGCTCTACCGCGCCGGCATCGTGGCCTTGATGCTCACCGGGGCAGTCGGGGTCAACGGCGGCGGGCTGGCGCACTACGTGGGGCAGGAGAAGCTGGCCAACCAGGCCAGCTGGGGCCCCATTGCCTTTGCGGGGGACTGGGGCTACCCGGCGCGCCAGCAGAACACCCCCAGCTTCCACTACGTCCACTCCGACCAGTGGCGCTACGAGCGGGGCTACAAGGACTACGACAAGACCACCGCAAAAGAAACTGACCATACCATTGACCACCAGGCCCGGGCGGTGCGCAAGGGCTGGCTGCCTTTTTTTCCGCAGTTCAACAAGTCTAGCCTCGAGGTCGCCAAAGAAGCCGAGCAAGCCGGCGCCAGAACCGATCAGGAGATCGTCCAGTATGTGGTCCAGCAGCTCCAGGAGGGGAAACTCGAGTTCGCCATCGACGACCCCGATGCGCCCAGCAACTGGCCCCGGGCCTGGTTCATCTGGCGCGGCAACGCCATTGGCACCAGCGCCAAGGGGCACGAGTACTTTCTCAAGCACTACCTGGGCACCCATACCAATGCCGTGGCCCCCGAGCAGGCCAACGGGCATGTCTCGGAAGTCAGGTACCGTAAAGAGGCCCCTCAGGGCAAGCTCGACCTGGTGGTGAACATCAACTTCCGCATGGACACCAGCGCGCTTTACTCCGACATTGTGCTGCCCACTGCCTCCTGGTACGAAAAAACCGATATCAACACCACCGACCTGCACACCTACATCAACCCCATGCAGGCCGCGGTGCCGCCTTTGTGGGAGACCATGAGCGACTGGGACATTTT
>JAGXSJ010000177.1 GCA_018333895.1 Truepera sp.
CCGGCGCTACCAGTACCAAAATCAGCCACAACCCTGCCCCCAACACCAGATAGCCAAGCAGCACCCGCCCCCAGCCCTGCGGCACCCGCCGCAGCAAGAAGAACCCGCCCAGCACCAGCGGCGGTAGCGGCAGCAGGTAAGCTCCCCAGCCGATGGGGCCTAAGAGCAGCGCGCGAGCCGTCAGCCCTAGCTCCCCGCTCGGCAACACCGGTACTAGCATTCCAGCCACAAAGATGCCTAACGCTAACAGCACCAGGCCGATGGCCTCGATATCTAGAGTCTGAGTCTTGCGTTTAGCCTTCGAGCCACGCGCCACGCTGTTAGTTTACCGCCTTTGGGCAGCAACAACGCCTAACCGGGTTCGCGGCGATTGACGCCCCCTACCCGGCGGTGTATTCTCATCTTGCTTGGGCGGTTAGCTCAGCGGAAGAGCACTCGCTTCACACGCGAGGGGTCGGAGGTTCAAATCCTCTACCGCCCACCATCAGAAAGCACGTACTAGACGCGACAACGACGATCCCGCCAAGCGTGGGGTTATGGTCTTATCGCAACCCCCCTCCTATCATCGCAGTTTAGCTGTACACTGGCACACCCATCCACCCGAAGTGGTGCCGGTCGAAGGTCAGGACCGCTGCCCCGTCACGGCTCGCCATGGCCGCTATGGTGGCGTCGGTAAGAGTAAGCCGCTGGTCGTTGAACTGGCGCAAGGTGGCTCGAGCCTCCTTGATGTGCTCTTCGGTGGGGAGTACCAGGGTGAACACCTCGAGCGCCCACTGCGCCACCGCGTGCGCCCGACCTGGGTCGGCGGGTTTGCGGATAATCAGCAGCCGGTGAAGCTCGAGCACCGTGGGCAAGGGGCAGTGTGCCTTGACACCCTCACGCTCGAGCCGCTCGAAGAGCGCAAGGGCGCGCCCGTGGTTCTGATCGCGTTTATCGACGGTGGCGTAAAGCGGCGTGGTATCGAGATAAACCGCTTTCAACGTTCTCCCCGCGTGCTTTCTTCATACTCCCGAAGCATCGACTCGTTGAGGTAGTCGTCCATGCGAGCACTGATGTCACCGGGGCTGCCTTCGTCATCGAACATGCCGATCAGGTCGCGCCATGAGGGCTCCCACTCGTCTGCCTCTCCCTCTTCCCAGTCATAGGGTTCGAACTCGCCAAGGCGTGACAGATCAGACTCGAGCCATGTTCTGGACTCTTCATCTAAGTCCGTGCGAAGTGGGGTGGGATCGTACTCAAGAATATCATCAAAGGCGACCTCTTCCCCGGTGAGGCGCTCGAGGCCACGAATCACTGCTACCAGAACGGCTAAGTCTATGTACTTAGGCACTTCGCCTTCACGTCCCCAACGGTAGACGGTATTGCGCGACACCTCTTTTGCCGTCTCCTTCTGAAGGGCGTAGACGCTGATACCCCGCTGTTTTAGGTAGTCAGGGAGTTTCCAACGGAGATACTCCCGCGCACGATCCATGGTGCCATTCTAGCACATCCTCACAGCTTGACATAATACCTACCAGCCCAGAGACCAGCCGGTGGTGCGTCGTGCTCGTTGAGACAGTCGTGCTTTTAGGTGCCGGCGTAGTATTGTGGCGCACTTCCAAGGGCTGCCGTAGTGCCGTTAAGTACGTCAGGCAGGGCATGGGCAGACGTTGGCAGACAGTGATGATACGGTCGAAGTTCAATTCACGCGAGGGGTCGGAGGTTCAAATCCTCTACCGCCCACCATCAGAAAGCCTGTACTCGCGAACAAGTCTTGACTCTGCACTAAGGTACGGAGTTTATACTAGCCTGGAAAGGAGCTGCGCCAATGGAAGAAAATAGCAAGTGCTGCGACCAGTGCAAGTGCGATGGCTGCCCGTGCGACTCGAACTACTGCGACTGCGGCTGTGGTTGTGGATGTAGCTGTCCCTGCTGCCAGAAGAAGTAGGCCGTTGACCATTGCCAGAGTGGCGGAGGCGGCTGGGGTTGGCGTCGAGACGGTTCGATTTTACGAGCGCGAGAAACTTATCTCACAGCCCCTCCGCCCTGCCACTGGCTATCGCATCTACCCATTAGACACGGTCAATCGGATCCGGTTCATCCGGCACTGTCAGGAATTGGGCTTCACGCTAAAAGAGACGCGCGAACTATTGCGTTTGAACGACGAGGGCGCGGACTGCGAGCGTGCTTGTGGGCAAGTTGTGGATAAAGTTCACGATCTCGACAGGCGTATCGCCGCCCTGACTCACCTGCGCGACAATCTAAAATCGCTGTTAGGCCACTGCTCCGAGGGCCACTGCCTGGTTCTGAAGGAACTCAACCTCGCGGGTGGCTGTAATCCTGAGTGTGATACGCATTAAACCAAGCGTTCTCGCTTAAAGGTCTTCTCGCTTCGCTCGGGTCCGCTCGGAAACAGACGGCAGGGTCATCATGTGCAGCTGGTCTAAGACCCTATCTCCACCCTTCTAACCCAACCCCTGATTGGATACGTTAAGGTGTTGGCGTGCGTACCTTACTGGTAATCATACTCTTAGCCGCTGCCGGCCTTTTCGCCCTGGTGCAACTTGATGTTCTTAAGCTAGATAGCAGTAGAGCTGCCGAACCGCTAGATATCTTTTCTTTAGTCAAGACCGCCGGCCCCGATGAAGTCCGTGCCGTGCTGAGCACGGTTAACCTGCAAGTCCGCGACGCTTATGGCCAGACGCCGCTGATGTATGCCGCCGCAAACCCCGACCCGCTGGTCGTTGAGCTATTAATCGAGGCCGGAGCAGAGGTCAACGCCCGGACCGAGGCGGGCTGGACCGCGCTGATGTACGCCGCGCGCGATAATCCCAACCCCGAGGTGGTGCTGACCTTGATGAAGGCTGGGGCCGATCCCACCCTGCGCGACAGCGAGGGCAAAAGCGTCCGCGACCACGCCGGCAGCGCGCTGCGTCGCACCAACCTCTTCCGCCGCTTAGACGAGCTGGTCGACCGGCCCTTTAACCCGCTCTGGCCGAGCGGCTTTACCGTCCCGGTCGAGGGTGCCACCATCAGCTCCCGCGCTAGCCACCTACCCAACGCCCCGCGCCGCTACCGCAACGGCATCCATGAGGGCTTTGATTTTTATAACGGTACGGTATCGGTCCCGATCAACTACGGCACACCGATCGTGGCGATGGCGGGCGGCGTGGTAATCCGCGCCGATCACGGCTTTACCGAGCTGACCCAGGACGAATACAACGCCGTCATCGATACAGCCAGGCGCAGCGCCATCACCCCGCCCGAGCTTCTTGACCGGTTGCGCGGGCGGCAGGTGGAGATTCGCCACGTCGGGGGGTTTATGACCCGCTATGCACACCTGTCCAGCATCCCGGCCGAAATCCAGGTCGGCGTGCGCGTCGCTCAGGGAACGGTGATCGGCTATACCGGCAACTCCGGCACTATCGATGCCGTCCGCAACACTCAGAACGATCCCCACCCACACGTGGAGATCTGGCGCGGCGACACCTTCTTAGGGCAAGGGATGGCACCCGCTGAGATCTGGGAGCTGTCAGGGCAGGTCTTCGGTCGCCGCACCGTGCCGACCGTCACCGGGCCGTAGTAGGGCCCTTTCCGGCAGGCGGTTTGACGGGCCACCTCGCTCTGCGCCGTATCTTTATGCGTGCTATGCTGCCTGGTTGAATGCGAGGGAGCGGATGCCCAGACGCACCGATGTTCACAAGATCTTGATCCTCGGCTCCGGGCCGATTGTTATCGGCCAGGCCGCCGAGTTCGACTACTCCGGCACCCAGGCGTGCAAGGCGCTGCGCGCGGCAGGCTTCGAGGTGGTGCTGATTAACTCCAACCCGGCCACCATCATGACCGATCCGCAGGTAGCCGACCGCACCTACCTCGAGCCGCTCACTGCCGCGGTGGCCGAAAAGGTTATCGCCGCCGAAAAGCCCGACGCCTTGTTGCCGACTTTAGGCGGCCAGACGGCGCTGAACTTAGCCAAGACGCTTTACGAACAGGGCACCCTGGATCGCTACGGCGTCAAGCTGATCGGCGCCAACTACCAGGCGATTTTAAAGGGCGAGGACCGCCAGCTCTTTCAAGAGGCCATGCACAAGATCGGCCTCAAGACGCCCAAGGGGCGGCTGGTAGCCAGCCTGGACGAGGCGCTGGCGTTCGTGGCCGAGATCGGCTACCCGGCTATCGTTCGGCCCAGCTTCACCTTGGGCGGCACCGGCGGCGGCATCGCCTTGAGCGAGGCACAGCTGCGGCAGGTGGTGGAGCAGGGCTTGCGCGCCTCGCCGGTCAATACCGTGTTGCTCGAGCAGTCGGTATTAGGCTGGAAAGAGTACGAGCTCGAGGTGATGCGCGACAGCAACGATACCGTGGTGATTATCTGCGCCATTGAGAACTTCGACCCGATGGGCGTCCATACCGGCGACTCGATCACTGTGGCGCCGGCCCAGACCCTTTCGGACAAGGAGTACCAGCACCTGCGCGACTGCGCCATCGCCATCATCCGCGAGATCGGCGTCGATACCGGCGGCAGCAACATCCAGTTTGCCGTCAATCCCAAGAATGGCGAGGTGATGGTGATCGAGATGAACCCGCGGGTGAGCCGCAGCAGCGCGCTGGCTTCCAAGGCGACCGGCTACCCGATCGCCAAGATCGCCGCGCTGCTGGCCGTCGGCTACCATCTCGACGAGCTGCCCAATGACATTACCAAAGAGACCAAGGCGGCCTTTGAACCGAGCATCGACTACGTGGTGACCAAGCTCCCGCGCTTCGCCTTCGAGAAGTTCCCTGGCGCTTCCGATGCCTTAGGGACACAGATGAAGAGCGTCGGCGAGGTGATGGCGATCGGCCGGACCTTCAAGGAGTCGCTGTTAAAAGCCCTCCGCTCGCTCGAGCTAGACGTGCGGGGCGACGCTAGCCACCTCAACCTGGCACAGCTCGAAGCCCGGCTCTACCCCAACCCGCGCCGCTTAGCAGCTATCCTCGAGCTGCTCCGCCGCGGCAAGAGCGTGGCCTACCTGTTCGAAAAGACCCAGATCGACCCGTGGTTCTTGCACCAGCTTAAAGAGATCGTCGACAGCGAGCGGGAGATCAAGGCGCTGCCCGAGATAGCCGGCTGGAACTGGGAGCTGTGGCGCGAAGTCAAGCGGATCGGTTTTAGCGACGCCGACATCGCCCAGCTCAAGGGAGTGACACCCGGCGAGGTGCGCCGGCTCAGGCTACAGCGCGGCGGCGCCCCGGTCTTTAAGACGGTGGATACCTGCGCCGCCGAGTTCGAGGCCTATACCCCCTACCACTACAGCACCTACGAGTGGGAGGACGAGGTGGCCCCCTCCAGCCGGCCCAAGGTGGTAATCCTAGGCTCCGGCCCTAACCGCATCGGCCAGGGGGTGGAGTTCGACTATGCTACCGTCCACGCGGTCTGGGCACTCAAGGGGGCGGGGTATGAGACCATCATGGTCAACTCCAACCCGGAGACCGTCTCGACCGATTACGACACCGCCGATCGGCTCTACTTTGAGCCGCTGACCTTTGAGGATGTGCTCAACATCGTCGAACACGAACGGCCGGTCGGGGTGATCGTCCAGCTCGGCGGGCAGACGCCCCTTAAACTCGCCCGCCCCTTAAGCGAGACCGGCGTGCCGATCTGGGGCACCTCGGCTGAGGCCATCCACGCCGCCGAGGATCGCGAGCGCTTCCACGCGCTCTGTCATGAGTTAGGCATCCCGCAGCCGGCCGGCGCGGTAGCCGAGAAGCCCGCCGAGGCTCTGAAACTGGCCACCAAGCTCGGCTACCCGCTGATGGTGCGGCCCAGCTACGTGCTAGGGGGGCGGGCCATGCAGATTGTAACCAGCGAGGCGGAGCTAGCGCACTACTTAGCCGAGGTCTACGCCGAGCTGCCGGGCGAGCCCTCAATCCTGCTCGACGCCTTCATCGAGGGTGCCACAGAGGTTGATGTAGACGCCCTATCGGACGGCGAGATCACAGTAGTAGCCGGGATCATGGAGCATATCGAGGGGGCAGGCATCCACTCCGGCGACTCGGCCTGCATCACCCCGCCGGTGAGTTTAAGCCAGGCGGTGCAAGAGACCTTAAGCGATTACACGCGGCGGCTCTCCGCAGCTATCGGCGTGAAAGGGTTGATTAACATCCAGTACCTGATCCGCGACGAGGAGGTGCTGGTCATTGAGGCCAACCCGCGTGCCAGCCGTACCGTTCCTTATCTAAGCAAGGCCATCGGCCACCCCATAGCCAAATACGCCGCGTTGATCGCCGCCGGCCGGAAACTGTCCGAACTCGGCTTTACCGAGACCCCGCGCCCGCCGTTTTACAGTGTCAAGGAGGTGGTGCTGCCCTTCTTAAAGTTTCAGGGCATCCTCCCGATCCTGGGCCCGGAGATGCGCTCCACCGGCGAGAGCATGGGGATCGACCCCGACCCCTATCTGGCCTACTACAAGGCGCTGTTGGGCGCTGGTCTGGTGCTGCCTGATAGCGGCACCGCGCTCTTGATCGGCAACGGCCTAAGCCAGATCCAGTCTGGCCTAGAGGCGCTCGGCTGGACGGTGATCTGGCGCGCTGATGCCCCCAGGGAACCCGTAGCCTATCAGCTGCTAGTCGACACCGCCCATACCGCCCTGCTGCGGCAGGCGCTCGAGCAAGGCACCCCCTACTTCACCACGCTGGAGGCCGCGCGCTGGCTGGTGCGGGCCTTAGCCGCCGCACAGCGCCTGCCCTTTAAGGTGCGCGCCTTGCAGTCGCTGTACGCTGCGCCGGTAGCTAAGACTTAAGGCCGGGCCGCGCACGGTAGATCCGCGTGACATCGGCGACCTTCAGCACATGATCCTTGATGTAGTCGATCTCGTGGTGGTCCTTGACATCGACCCGGAGATGGATGCGGGCGCTCTGGCTGTCCTGCACTGCCGCCGCTACCCGCGAGGCCGACTTGTTCATACCGGCGATCACATCCAGCACATCTTTGAGCAGGCCGGGCCGATCCACACCAAAGATCTCAAAGTCCACCGGGTAGACGTCACCGGCGGAATGGTCCCAGGTCACGTTAGATAGGCGCTCGCCCTCGCTAGTCATCAGGCGGCGGACATTGGGGCAATCGACGCGGTGCACGGTGACCCCCCGGCCGCGGGTGATATAACCCACCACGTCGTCGCCGCGCACCGGGCTACAGCACAGCGCCAGCTTGGCAGGGGCATCGAGGCCGTCGATATAGATAGCCCCCGGGCTCGGTTTGGCAACCGGAGCGGGTCTTTCCGGCTTGGCCGCTAGCTCCGGGACCAGGGCTTCGATCACCTGCTTCGTGGTCAGCCGCTTGCCTGACAGCGCTAGCAGCAGATCCTCTGCCGAGTCGCTCCCCAGCAGCTGTTTCGCTATCGCCTCGAGCCTCTTGAGGTTGGTGTGCTGAGCCACCGGCAGGTGCTTGCGGCGCAGGGCCCGCTCGAGCAGCCGCTTAGCGGCCTCTAGGTTCTGCTGCCTTTCTTGCTGCCGGAAGTACTGGCGGATCTTCTGCTTGGCCCCGCGGGTCACCACGATGTTGAGCCAGTCGTTGCTGGGGCCGTAATGAGGGCTGCGGTTGGTAAGGATCTCGACTCGGTCGCCGGTCTGGAGCTGATATTCAAGCGGCACAATCTCGCCGTTGACCCGGGCGCCGATACAGCGGTGCCCGATCTGGGTGTGAACCTGGTAGGCAAAGTCGATCGGGGTGCTGCCGCGCGGCAGGTTGACCACATCGCCCGCCGGGGTAAAGACCAACACGCGCTCAGAGAGAAGATCCTGCTTGACCGAATCGACGAAGCCGCCGGCGCTCTCCTCGAAGCGGTCAAAGTCCAGCAGCTGCTTCATCCACTCCAACCGCTTCTCGATCTCACGAACCTCGGCGATCCCCTGTTTGTAGGCCCAGTGCGCTGCTACCCCGTACTCGGCCACCTCGTGCATGCGGCGCGTGCGGATCTGCACCTCGATCGGCTGCCCCTGCAAGCCGATCACCGTGGTATGCAGCGACTGGTAGCCGTTAGGCTTGGGCACCGCCACATAGTCCTTAAAGCGCCCGGGGATCGGTGTCCAGAGGCTGTGCGCAATCCCCAGGGCGCGGTAGCAGACCGCCTTCTCTTGATCGTCCTGGCTCAAATCGGCGTGGCCGTTACCGGTTTCGATAATGGCCCGGATGGCTAGCAGGTCGAAGATCTGGTCGAGCCCTTTGCCGTCGCGCTGCATCTTGCGGTAGATGCTGTAGAGGTGCTTGCTGCGCCCTGAGACCTCGAACTTGAGCCCCTCTTGCCGCAGGCGCTCCTCAAGCATAGTTATGGAGCGCTGGATATAGGCTTCGCGCTCGGCGTGGCGCAGCCGCACCTGTCGTTGCAACAGGCGGTACTTGTCGGGCTCGAGGTGGCTAAAACTCAGATCCTCCAGCTCGCTCTTGATATGGTTGATCCCCAACCGGTGAGCCAAGGGGGCAAAGATCTCTAACGTCTCCCGGGCGATGCGCTGCTGCTTGTGCAGCGGCAAGCTGCTCAAGGTGCGCATGTTGTGCAACCTATCGGCCAACTTGACCAGGATAATGCGCACGTCGCTGATCATGGCAAGGAGCATCTGGCGCAGATTCTCGGACTGCTCGTCCTCATAGACGCGCACCGCTAACTTGCTGATCTTGGTCTCGCCCTCAACGATGCGCCGCACCACCGGACCAAAATGGGCTTCGATCTCTTCAAAGGTCAGTGGGGTATCCTCGACCGTGTCGTGGAGTAACCCAGCAATTAGCGCCTCGACATCAAGGTGCAGGTCGGCCAGGATGCCGGCTACCGCTACCGGATGGGTGATGTACGGCTCACCGCTGCGGCGCACCGCGCTGCCGTGCGCCTCCTGGGCCAGCAGGAAGGCCTCACGCAGGCGCTGCTGGGCAGACTCGCCCAGGTAGTCCGTTTTGGCTGTCAGAGTAGTGAGCAGATCCATTTAGATTGTTGAGTCTAGCACAGCGACTTAACCGGCTCTGGAGCGGAGCTGACGCGGCTAGGGCATCCTCCCCCGCTGAATCGCTTCGGCGATCATCGCCGGAAGGCCCCAGGCGATTATATCAAAGGCCACCGCCGCAAAGTCGTACTCGGCCTTACCCATCACCACCTCAACCTTGTCGGTGGACAGTCTGAGCAGGGCATAATCCGCCCCCGGTTCACCGTTTAACGACAGCCCTACCGAGCCGGGGTTGATCACCCAACCGCTTTGCACCTCACGATAGTAGGGGACGTGGCTCCCTCCGGCCACCAAGATGCGGCAGCGCTGAGCCTCCAGCAGTTTAATGATTCCCAGCGTGTCCTGATTGAGGTTAAGCCGCTGCGACGGCTGTGTTGGCGTGCCGTGGAAGCAGCGCACCCGACCGGCCGGCGTATTAAGACGCAGTTGCACCGGCAGCTGCCGCAAGAACTCCACCTGGCGCGGCTCGATTACGGTGCGGGTCCACTCCAGCGTGGCATCGGCTACCCCTTCGCGCGGCAGGGCGTCGCGGGCAAAATCAAAGGCGATCCGCTCATCGGCAGC
>JAGXSJ010000178.1 GCA_018333895.1 Truepera sp.
CTGAGCGACTGCACCGCTGATGGTCAGCGCCGCTAGAACAGTGATGAGGAATTTTTTCATATTATTACCCCTTGAATCTTAGAGTTGCGTTCGGCGCACTGCTTAAAGAGAACGGGGCTCGAGTTTCCGAGTTTCCTCGCGCCATAGCACGACGGCACTGCGCCAGAGTTTGTGCACCATGCGGGCCGGTTCAAGAGATTCCACCTCCTTTCCATACGACCACCAGGCACACATCTCCAGCTGCAGTATGTCACACCCGCTAGGCCATGTCAATGGGATGAAGGCTCGGTGAGAAGCCAGGCAGGGGAGTGAACCCCCGAGGCTTCGCCCAGACCCCTGCTTAGGCCAGTTATAGGTTGTAACAGCCCACAACCTACTACCCACTCCCCGCATTGCGCATTGACAGCTCAGCCCCGGCACCAATCTTGCTAAACTGCCTCTTATGGCACGCCTTACTGTCGCTTCCGCCGACGCCCTACTCGACCAAGAGTTTAAGGTGCTGGACCACGGCTTTGTCCGCCTGGTGGACTACTTAGGTGGCGACGCCCGCATCGTGCAGGCTGCCCGGGTCTCTTATGGCGAAGGTACCAAGACCGTGCGCGAAGATAAGGCGCTGATCGACTATCTGCTCAGAAACCGCCATACCAGCCCTTTTGAGCAGGTGGTTTTCACCTTCCACGTCAAGCTGCCGATCTTTGTGGCGCGGCAGTGGCTCAGGCATCGCACCGCCCGGCTCAATGAGGTCTCGGGGCGCTACTCGGTAATGCGCGATGAGTTCTACCTGCCGCACCCCGGTGCAGTGCGCCGCCAGTCGGGTAAGAACAGGCAAGGGGGCGACGAAAAGGAGGTCCCGGAGGCGCCCGAGATCATCGCGCTGTTAAAAGCGGAGCAGGCTCGAGCCTACGCTAGCTACCAAGGGCTGCTCGGCCAGGAGATTGCGCGGGAGTTAGCCCGCATGAACCTCCCGCTGTCCCTGTATACCGAGATGTACTGGCAGATCGACCTTCACAACCTCTTTCACTTTTTGCGCCTGCGCCTGGACTGGCACGCTCAGTATGAGATCCGCGCTTACGGCGAGACTATCGCCAAGATCGTGCAGGCGGTCTGCCCCATGGCCTATGAAGCCTTCGAGGAACACCTGCTTTATGGCCAATCGCTATCCCGCAGCGAGCTGGCGCTGCTGCGCCAGGCTCTTGACGTGGAGAAGCTGCGCGCACTACTGGACGCCTCGGAGATGAGGGCGTCGCGCCGTGAGGAGCTGTTAGGTAAGCTCGGGCTGGCCGAAAGCGACGCCGCGACGACCTAAGCCGATAGAGTCCTTTACCCAGCACCCATTACCCTTATGCGCTACCGTCTCCTGGCTATCGGCAAGCTCAAGCGCGGCTTCTATCAAGCCGGCTGCCAGCACTACCTGGAGCGCTTGCAGGCCTACGCCAAGGTCGAGTTAATTGAGGTCAAGGAGGCCAAGGGCATTGAGCAAGAGAGCGCGGCGCTGCTGGCCGCGGCCCAGGGTTACGTAGTGGCGCTCGACGAGGCCGGTGAGCTGCTGAGCACCCAACAGCTCGCCGATAAGCTGACATGGCTCGAGCTGCGCGGTATTAGCCTGCTAAGCCTCTTAATCGGCGGCGCTAACGGTCACAGCCAGGTGCTAAAGCGCCAAGCAGACGCGCTGTGGAGCCTCTCGCCCCTGACCTTACCGCACGAGCTGGCGCGGCTGGTGATCTTAGAGCAGCTCTACCGGGTCGAGACGCTGCGGGCCGGCCACCCCTATCACCGCGCCTGATACCATAAACCCCATGAACACCCTCCCGTTAGGCACTCCGGCACCGGCCTTTACCGCCACTACCCTGTCGGGTGAAACGCTGTCCAGCACCGGGTTAGAAGCAGGGCCAGTGGCCATCTGTTTTTCCCTCCCTGATGTCTACGCCGGCCGCCTGGTAGTGGGCTATCTGCGCCGACTCAAGGAGCAAGCCCCCCAGGCCGCCGTGGTAGTGATTCTGCAGGGTGACGAGGCCGCGGTGCGGCGCTACGCCGAGGGCTATCTAGCTAACCTGTTGGTCGTCCATGATGCCGACCTAGCGCTCTCGCGAGCCTACCGGGCCACGCACGTGCCGACCATCTATTATCTGGAAGAGGGGACGATTAAACTGGCCTTTACCGGCTTTGTTAAGTCCGCGCTGAACAAGCTAGCCGAACTGGCCGCCGCCGCTACCGGCGCTAAGGCCAAGGAGTTGATCGCCCCCAGCGATAACAAGGGGGAGTACGAGTTAGCCGAGCGCGGTCTGGCGTAGCGCCTTGATGGCTGCATAGATGCCAAGCAGATCGACGGCTAGGGCCTCGAGCTGAGCTAGCTCCGTGGGCTGATCAGCCGGAGCCTTAACGGTTAATACCAGGTGCTGCTCGCTCAACAAGAAAGTAGGTGCTGCTTGGTGGTCGTAGAGTGCCGCTAACAATTTGCGGCGCAGCGGCGGGGTCAGCACTGCCAAAGCCGAGACCGCATTGCGCGCTAAAACGCTCACACGCTGGTTAAAAACCGCATCCTGGGGCACCACCACGCGCTGGCCGCCGCTGGCTGAGGCGCCCAGCGACTCCAGTACCGGATTAAGTTTGCGCGAGGCTCTGAGCCCTGCCGGGGCGATGGGCTCCGTGGTACTGATCAGCACTGCACTGGTCAGGGCAGGCGAACGGCCGTCCTCGCGGCAATCGGTCAGATAGAGCTGCGCAGTATCGAGTTGAACGGTATAGATCGGCGCCAGCCGGGAGCCGCCAGGCGGGTTGAGCAGCTCGAGCAGCAACGCCTCATGGCCCCCAGCATCGTCAAGCTCGAGCCTGCGGGCTAGCGCCACCCAGCCGTCGTAGCGCGCATCAACTTGGCGGCGCCGAAAGAGCATGATCGAGTATAACCGCGGGGAAAGGGGGAGCCAGCCGGTCAGCTAGTCAGAAGTCAATCGGGGGTACTGGGTTGTGGGTTGTAGGTTGTCCCACTCCCCACCTCCCACTCCCTACTCCCCTTTCAGATATTAAAGCCGAACATCCGCATCTGCTTCTTGCCGTCTTCGCTCATCTTAGCCGGCGACCAGGGGGGCGACCAGATAAAGTCAACGGTAACTTTGGTCACGCCCGGCACTTTCATGGCGGCCAGCTCGGCATCGGCCTGGATCATGTCCTGCACCGGGCAGCCCATGCTGGTTAGGGTCATCTCGATCTCCACCTCGCCGCCTTCCTTGACTTCGAGGCCGTAGATCAGCCCCAGATCCACCACGTTGATCGGGATCTCAGGATCTCGTACCACCTTGAGCGCTTCTAGTATGGCCTCTTTGCTGGGTAGCTCACTCATCTCAAGCTCACTCATAGCGTCAGCCTAGCAGGTTCTCAGGCGCCGCGCTGTAGGCTACCACTCTTGATAGCGGTCACGATGCACCACGTAAGCCAGGCTTAACGCCAGCAACGTCGAGATGAGGCTGGTACCGCCAGCGGAGACTAATGGGAGGTTAACTCCGGTCACCGGCGCCAGCCCCAGCGTGACGCCGATATTGAGCAACGACTGAAAAGCGATTTTTGACAGCACTCCCACAATCAGGAGTTGATCGCGCTCGAGCGGGCACTCAGCGGCCATCGCAACCAGCCGCCAGAAGAGCAGGCCGTATAAGATCAACAGCACCACCGCCCCCACAAAGCCACCCTCCTCGGCCAAGACCGGGAAGATGAAGTCGTTGTGTCGCTCAGGGATAAAACCAAGTTGGGACTGGGTGCCCTGCCCATAACCCTTGCCCCACAACCCACCCGAGCCGATGGCGATGCGCGACTGGATCACCTGAAAGCCGGCCCCGCGTGGGTCGGAGGCGGGGTTGATGAAGATCTCCAACCGCTGCCTTTGGTGCGGCGCCAGATTGGGCCACACTACGGTGGGTAGGGCGACGGCGGTAACCAGGGCAAAGAGCGCCAAATGACGCCAGGGGATACCGCGCACCAGCAGCATCCCGGCCCCAGTGGCGGCAATGACTAACGCTCCGCCCAGATCGGGCTCGGTGAAGATCAAGACAAACGGCAGCGCGATTAGGATAGCCGGTCGCAGATAGCTGAGTAGGTTCTTGATAGGACGTTCGTGAAGCGCCAGCGCCAGCGCCATGATCAACGCAATTTTGGCTAGCTCCGAGGGTTGAAAGCTTGGCAGCGGCCCCAATCTGAGCCACGACCTGGCGCCGTTGACCTCGGTGCCAAAAAGCTGCGTTAGGACCAGCAAAAAGATGCCTAGGGCATAGGCCAGGTAGCTCAGGCGCACCATCCGCCGCCGCCCCAGCCACAGCATCACCGCACAACCGGCGAGGCCGATCCCCAGAAAGATGAGCTGCTGCGTGAACAGCTCTGTTGATGGCACGGCGGTGCTCAGGGTGACCAGGCCCACTCCCAATAAGGCAGCTAAAACCAGCGGCAACCCAAGTTCATAAGTGTTCATCCCGACTCCCCACGCAGGATTATACCGCCCCGTTCGATGAGTACTGGGTGATGGGTTGCAGGCTGTGGGTTGTGGATAGTAGGGGAGTTCCCCACAACCCGCTTCCCAACTCATCATCCCCTCTTTTGGGGTAGCAGCTTACAGAAGCGCTGTCGGTGATAGTATAAACTCTTTTTATGCTCCCCTCAATAATTCGATCACTCATACTGTTGGCCTTCGCTGTGTTGCTGAGCGCGGCCACCTATCAAGGCCGCCTGCTACCCGAAAGCTTTGTCGAATACCACGCCTCGGATGGACTTAGCCGCTGGAGCGGCCGGGCGCCTATTGGCAGCTTACAGTTTAGCTTCGACGACGATAAACTGAGCGGCTCCAGCCTGGTGGTGGTCGTCGAGCCGGAGCGGTTTGATTCCGGCAACTTCATCCTAGATGCCCAAGCTCGAAGTTCGGTATTCAACACCGCTCGCTATCCGACCATCACCTTCACCGCCACCCGCATCAGCGCGGATCCAGATAATCTGCCCAGCGGAGCGACGCGCCAGCTTGTGATAAGTGGCACCCTCGCCATGCACGGCGTCGAGCGGAGCCTAGAGGTGCCGGTAACGGTTAGTCGCGCCGGCGACACTTTTGTCGCCAGCGGTGAGTTCAGCGTGCTGCTGAGCGACTTCGGCATGACGCGACCCGGGTTTTTAATGTTGGTTGTGGCAGACTTAGTAGAAGTAAACTTCACTATCCGCGGCGAGCTTACCCCACTAGCTCCCTGAAGCCCAGGCGCGGCCACCCCGCGACCAGAGCAGCCACTCCGCGACCAGCAACACCAGCGCCGCTAGCACCAGCCAGAGCCAGCCGGCCCAGGCGCGCTCGCCCTGGGCTACGGGTGGAGCGGCTGCCACCGGTACCGCTTCGGCCACCGGCAGACGCGACTCCTCGGCGTTTTGCAGGCTGGCCGTAAAGAGCTCGCCCGCTACGGTATAGACCCCGGGCAGCACGGCGCGGGTCAGCGGGGTAGGCTGGCCGTTTAAAAGCACGCCCTGGCGCGGCAGCGGCGCGCCTAGCGGCAGGCGCTCCTCGCCGCGGAAGGCGTCGATAACGTTGGCTATCAGAATCGGGAAGGCGATCCGGTTAATGATGTCGCTCTGCGCCGGGTTGAAGCGCAGCGCCACGATGTCGCGTCCCGGTGCGCGGAGGCGCAGGATGACCGGCTTAAGCGTCTCGCTGCGGGCCAGCACCTGCCAGTCGCCTTCAGGCCAGGGGGGTAGGTTGGGATCAAGCCCGATGGTCACCCCAGTTAAGTCCACAAAGCGCAGTAGCGGATCGGTGCGATCCCACTCCACCAGGCGCTCGAAGCGCGGTTCGGCAGTAGCGGGTGCAACCACTAAAACACGCTCTGAGGGCAACTCCGTGATGGGGCCCACCACCGCCAGAATATCGTAGGCCGCGGCGGTGAGCGGTATCACCGGGAGTTGGCGCAGCGCCACACCAGGTATGGCAGTAAACGCCCGCTCCAGGGCTGGCGTGGGTGGAACTAGCGCCACGCGCATGGCACGGCTGCCGGCATAGGCCACATTGTCTAGCGCCAGAGCGTCCCACTCCGGCACGCGCAAGCTGGCCCGGTAGAAGCCCGGCGCTCCATCAAAGGGCAAGGAGGCATTGGCCTGACCGCGCGAGGGAACTAGCAGCGTGGTGCGTGCGATCAGCGCGTCGCCCCGGCCGATTTCCAGCTCAACCTCCTGGGGGCGCGGGTGGTTGCTCACCACCGAGACAAAGGCCTGTTGCGCACGAAGTTCAAAGACACTGATACCGAGATTGAGGCCATCCCCGCCTGCCGGATGCCAGGTGAAGCCGATACCGGTCGGCGGCTCAGTGTCGGTAAACAGGTGCAGATCGCCGTTTGGGGCTAGCGTCCGGGCTAGCTCGAGCCCTCGCCGCAGGTCAGCTTGCTCGTCGCCGGCCACCAACTCGTTAAGCGCCCGCCGCACCGCTCCGTGATCGTCTGTAAACGGCTGCACTACCGTGGCGTCAAGCCCGGCCCGCACCACCGCCACCCGACCGGCCCCGCGCAGTTGCGCCTCGGCAGCCGCTACCGCCTTAGCCAGCCGCACCCCATCGCTATCGCGCGCCGCCATGCTGGCCGAGGCATCTATCACCAGCACCCGATCCGGCACGCCACCTAGCTGCAACACCGGTCGCGCCAATGCTAGCGCTGTCAAGGAGACCGCCAGCAATTGTAAGAGCAGCAACCAAGTCGGCGAGAAGCGCCGCCGCCGCTGCGAGAGCTGCTCCGCCTGGCGCCACAAAAACAGCGCAGCTACCTCTAGGCGCTGCCGCCTCACACGGATAAAGTGCAGCAAGATTACCAGCGGCAAAGCCAGCAGCAGCCATAAAAACTGCGGGGCCAAGAACAGCATGATCTGAGTCTACAACCACGGCGCTGTAAAGATGGTTACCCAAGCTATTAGCCTGTGACAACCCGCTGCCGGGGTCTTTGGCACGCCTCAATCGACTCAAACGGGGCAAATGTCCCTAAACTTGCCAACACCCCCACGCTACGATGAATAATGGAGTTATGTTTGAGGTCCCCGCCCTATCAATAGCTTTCCTGGCCGGTTTGCTGTCGTTCTTGTCACCCTGCGTGCTGCCGCTGGTGCCGTCGTATCTGGCCTACGTGGGGGGCAACTCGGCCACCGCGCAGCGGCGCCGCACCATGATTAACAGCCTGCTGTTCGTGCTGGGCTTTTCGCTGATCTTTATTGCGCTGGGCGCCTCGGCCAGCGTGCTGGGTGGGTTGATTCGCGAACAGCGCAGCCTCTTGATGGTCTTAGGCGGCCTGTTGGTCATCGCCTTCGGCCTGGTGATGCTAGGTGTGCTGAGGCTACCTTTGCTCTACCGTGGCCAGCGCCTCCAGTTCAAGGGTGACAGCAGCACACCCGTCGGCGCAGTGCTGTTAGGAATGGCTTTTGCCGCGAGCTGGACGCCCTGCATCGGCCCGGTGCTGGGGGCTATTCTGACCATGGCGGGCGCCGCGGGGACGCTCGAGCACGGAGTCAGCCTGCTGGCGGTCTACTCCCTAGGGCTGGCGGTGCCGTTTTTGGCTGCGGCGCTGGCCATCGAGTCGTTCTTGCGCTTCAGCCGGAGCTTTAAGCCATACCTCCCGTGGGTCGAACGGACCGCCGGGGTGATCCTGGTGGCGGTGGGGCTGCTGATGGTGACAGGGCTCTACACGGCGCTGAACAGCTATCTGATCCGGTTCACCCCGAGCTGGCTATGGGAGCGGTTGTAGTGGGGGTGTTGGCGGTAGAGCTATACTCCTTAGCGCGGCGTTACGGGCGTAACTACGTGCTCAAAGAGATCAACCTGACCGTCTCGGCGGGCAAGACGGTGATCCTGCGCGGCGACAACGGCGCGGGCAAGACCACCCTCTTGCGGGTGCTCTCGACCCGCCTCAAGCCGAGCCGAGGGGGTGGCAAAGTTTACGGCTACGACCTGGTCCGCCAAGCTGACGAGGTACGCCAACGGGTAATCTATCTGCCGGTCTTCGGTGGCCATTACCCGATGATGAGCGCCCTGGAAAACCTGCAACTAGCCGCCCGGCTCTCGCAGCAGCGGGTCGCGGGCGCTGAACTCGAGACGCAGCTCGAGCAGGTCGGCCTGCTCGACGTCCGGCATAAGCTGGTCCGCACCTTCTCGAGCGGGATGAAAAAGCGCCTGATGCTGGCCCGGCTGCGCCTCTCCCAAGCCCGGCTGTGGCTCTTAGACGAGCCTTACACCGCCCTAGACGAGCAGGGGCAAGGGCTGGTAGATGAGCTGCTGCTTAGCGCCAAAGCGCAAGGCAAGACGGTCATGATGGCCTCGCACGAGCTTAAGCGGGCTGAGGCCCTAGCCGACAGCATCTTAGCAGTAGCTCAAGGGCGGCTCTCGCACTACCGGCAGCGCGAGGCGGTCTATGGCTGAGCCTAGCTGGGTGCTGGCCATAGCCGCCAAAGACTTGCGCCAGGAGGTGCGCAGCAAGGCGGTCACGGTGGCTACGCTGTTCTTTTCGGCCATCGTGCTGTTTATCTTGGCCTTCTCGCTGGGCCCCGGTGAAGCCTTCTTGCGCAACGCCGCGCCCGGTGTACTGTGGGTGGCGCTAGCCTTTGCCGGGGTGATCTCGGCCGCCCAGAGCTATCAGAGCGAGCTTGAAGAGAACGCTTTAGAACAGCTCCTGCTCTACCCCATCCCCCGCGCAGTAATCTTCCTGGGCAAGCTCTTGGCTAACTGGCTCTTCATGAGCGCCCTGGGGCTGTTGATCCTGCCGGTGACCGCCGTGCTGTTTAACACCGGCCTGGGCCAAGCCTGGTGGTGGTTGTTGGCAGTAATTCTGTTGGGCACGCTGGGCTTCTCGCTGATCGCCACCTTCTACGCGGCGCTGACCGCCAACCTGCGGGCGCGCGAGTCGCTTTTGCCGGTGCTGATGTTCCCGGTAGTGATCCCGGTCTTGCTGGCCGCCGTGCGCGCTACCGGCGAGATCGTGCGCCTCGGCGACCTGGCCGTAGCCCAGGATTGGCTAAAATTGCTGCTGGGCTTTGCCCTGGTCTATCTGGTTATCTGCACAGCCATCTTTCACTTTGTGGTGGAGGAGTAATGCTTAACCCCAACCCGACGCAGGCGCTAATCACTAATGAAGACTTTAGGGCGCAGTGCTATCATCCGGAGGGATTGCCTTATGATCGCCAATGAGACCCGTAGCAAAGTTAGCAACTCGCGGCCACCCGCTGTCAGCCCCACTTTGCCGCTAGCCGCTGGCTACTGGATGAGGAGGTTCTTATGAAAGCTATCTCCACCCAACGCCCGCTCGGGCTCACCGTCCTGGGCATCGTGGCCCTGTCGCTGTTTGCCGTTGGCGCCTATCTGGCACTGGTCTACGCACCGCGCGACTTTGTGCAAGGCGACCTGATCCGCATCATGTTTGCCCATGTGCCGGTGGCCTGGGTCGGCTTCTTGGCGGTGATCGTCACCGCCATCTTCGGCTCGCTCTACCTGTGGCTCGGCCGCCAGCGCCACGACATTGTGGCGGTAGCGGCGGCGGAGTCAGCGCTGTTTTTCTTTGCCTTGACCATGTTGGGCGGCATGATCTACAGTCGGCCCACGCTGGGAACGTTTTGGACCTGGGACGCCAAGCTGACGCTGACCGCTATTATGTTCACGCTGCTAGTGGGCTACTTCATCGTGCGGGGGCTGATCGACGACCCTGAGCGGCGCGGCCGCGTGAGCGCGGTGATCGGCCTGATCGTAGCTGCTAGCTTGCCGTTTAACTGGATGGCCGCCGAGTGGTTCCGCACGCTCCATCCGGCCAGAGCCATCGTTATCGACGATGGGGGTGTTAGAACCACCATGGCCCCAATCTACTTGCAGATTTTACTGTTTAACGTGGCGGTCGCCGCTTTGATCTTCCTTTACTTTGTGCTCGAGCGGATCCGCATCGGCAAGCTAGAAGCCGCCTTGCAGGCCGCCGAAGACGATCGGGGGTTGGCAGGCACCACGGAGGTGGTCCGTGTTTAACATCGCTACGTGGCCGCAGTGGGCCTGGGTGGCGCTAGCCTGGGGTCAGCTGACGGTCTTTTATCTGGGTTATCTGCTCTATCTGCGCTGGCGCGCTAAGCGCCTCGCCGCAGAGTCGGCCAAGGAGGAAAGGTGAAGCGACCACTCTACGCCGCAGCCGGGGTGGCCGTGCTGGCGGTAGCCGGCTGGATGATCTACCAGGCGCTCTACGGCAGCCTCGTCTTCTTCATCCTGCCCAGCGAATACGCCCAGAACCCGGCCCAGTTCGAAGACCGCCGCATCCGCTTGGGCGGCATCGTGGCCAACGATAGTGTGACCTTCGACAACGACTCGCTAAAGCTAACCTTTCTCATCTCGGACTCACTGAAAAGCCTGCCGGTCACCCACCACGGCGCTCCACCCGAGCTGTTTCGCGAGATGATGGGGGTTGTAGTCGAGGGACACTTTAAGGAGGGCGGCTTTGCCAGCGATAACCTACTGGTCAGGCATACCGAGGTGTACCAGCCTGACGGCAAACCGATCGACAACGAGGCGCTGCGCCGGGCACTGTACTAAACCTTGGAGTTGCTATGACATTTGAACTTAGCCTCGGTCATTTCGGCATGGCCAGTATCCTGCTGGCTTTCGCTCTAACCATCTACGCCATGGGGAGTGGCATCGTCGGTGCGCTTAAGCAAGATGCTAGCCTGCAAACCTCGGCGCGCTTCGCTGCGTTTGCGGTCTTTTTAGCGACTACCACGGCGCTGCTGGTGATGTTAGTGGCGCTTCTGACCGACGACTTCAGCGTCAAATACGTGGCCGAGACCTCAAGCCGCGCCAGTCCTACCTGGATCAAGGTGGTGACGCTGTGGGCTGCGCTGGATGGCTCGTTGCTGCTGTGGGCCTGGATGCAGACCGGTTACACCGCGCTGCTGGCGCTAGTAGCGCTCAATAGTGCGTTGCGTCCCTGGGCGCTAGTGGTCATGCAGGGGGTGCAACTCTTTTTCCTGGCAGTGGTGGCGTTTGTGATAACCCCCTTCCAGGTCCTCCCCATTCCACCTCTTGACGGCCCCGGCCCCAACCCGCTGTTGCAGAACCACTGGATGATGGCGCTCCACCCAATCTTGATGTATCTAGGCTTTGTGGGCCTTACCGTCCCCTTCGCCTACGCTATGGCGGCCTTGATTACCAGGCGCCCAGGTACCGAGTGGATGCAGCCGGTCCGGCTCTGGACACTAGCCGGCTGGGGCTTTCTGGCACTCGGCAAGATCACCGGCGGCTGGTGGAGCTACGAGGTCTTAGGCTGGGGCGGCTACTGGTCTTGGGACCCGGTTGAGAATCTCAGCTTTGTGCCCTGGCTTACCGCTACCGCTTTCTTACACAGCGCACAGGTCCAGGAGCGGCGGCGGATGCTTAAGGCCTGGAACATCTTGCTCGTTACCCTGACCTTTGCGCTTACCATCCTGAGCACCTTCTTAATCCGCTCGGGGGTGCTCTCGAGCGTTCATGCCTTCGCCGAGGGGCCGGTCGGGCCGTGGTTCTTTGGCTTTTTCATCCTGGTCATGCTCTTCTCGTTCGGGCTGTTGGCCCTCCGCTGGGAGCAGGTGCGCGACCGCAGCGAGTTCGACTCGGTGGTGAGCCGTGAGGGGACTATCCTCGCCGGCAACGTGCTCTTTTTAGCGATGGGGTTTGTGGTGCTCTTGGGCACGCTCTTTCCGCTCATCGTCGAGGCCGTCTCAGGGCAGCTAGTCACCATCGGGGCGCCGTTTTTTGATCGGGTCACCGTCCCTATCTGGCTGCTGATCTTTGTCCTGATGGGGATCGGCCCGCTGCTCCCGTGGCGCCGGGCCGAGGGGCAGACCTTAGCGCGCAATCTGGCCTGGATGGTCGGTGGGGCGCTCTTAGCTGGCGTGTTGGCCTATACGCTGGGCGTGCGCAGGACCTACCCGCTGCTGACGGTAGCCATTGCCGCCTATAACCTGGTCAGCTTAGGGCTGTTGATTGCCGGTGTGGTGCGGCCCAGAGTGCGCCAGGGCCTAGGCAACGCAGCGGCCGTTTTTACCCGTTATGCTTACGAGAACCGCCGCCGCTTCGGCTCGATGGTGGTGCATTTTTCGGTGGTAGTGATGGCGCTTGGTGTCGCCGGCAGCAGCGGCTACCGCCTCGACCAACAGCTCAGCATGCCGATCGGTGAGCGCGCTACCTTCGGGCAGTATGAACTGCTCGTGACCGGGCTGTTCGAGGAGCGCCGACCCTACAAGGTCAGCCGCGGCGCTACCGTTGAGGTTTTCCGTGACGATCAGTTCGTCACCACCCTCACGCCGCGCATCAATCTGTTTGGCAACTCCCCGCAACCGGTCTCTACCCCTTCGGTCCGTTACACCTTCTGGTCAGACCTCTACCTCAACCTGGCCGGAACGGTAGACCCCCATGACCCAGCCCAACAATCGGTTATCCTTCGCGTGGTGCAAAGCCCGCTGGTGGCCTGGATCTGGATCGGGGCAGTGATCTTGGCCCTCGGCACCGGCTATGCGCTGCTGCCAAGCCCGCGCCGTGAGCCGATGGCCGCCCGTGAGAGTGTGCCGACATGACCCGCTTGCTGATCGTGGTGGTAGTGACCGCTCTGCTGGCCGGGCTGTTCTGGTTCGGCATAACCGCCAGTCAGGGCCGCGCCATCGGCCCTACGCAGCTGGGCCGGGTGATGCCCGACTTCTCCCGCCCGGTATTTGCCCGCTACCAAGCTGAGTTCGGCGAGACGCTCAGTCTACCAACCGGCAAGCCGGTAGTAGTCAGCTTCTGGGCCTCGTGGTGCGGCCCCTGCCATGCCCAGGCCCCTACCCTGGAGGCGGCCTGGCGGCGCTACCGCGACCAGGTGCTATTCATCGGTGTAAATACCCAGGACCGGGGCAACGAGCGTCAGGCCGAGGCCTTTCTGAACCAGTCCGGCATCACCTTCCCCAATGTCAAAGATCTCGATAACCGCCTCGGCGTAGACTACGGACTGTTTGGCGTGCCGGAGACCTTTTTTATCCGTCGCGATGGAACCTTGCAACACCGGCACGCCGGCCCGATCACCACTGCTCAGCTTAGTGCCCAGTTGGAGGAGCTGCTGCAATGAGAGTGCTGGCGCTTATTCTGATCGGCCTGGTTAGTCTTGGCCAGGCGCAAGAGGTGCTGTTAGATCCGCGGGTCTTTGAGATAGGCCGACAGTTGCGCTGCCCAACCTGCATCGCTGAGACCGTGGCCGACTCCGCCGAAGGCATCAGCGGTGAGATGCGTCTAATCATCCAAGAGCAGCTTGTCGCTGGCAAGAGCGAGGGCGAGATACTGGCTTTCTTTCAGGAACGCTATGGCGACTGGGTGTTGTTAGACCCACCCCGGCGTGGCATCTACCTGCTGGTTTGGGCTTCGCCGGTGGTCGTGGGTCTACTGGCCGTGGTGCTGCTGATGATCTATATACGGCGCGGGCAGCAGCAAGCCGCCGCCCCGCTCGATGTTAGCTCAGACGAGCTCGAGCGGGTCCGGGCGGCGCTGCGCCAGGAGGGTTAATGAGTTTTATCATAGTTTTGCTACTAGCTCTGGCTCTACTGGCCCTGGTGGCGCTGCCGCTGTTGGTGCGGGGTTATCGCGATCCGCTCCCCGATAGCCGCGACCCCCTTCTGGCAGAGCTCGAAGAGGAGCGCGAGGCGCTGTTTAGGGCCATCCGAGAGCTCGACGCCCGCCAAGACCTAGCCAGCGAGCGGCGTGAGGAGCTGCGCCAGCGCTACGAAGCCAAAGCGGCAAAAGTTCTGCGCCAGCTCGACCAGTACCAGAGCCCGCAACCGGCCCCGCTCCCACGCCAGGAAGGGCGCGCCAAGAGCCACTGGCCGCTAGCGGCGCTGCTGGGAGTGATGGTGGTGAGCGCTGTGGTACTAGGCAACTACGTTTTGCCACGGGTCGGACCGGACGCCTTAATCACCACTTTCTTCCCCGAGCAGCTCGCGGCAGCACGCGAGGTGCAGCGGCTCGAGCGGGCCGTCCGCGACAATCCCAATCAGACCAATCTGCTAGCCCTAGGCGACATTTTCTGGCAGCTGGGCGACCTGGAACGGGCTAGAGAGACCTACCAGCGCCTCATCACCGAGATCATGCCAGCGCCAGCGCTAGCCTATCGCCGCCTCGCCTTCTTGGCTTTACAAGCGCAGGACTTTAACGCAGCCATACCGCACTTCGAGGCTGCGGTCAGACTTGATCCCCATGACCTTGAAAGCCTCTCCACGCTGGCCGAGATTCACTTCACGCTCGGCAACCTTGACCAGGCCGTCACCAACTGGCAGGCCTTCCTGGCCGCGCCGGGCGGGCAGGGGAATGCCGCGGTGCAGGCGCGGCTAGCCATGGCCGCTGAGCTAGCCCCGCTTATCGAAGAGGTGCAAAGCGCCCCCAGCGAAGCGAGCTTTTTAGCACTGGCTGATGCCTTATGGAGCAAGCAAGAGCATACTCGGGCAGCAGATCTCTACTTTCAGGTGCTGACCAGATTCAACCCTCACAGCCATTATGCCCTAAGCCGCCTCGGTGTAGCCCTGTTCTTAACCGGCGATAACGACAACGCCATACTCATCTTAGAGCGCGCGCGCAGCCTGCGCCCCGGCGACTTGGAGACGTTGCTGTTTGTCGGCAACGCCTACTTTAGCGCCGAACGGTATAACGAGGCTATCGCCGCCTGGCAGGAGTATGTCACAGCCGCCGGGGGGCCGGAGCTGGCCGGACGTGTACCGGGCTTAATCGACGTCGCCCGCGCGCGCCTCGGTGGTGCTGCTCCTGTCACCGAGCCGAGCGCCGCAGCACCGGTGACGGCGAGCGCCACAGCGCTGTTTGCCGCTAACTGCGCGAGCTGCCACGGCGCTCTGGGCCAAAGCGGCCTGATGCTCAGCGGAGGTGTTCAAGTCCCGGTTCCGGCACTGGCTAATAACCCTAACTCCGCCGATCCGGCGCTGGTGCGTACCGTGCTGCTGCAAGGCCGCGGCGCTATGCCTAGCTTCGCTCACCTCCCAGCCGGGCAGTTGGAGCAGATCGTTGTCTACGTAACCGAGACCCTCTACCCCGGCGAGGCCACCCGCCCTTAATCCCGATGATGGACCGCAAGACCGCCGCGACGACCGACTCTGGCCGCCGCCGGTTAGTAACCTGGCTTTGGCGCCTGCCGGTCATCGCGGCCATTGGCGGCCTGGCTTTTGGGCTGCGCGAAGCCTACCGCATCCAGTTCGGCCGGGCACGCCCCAACCCTGACCCTGCCTTTGTGCCTCACCCTCCCCACGCCGTGGCGCCGCTGAGCGACTTTGCCGAACCCTGGAGCGCGGTGGAGTTCACCTATGCCGGTCAGCCCATCATCGCGCTGCGCCTGCCCGAGGCCATCCCCGGCGGGCTCAGTGCCGAGGGTATCCACCTGGCCGCGTTTAGCCGCATCTGCACCCACCTAGGCTGCCCAGTCTTGCTTAAGCGCGATGTTGAAGCCATCGCTTTTGCCTTTAACTTTCGTGGGCGCCACCCGGCGCTGGTCTGTCCCTGCCATTTGAGCGTCTTTGCTCCGCTTGAAGCGGGGAGGGCAGTAAGCGGCCCCGCCATTGAGCCGCTGCCGCGTGTGCGGCTGGTGCTGCAAGCGGGGGTCGTCTACGCCGCTGGCGTGGAGACTTAACCCCAAACATCCAAGCTGGTCAGAAAACCATGACGAAATACCAGCTAACGCTTACTGAAATTGCTGAAATGAAGAGACTACCTGCCCATCTTGCCCTGGCGCTGCTGGTCGGAGCCTTGCTGCTGGGGGCGGTGTGGCTGCTAGCGCCCAAACCGGCCGGCGCGCCCGCGCTCTGTGCGGCTGCTTACACCCCTATCTACGCTATCCAAGGAAGCGGCAGCGCTACCCCGCTGGCCGGGCAGATCGTCACTACCCAGGGCGTCGTGATTGGTGACTTCCAAGGGCTCAGCCCGGCGCTAGGCGGT
This sequence comes from Truepera sp., assembly GCA_018333895.1. Lineage (GTDB taxonomy): Bacteria > Deinococcota > Deinococci > Deinococcales > Trueperaceae > JAGXSJ01. The sequence goes on from JAGXSJ010000178.1 coordinate 15,947, forward strand.
TTTTACTTGCAGGACCTTGCCGGCGACGACGATCCGCTAACGTCTAACGGTATCTTCATCTTTAACCGTGGCCGCACCGCCGTGAGCCTGGGGAGCGTGGTGAGGGTGACCGGTCGCGCGGAAGAGTTTCAGGATCAGACTCAGATCGGCAGCGTTACCGCCATCATCGACTGCGACATCACCGCCACCGTCGAGCCGGTTGATGTCACGCTCCCCTTCCCGGAGGACGAGGGCGGCGTGTCGTACCTCGAGCGCTTTGAGGGGATGCTGGTCCGGCTGCCGCAGGCCCTATTAGTCACCGAGCACTTCCAGCTGGGCCGCTTCGGGCAGGTAGTGCTCTCTTCGGGCGACCGCCTCTATCAGCCCACCCAAGTTACTACCCCCGGCCCGGCGGCGCTGGCGCTGCAAGCTAAGAATAACCGCAACCGCATCATCATCGACGATCACCTCAATAACCAGAACCCTGACCCTATCCTCTTTGGCCGCGGCGGCCAGCCACTTAGCGCCGGCAACACGCTGCGCGGCGGCGACAGCGTGACCGGCATGGTCGGAGTAATGACCTATACCTGGGCTGGGCACGCAGCAAGCGGCAACGCCTTCCGGGTACGCCCGGTGGGGGCCTTGGGCGGCGGTGTGCCGGACTTTCAGCCCAGCAACCCGCGTCCCAGCACGCCTGAACCGGTCGGCGGCAGCGTGCGGGTGGCCAGCTTTAACCTGCAAAACTACTTCAATACCTTTGGGCCCGGTAACTGCACCGCCGGTGTGGGCGGCGAGCCGGTCGACTGCCGTGGCGCGGCCAACGACCTTGAGCTCGAGCGTCAAGCCGCCAAGATCGTGGCCGCTATCGTGGGCCTTGATGCCGACGTGATCGGCTTGCAAGAGCTGGAGAACGACGGCTACGGGCCGGAGAGCGCCATCGCTGACCTGGTTGATCGTTTGAATGCGGCCACCGCCCCCGGCACCTACGCCGCTATTGACGTGGACGCCGCCACCGGCCAGCTTAATGCGCTAGGCCATGACGCTATCAAGGTCGGCTTCATCTACCGCCCGGCGACGGTGAGGCCGGTCGGCCGGACGGCGGTCCTAAACACCGGGGCGTTCGGGCTCTTCACGACGCAAGAAGGCGTCCGCCAGCGCAATCGGCCCGCCCTGGCCCAGAGCTTCGAAGAGAACGCCAGTGGGGCCCAGTTTACTGCGGTGGTCAACCACCTCAAGTCTAAGGCCACTAGCTGCGAGGGTAACATCAGCCCGGTCAGCCCCGACCCCGACCTGGGCGACGGCCAGGGGAACTGCAACCTGACCCGCACCGCAGCGGCGCAAGAGCTTGTAGCCTGGCTGGAGATGGGTCCGACCGGCACCGGCGACCCGGACGTGCTGATTATCGGCGACCTCAACGCCTACGCCCGGGAAGACCCGATCACGGCCCTTACCGAGGCCGGCTACAGCAACCTGCTCCGGGCGCAGGCCTACACGTTTGCCTTCAGCGGCCAGTGGGGCTCACTCGACTACGCGCTGACCTCACCGACGCTGACGCCGCAGGTAGCTGGGGCGACCAGCTGGCGCATCAACGCCGATGAGCCGAGCGTGCTTAGCTACAGCACCCGCTTCAAGTCGGCCAGCCAGCTTGCTAGCCTCTACGCTCCTGATCCCTACCGCTCCTCCGACCACGACCCGGTGCTGGTGGGGTTAGCGCTCTCATCCGGCCACTGACGGCGGTTTTCACAAATACTGAGTCGCCTTAGCGCAGGTATCATCTCTGCAAAGGCGTCCTGCGAGTAAACCGCAGGATAGAGAACGATTCGCAGTCCTGCGAGCACCCGCAGGATCAAACCAAATGATACCTGCTATGATCTCGGCTCCCGGCAGCAGGCCATCCGGACGTGGCAGCGCGTGCAGTAACCAGGTCCAAACGGGGGTCCTGCCATCGCCCTGATCTACCGGTCGCAGCCGCTCAAAGACGCTCCGCACTAAAGCGGCACTTGCATGGCAAGCCGCAGTTTTTTATCCTAACGCCATGACCGCGCGGCACGAGGGCTGGCTGACCTGGGCGCTTGTTATCCTGTGTGGCGTGCTGGTGGCAGTTAACCTGGGGCCGCGGCTGTGGGCGCCGCCGGTGGCGGTAATTCGCGAGCAGCCCCCCATCGTGGTATCGATCGCCGGGGCGGTGCAGCAGCCCGGGGTCTATGAGCTGCCGTGGGGAGCGCGCGTAGCCGACTTGATTGCGACAGCCGGGGGCGTAACCGCCGAGGCCGAAGCGACGCTGATCAATCCGGCTATGGCGCTCGATGCTGGTTCGATGGTCTTTGTCCCCTACGCCAGGGCCGATGGCGGCGACCCCCGGATCAGCCTCAACTCGGCCTTGCAGCGCGAGCTTATGCTGCTGCCGGGGATCGGGCCGGTGTTGGCGCAGCGGATCATCGAAGCGCGCCCGTTCTTTTCGGTCGATGAACTCCTCGCCGTGCGGGGGATCGGGCCGGCCACGCTCGAGCGGCTGCGCCCGCTGGTGAAGCCGTGAGCGCGACCCGCTCCCATCTAGTGCCAAAAGCTGAGGAGCCGGCGGTTTTTGTCCCCTGGTCATTACCCGCAGCGGGCTGCTTGGCCCTGGGTGTGGCGCTGGCCGGGCTAGGCGCCCCGTGGTGGATGAGCTTCCTGGGCCTGGCCCTGCTCATTCTCTACCGCCAACCTAGTTGGGGACGGCTTATCGCTGTAAGCACGCTGCTTATCCCCCTGGGCTATCTCCGTTACGAGCTGTGGGCCAATCAGCCCGACCCGCTAGCCGGACGCTACGAGCAGCGCCTGACCCTGACGGGTGTAAGCGACGGGCGCTATCTGACGCTGGACGACCCGGCTGGGGTGCGGGTAGTGCTGTCGCCGCGGGGGGCCGTGCCGCCAGGCCGCGCTACGGTAGTGGGCGACTTGCGCGTGCCGTCAGGGAAACGCAACCCCGGCGACTTCGATTACCGGGGCTATCTGGCGCGGCGTGGCGTCAGAGCGCAGCTATTGGTGCGGGAAGTGAGCGATTTTAGCGCCGCCCGGCCCGACTTTAAGACCCGGTTGGCGCAAGGAGTGGCAGCCGGACTCAACGAGCGAGCGGCGGGCCTGCAGCTGGCCATGACCCTGGGTATCCGCGAGAACTTAGGCGAACTGCGCGAGGTCTTTGCCGCCTCCGGGTTGGCCCACATCCTGGCGCTGTCGGGGCTGCATGTCGGCATCCTGATGGGGGCACTCGGTCTGCTGCTGCGGCCGCTCGGGCTGTGGCGCTATCCAGCCTTGCTGGCGCTGCTAGTGGGCTTTGTGTGGCTGGTAGGGCCTACGCCGAGCGTGGTGCGTGCCGCCGCCATGACCGGCGCGGTTATCCTCTTGCTGTGGCTGGGTGGCGGGCGACTGGCGCCCTGGCCGGCGCTGGGCTTGGCTGCGCTGCTCACGCTGCTCTATAACCCGTCGTGGCTCTTTGATCTCTCCTTTCAACTCTCCTATCTGGCGGTTATCGGCATCCTGACCTTCGCTACCCCCGTAATGACCCGCCTGGTGGAGGATACGCGCCGCCTTAAATGGTGGCACTGGCGGACCCTGCTGCTTGGCGGAGCGATAGTCAGTGCCTCGGCGCAAGTGCTGAGCCTGCCGCTGGTAGCATCAAGCTTTGGCAGCGTCCCCCTCTTTAGCCCGCTCGTTAATGTGCTAGCCATCCCGTTGGCGACGCTGCTGGTCCCGCTGGGGTTCATGGCGGCGCTCCTGGGGAGTGTCTCGCTGAGCCTGGCCCAGCTTGTCAACGGCTTAACCGGGGCTATCGCCGGGCTGCTGCTAAGCTGGGCCGACATTGCCGCACGCTGGCCTAATTTGGTATGGGGGGAGGTAGAGCCTATCGGCTACGCCCTCTACTTCATCGGCTGCGCGGCGGCGGCGCTGGTGGCCTGGCGGAAGCTGCGCCCGTGGCGTGGCGCGCTGGTGATTATGGCCGCCATCCTCGGCTCGATGGCCGTTACCGCTACCGACCCGCGCCTGCCAGAGATCGTCTTCTTGGATGTAGGCCAAGGGGACTCAGTGCTAATCCGCCTGCCGGGCCGGGTGGAGATTTTGGTCGATGGCGGCGGCACCCCTTTTTCCGACTTCGATGTGGGCAAGCATACGGTGGTGCCGGCGCTAAGGGCGCTCGGCGTGACGCGGCTCGAGCTAGTCATCGCCACCCACTCCTCCGCCGACCATGCCGAAGGGCTAGCCAGCGTGCTCAACCAGGTGCCGGTCGATCAGCTCATCATCGGTATCCCGACGCCCGGCAAGCGCGTCTTCGATGAGCTGATGGCGGCCGCCGAGCGCAATCGGGTGCCGGTTACCGAGGTGCGGCGCGGGGAGTCGCTGCGGCTTGGGAAGGCCCGGCTCGATGTCCTCAACCCACCGCGGCGCGCCTACGCCGAGGAAAACGACAACTCGGTGGTGCTTGCCCTCTACTACCGCGAGCAGCCGTGGGCGCTGCTGCTAGGCGACCTGTCGGCGGCGGTCGAGCAGGAGATCGCTTTCCCCGATGTCGCCATCTTAATGGTGCCGCACCACGGCTCGCGCTTTTCGACCTCGGACAAGCTGCTAACCGCTAGCCGCCCCCTCAAGGCGGTCATCTCCTACGGGCGCAACAACTACGGCCACCCCCATCCCACGGTGATCGCGCGCCTGATGGAGCACGGCGTGACGATCCGCGAGACCTTCCGCGAGGGGGCGGTGCGGGTGCGCTTGGTCCCGTGAAAGCTAGGGGCTCCTCCCAGGCCGGATGTGCAAGTAACAGCAGCCATCCTTGCCCGGCTGCCAGGTCTCGGCGGAGAAGGCAAAGCCCGCCCCCTCGAAGGTACCGTAGTCCACCTGCGCAGCGATGGCGCAGAGCCGCGCCACCTGGTCCTGGCCGAGTCCAGCCTCGAGCCACGCCTCTTTTAGCGGACAGCGGTGAAACTTGATCTCTAGCCCGGTCTCGTCACAGCGCACCACTTCAGGAGCAAACATCTCGCCGCCATCGGGGATACCTGAGAGGAACGTCTCCTTGAGCCCTTCTAGGTCGCTCGGGGCATAGCCGCTGAAGCGCCGGCCTAGCTCGAGCCCACGCCGGTAGATGGCGCGGCCCAGCATCCTGCGCACAAGTCGCAGGACGCGGCCCGCTCCTCATCAAGCTCTTCGCGCAATACCTCAAATAGCTGGTGGTAGATCATAGCCCGATTCTTGAACGAGGCGTAAAGCTCTTCCCGGAGTTCTGTCTCAGCCATGGCGGTCTCCTTCGAAAATCGGTAGTCGAGTATTCAAGTATTCAAGTATTCGAGTAGGGGCAAAACCCTTAAGCCTAGTAGTCTCTCAGGCTCTCAGTCTGTCAGCCGGTGGTTTTGCTGATAGCCTGACTAGCTGAAAGACTGATCGCCTTTTCATCCTCGGTGGTGAACGATAGCTCATGGGCGATTCCCTCAAGAGACTACCGTTCCCCGGCCAGCTAACGCCCGCCGCACCGGTTGCGCCATTCTAGCATCGCCCAAGATCACCCGCCTCACTCCACCCTGCACGGCTTCGGCAGCGCCGAGAACCTTCTTTTTCATCCGGTCTTGGGCGAACTCCAGATATTCCTCCACCCGATCCGCCGGAATCTCGGGGATGAGCGAGGCTTCATTAGGGAAGTCGCGCAACAAGCCGGGCACGTTCGATAGCAGTAGCAGCGCCTCGGCCTTCACGGCCACCGCTACCGCCGCCGCGGCGCGGTCGCCGTCGACGTTGACGGCTACCCCCTCAAAGCTACTGCCGGGCGGCGTCAGCACCGGTAGATAGCCGTTGTCGAGCAGGAGCTGTAACAGGTGCATATTGACCTTCTCCACCGTGCCGGTATAGTCACCGCGCAAGAGTTTGACCTTGCCCTCCTCAACCATCCGCACTGAATTTTTGTGCTTCCCCTCGAAGAGGCGCCCGTCGAGGCCAGAGAGGCCCACCGCGTTGACGCCGCGCCGCTGCAAGCGCTCTACGATCCCCTTGTTCATCTTGCCGCAGTAGACCATGGCGAAGATTTCGATGGTCTGGCGGTCAGTAAAGCGGCTGGTATAGCCGCTCGGGCTGGTGACGAACTTAGGCGGATGGCCGAGCGCTTCGGCTAAGCGGGTAGTCTCCGCGCTGCCGCCGTGGATCAAGATGAGCTTTTGCCCCTCTTGCCAGAGCGCTGCTACGTCGTCACACAGGAGATCGTAGTCGATCCCTACCGAACCGCCTACCTTGACCACGATCATGGCAGTAGCTCCAGATAACCTAACGAAGGCGCTGCAACGAAGTGAAAGTGCCTTCGATCGAGGGTAAGCACTCGACGAATCCCGTGATGCTCGGCCAGAGCTATTAGACTAGCGTCGACAAAACCTATTTCTGCATCGGCGTAGCGTTCCATGAGCTGATATGTCAACTCCAGATCACGCAATTCAGCATTTAGCAAAGCGACCCTTCCGCTGATGAGACTGGCTAGGAATCTGCGAGCTGACAGCGAACCAAAGCGCTTGCTGGCCAAATAATCGACCTCGCACAAAATGGTGGACGGGACGATCAAGGTCTGAAGGTAGGTCTTCGCCGCCTCATGAGCGGGATCGCTCTTGTCGAGCAGCGCCAGAACGCCGCTCGTATCAGCGAGAACGCTCACGCTGTCGGTGAGCATGCCACTCCGTCAGGATCTGTTCATACTCATCTTCAAGCAACTTGCCAAAGAGCTCTTCAGCGCGTTCGGCGATCCTTGCTCCGCCACTATCTACCATACCAACCCAATCCGGGGCCCCCTGGGACTCACGGGCGGCCGTTGCCACGTGCGCAGCAAGTGCCTCGCGAATCAGCTCCGCCTTGGAGCGGCCCTGCTGCCTGGCGAGCCGGGCGAGCTCCAGGTCGGTCCGGTCGTCAAGATAAACCGTCGTCCGCTTCATGCCATATATGCTAGCACCTTCAGCCGCCCAACTCGCTCCGGTAGGCTGCCGGCAAGAGCTCTCTGGCGGGCTGACCCGCCCGGCCAAGTCGTAGACGTGAGGCCCGTTTCGCCGGTGATGTGCGACTATCCTGCCGGTAGGCCACAGCGACCCGGCCTTTACCACCCGGCTGTACACGCACTTGTTTGAAGACGACCGGCGAGCCGCCGGCGTCAACCTGGCTGAAGCTTTTAGAAAGGGGCCGGCGAACTAATACGTTCGCTGCGCTCAGTACAAGGCTGATTGCAGTCAAGATTGCAGTCAAACCGCCTAAAATGGCCAAACGCACGGTGTTGATACCGTGCGTTTTTACGTCTGTGACTTGGTGGGTCGTACAGGACTCGAACCTGTAACCCGCTGATTAAGAGTCAGCTGCTCTACCAATTGAGCTAACGACCCCCGCCCCAGCAGTTTAGCAGATTCTAACCTAGTGCTGCCTTGGCCATACATGATAGACTAACCGAAATGCCACCTCAGCTCTCGCTGCGCGAAAAGTGGGGTTACGGTGTAGCCGATCTCGGCGCTGCGCTGTCTTATAACGCCATCAACTTCTTCTTGCTGTTCTTTTTGATCGAGGTAGTCGGCCTGCGGCCCGCCTTAGCCGGTCTGGTGCTGCTCTCTGCACGCTTAATCGACGCGGTGACCGACCCCCTGATGGGGATGATCACCGACCGCACTCGCAGCCGCTGGGGGCGGCGCAAGCCTTATATCTGGGCCGGGGCGGTGCCTTTTGGCATTACCTTTGCGCTCTTGTGGACTGTTCCCGATGCCTCGCAAGCGACCATGTTCATCTTCGCGGCGCTGGCGGTAGCGCTCCATGTGGTGGTCTTTACCATCGTGCAGGTCCCCTACATGGCGCTTACCCCGGAGTTAGCGCCCGAGTACAGCGAGCGCACCGCGCTAACTAGCTACCGCGTCGGTTTCAGCACGCTGGCCTCGCTGTTGGCGGCCGCCGCCCCGCCGCTGCTGGTGGCACTCTTAAATAGCGGCCAGGGCCTACCCCAAGATGCCCGCTACGGCTGGGTAGGGATGGGGCTTATCTTTGGCGCCCTGATGACTCTTGCGTACCTGGTGATGGCCGCTACCGTGCGCGAGCGCCGCACCCTGCAGGTGCCGTTCGGCGCGCTTAACCTGTGGCAGGAGTACCGCTCGGCCTTTGCGGTATTCGGCTACCCCCAGGTGTTGCTGCTGTTCATGGTAGTCACCATCGGGCTAGGGATCGTCTCCTCGATCCTGCCGTTTTATCTCGTTTCGGCTATCCGGCTCTCGCCAGGCGAGCAGACCGGCATCTTAGGCCTACTCTTTGGCGTAGCCATTCTGGCCTTACCGGCCTGGAACATTCTTTCGGCCCGTGCGGGCAAAAAGGCGGCCTTTACCGCCGGCCTGCTAATCCTGAGCCTGGGCCTGTTGCTGCTAGTAACGCTCTCACCGCCCGGCTACCTGTCGCCCTTGCTCCTGCTCTTTACCATCTTGGCTGGCCTCGGTGTCGCTACGGTGCTGCTCTTTCCCTGGGCCATGCTCCCCGACGTGGTCGAGTTCGATGAGCTAAACACCGGCCAGCGCCGGGAGGGGCTGCTGTACGCCATCTTTACTTTCGGGCAGAAGCTCGCCTTTGCGCTAGGGGCTTTTCTTAACGCCCAGATGCTCGAGCTGGTCGGCTATCAGCGCGGCGCCATCGAGCAGAGCGCCCAGGCGGTGTTGGGGATTCAGTGGATGATCGGCCCGGTAGCTTCCGCCGCCTTCTTGGTAGCGGTGCTAATGGTGTGGCGCTACCCCATCACCAAAGCCAAGCACGAGGAGGCTCGAGCGGCGCTGGCCAGGCGTCAGCCCTAAGCCCCAGGCCTGCTATAGTGAGGGCGTGCAGGAACTGCTTTATGAGGCAGCCAGACACTACAAGCGCGGCAAGGCGCTCTTTGAGCGCGGCGACCTGCGCGGCGCTCTCTTAGCCTACAGCGAAGCGCTGCGCGACCTTCATGCGGTAGAGCCGCAGCGTATGCGCGACGTGCTGCTGGCCCAGGTCTACTTGTCGCGCTATCAGGTGGCCATCAAGGTCGAGCCTAAAACCGCCGGTAGCGACCTGCGCCAGGGCTACGCCTATGCTCGCACCACCAAGGAGCCGATGCTGCGCGAACTTGCCGAGCAGCTCTGGGAAGCGCTGCACCGTCAGGTGGCTGGTAAAACCCGTTAACGAAGCCGTACCTAAGCAGCCATGTTATACTGCAAAGCCACAGGGGCACGCTTTGGCACACAGCACTGTCAACAATCCGAAGGGGTATAGCGAGCAGCAGGCCCTGCCGTGCGGGCTCACAGTTCTGCATATTGACGATGACCCCCTGGCGTTAGAACTAGTCCAGGATCAACTAGTTTGGCAACAGGTTCGGGTGGTCAGCGCTAGCCGGGCCAGCGACGCCCTAAGGCACCTCACCGCCGGGCCCAGGCCCGACCTGGTGCTGTGCGACATCATGATGCCCGGCCAAGACGGTTACGGTCTCCATGAAGACATCCGCCTCCATCCGGCCTGGCGCCACATCCCTTTTATCTATCTCACCGCGCTGGACGGCGACAGCTACTATCGGCAGGGGATGAATCACGGTGCTGACGGATATTTAAGCAAGCCGTTCACCGCTCACGAACTACGACAGGAGATGCTGCACGTGCTCAGGCGGGTAGCCGAACTGCGCCAGACCGACGTCGCCATCACCTTGCTGGGCGGACAGAGCGTGCGTTTAGGCAACACCCTCCTCCCACCGCCCGACCGGGGGACCGAGCAGCTGTTGTACTACCTGTTGGTGCAACCAGCTACGCCGTATGGCTGGCTGGCCGAACGGGACCAGGCCATTAGCGACCTATGGGAAGAGGTGAGCGCCGGTGGTTTTAGGAGCGTGCTCTCGCGCCTGCGGCGCTGGCTAGACGGCTGGGCCACCGTGGAGAGCGGCGCAACGCTGTGCCTCACCCTGGCTCCTGGGGTGAGCTGCGACCTCCACGCGCTCGAGCACGCACTGGAGAAAAGCTGCCATAGCGAACGGCTGCGCCGGTTGTATCAGGGCCCACTGCTGCCGGAGTATCACCAAGAATGGGCGGCAACCCGCCGTGAAGGGCTGATCGTGCGTCTTAAGCAGGCCTTTCTGGCCGCTAGCCAGCGATCAGAGCCGCGTGACCGGGCCTTGCAGCTACGCTACGCCCTCGAGGTCGATCCGCTCGATCAGTCGCTGTGGCAGAGCTATCTGCAACTGCTTAAGCAGACCGGGCTTAGCTGCGAGATCGCCTTGGCCCGCAAGCAGCTCAAGCACACCTTCTCCTGAAGCGCTTCGCAAATGCCCTGTCTCACGCATTTCATGCTCTTGGTGAGAAGGGCTCACGGCACTGCTCTAGCATCAAGGGATGGAGGGATTATGAAGCTGAACCGTTTCGCCTTCACACTGCTCGCACTTGGCGCCCTAGCCTGGGGCTTAACCACGGCGCTATTCCCAGGAGCGGCTGGCGCTCAGACCGCCATCGCCCCCCTAAATGAACCGCGGGCGCTACTGGAAGATGAACTTAACACCATCAGCATCGTCGAGCGATACGGCCCCAGCGTGGTGGCGGTCAACGTCGAGGTGCGCGGCCAGCGCGTCGATCCGTTTGCCGATATCCCCTTTTTTGACCAACTGCCGCCGCAGTTTCGCGACCTGATTCCGCGCTTTCAGCTGCCCGAGCGCCGCCAGGGCAGCGGCAGCGGCTTCGTGGTCGACCAGGCCGGGCGCATCGCTACCAACTATCATGTAGTGGAGCCAGCCTTGCAGCCCGGCAGCACCGCGCTGCGCGAAGGCGCCATCATCCGGGTAGTCTTTGCCGGCAGCCAGCCGCAAGAGTTGCCGGTGCGAGTAGTGGGCGCCAACGCCCTGTACGACCTCGCTCTGCTCGAGCTGCTAGACCCCGGCGCATTACCCGCCGAGGCTCTCCCGATTCCGCTCGCCGACTCCGATCAGGTGCGGGTTGGCCAAAAGACTATCGCCATCGGCAACCCCTTCGGCTTCCAGTCCACCGTTACTACCGGCATCGTCTCAGGCGTGGGGCGCAGCCTACCGGGCATCGGCCAGACCGACATCCCGCTGATCCAGACCGACGCCGCCATCAACCCCGGCAACTCCGGCGGGCCGCTGCTGAACTCGCGCGGCGAGCTGATCGGCATTAACACCGCCATCATCCCGGCGGTGGCGGTGGGCGGCCAGCGCGGATTCTTGGGCATCGGCTTCGCGGTACCCAGTAATCTCCTGCGCGACAACCTAGCCGAGCTTGAACAGGGCGTCTTCCGCGACATCGTCACCGACATAGCGGCCCGCCCACGACTAGGGGTCAGCATCCCCCTCTCGGTCAGCGATTACCCCGATAGCGTGCGCGCTGCGCTGCGGTTACCGGAGCAGGGCGTCGTTATTGGCCAGGTCGAGCCCGGTGGTCCGGCGGACAAGGCCGGCCTGATCGGCCCGCAGTTTGCCATCACTGCCGAGGGGCAGAGTTGGCCGGTCGGCGGTGATATCATCACGGCAATCGACGGCACCCCGGTTAACAACCTCGAGGAGGTGCGCGCTATCGTGTTCAATCGAGCCGTAGGCGACACCCTTACACTCACCGTGTGGCGCGACGGGCAAGAGCGCCAGGTGGCGGTGAGGCTCGAGATCGTGCCGCTGCCGCCGGAGAATTAGCGCAGATTGGTGCGCACCAACAGCAGGTAGAGCCCGTAGCAACCGAGAACGAGATTGCCAGCCCACAGGCCAACCCACACCGGCACCCAGCCGCCTTGAGCCAGGAGCTGGCCGATGGTCAAGAGCAGATACCAGGCTAAGGTAACGACCAGCGATAACCCAAAGGCCACGCTGCGGCTCCGGGCATGGAGCACCGCCAGCGGCACGGCGATTATCAGCAGCGTCAGGTTAGCTAGCGGCTCGGCCAGCAGGCGGTGAAACAGCACTGCGGCCTCACGCCGCTGCTGAGCCGACAGACCGGCATCGGTCATCTGCTGATAGGCCTCACGCAGCGAACGGGTATCCAAAAAGCCGCCGCCGCTAAAGCGGGTAATCAGCTCAGCTAAGCTCTCGGAGGTGGTAATCAAGAGGCTTTGGCCAGGGCCGCGGGCAACGGTGCGGACCCGCACGAGCTGCTGTAACGCCTCCGCAGGGTCAGCAGTCGGCTGCTCCAGGCTGGCCAAATCCAGCACCGTTAGGTCGTAGTCAAAGAGCCGCAAGCCACCCTGCTCAAAGACCGCTCTGGCCGCGTGTACCACGGTCAGGGTCCGCTCCGACCAGGATTCTACCCGCACTTTGAACAGTTCATCAGTAAGGCGGTCGGTGCGCTCGAAGTAGAGGTTAAAAGGCCCGAGCGGGATGTTCTGTTGGGCCAGGCGGAACAGGCCGCTGCCGTCGGTAGTGAGTTGCCACCAGAGGCTGCCTACCAGCGCGTTGGTGCGCGGCAATACGTAGTTATTCACCAGCAGCGCCCCCCCCGCCGCCAGCGCTCCCAGCAGCGCAAAGATGACCGCGGTGCGGCGCAGCGCGATGCCGCCGGCCTGCATAGCCAGTAGCTCATTGGCAGCGGCCAGCCGCCCAAAGGTGAGCAGTGCGGCCAGCAGCAAGGCGATCGGCAGGGTCTGCACCAGCGCCGCTGGGAACTGCAAGGCCAACCAGTAGAGCAGGTCGCTCACAGGCACGCCGCGAATCCACTGGATGCGCGGGATGGTGGTGCTCAGAATCACCAGCGAGCTGTAGAGCACCACGCCGAAGAGCAGGGTGGGCAGGCTTTCGCGGAGCAGGTAGCGATCAAGGATCATAGTTACTGGCCAAGCCGCAGCGCCAAGCGCGTGGTGAACTGGTTATCATGCTGGCGGTAGCCAACCTCTATGGTACCGCAGCAGCTCCGCCAGGTCACGGTGAGACCGTGCCCGCTGACCCGCGGTGGCTCCGCTGTCAGCAGCAGCGGGGCCAATTCGAGGGCCAGAAACGGCGTGAGGGTCACGGTATCGAAAGTTAGCGGGAAGCTACTGCTCAGCTCGAGCCTGTCCAGGCCAGGTCGGGGGGCTACGAAGTTATAGCGCGCCCGCAGCCCTACCGTCCAGACATCACCAAGTACCTCCAGGCCGGCTTGCAGATTGGCGAGCGACTTAGGATCGGCAACCGGATTAAACCAGCCGGCGGCGTTGAGGGTCAGTGAGGGGCGAACAGTCACGCCGTAGGCCGGTAGCTCGGCTTCGGCGCTGAGGCTGAGCTGCTGTAGCGGATTGCGCCCGGGTTCAGGCAAGAGGTTATAGCTACCGCTCACGCTCAGGCTACCCGCACCGCTGCCGAGAGGCCCGGCCAGCATCGCGGTGACCGCTACGGCGTGAATGGGAGATAACCGGTCCAGGGTGGTGCTAAACGGCGAGCCGCTATTAGTCCACTGCCGGTCGTAGCGCACGGTGACGCTCAGCGGAGCGTGCTGCCAGGTCCAGGCCGGGCGCAGGCGCAGGCCGTACTGCCAGCTCGGCGTTGACGGGTAGCTCGTCAGGCTGGCGTCTATGGCCACCTCCAGGCGGCCCAGCGGCGTGGTGGGCGAACGGTAAGCGATGCCGGCCAAGCCCCCCAGTCGAGGTGACAGCACATGTGAACCGTTCACGACCTGGCTGCTCCCCGCCGCGAACAGCTCGCCGCGTAGCGCCAGCCGGTCGCCGCCCAGCAGGTTAGGGACGGCCTGCTGCATCACCACCCCCGCAAACGCCTCCTGCAAATAATCCTGCGCGGCATAGGGGCGGTTGCGAGTGCCATAGGTAAGACTTAGCCACGGCAGCAGGCGCTCGTAGCGTGTCACATCGATCTGCCAGCCCTCTCGTGCCTTGCCAATTTCGGCGGTCATGTCGGGTCGGCGCAGCCTCAAGAGGGCGATGGCGTTAAGCGGGTAATCAACGTCTAAGCCCGTCACCCCTAGCTCGAGGCTTAGCCCATCGTCGAGCGGGAGGTTTGGGACGCGCACCCCCAGGCCGGACCCGACCACGCCGCGTTCGGGGTCGCTCGGCAGGTATTCGACAATCAGCGGCGCTTCCAGATTGGCCAAGGCCTCCTCGGAGATGGTCAGCTCTGCCGGTAGCGGCAGGCTAAGGCCGCCGATCTTAAGCACCCCCTCGCGCAGCAGCACGCGGTTATAGGTCAGGTCAAAACGGGCCTCTGGGCTACCGACCAAGTACAGCGCCTCTCCCTCACAGACACAGGTGGTAGCCAGGGCGTCGGTGAACCAGAGCACATCGCCTTGCAGCCGGGCCTGCGCCCCGCTTAAGCGATACATTGGGCTCTGGGCTGTAACCTGCTGAAGGATCAGCGCCTCAGCAGCGAGGTCGAAGCGGGCAGTCAGCGCAGTCGCAGTGACCTCCCGGCTACTTAGCGATACGGCCTGGAGCTCAAAGCCCTCCGGGGTGCTCGCTAGCTCCGTGGCCTCCAGCCGCCAGCTCGGTGCGCTAACTAGCTCCACGCACACCCCGCCTGAAAACTGCGCCAGCCCGTCGCGGATGGTAAGGTTCTGATACCACACACTGGCAAGCCCGTCGATCGTCAGCACGCGCGGGCTGAAATCTTCGCAGCCCTCCTCGGCCCAGGCCATAGTGCCCCCGAGGCAGAGCAGCGCCAGCAGCCACCTCATGCTGCGGCTTCGCCTCGGCCAGCCCTGCGGGGGTCTGGGGGTGGGTCAGCACGGGGTAGTGGGATGCAGGATGTGGGTAGTGGTAAAACCCTGCTCCCTGCCACCCATTCCCTTGGGACGCCCTGCGATAGCGCAACCTGGAACATGACCGATCAGTCAACATAGTGCGCATAGAGCGTTTGCAGCTCCGCGCTGATATCGGTCGAGACTGTGAAGCTTATACCCTCAGCGGTAGTGCTCCAGCGCAGCTCGAGCAGGTCGCCTGCCTCACTGCTACTTAACACCAGCGGGCCGTCCTGATAGCGGTACGGACCGACCAGTAACGCCGCATTGAGGTCGCCGGCCACCACCAACACCGCCGCTTCGAGCAGCGGCACGCCCGTTGACACCACGTTGCTCAGCACTGCATAACCTCGGACCAGGTCGATTTGCAGTTGCTCAGCGCTAAGCACCAGTTCAGGGCTCTGGTAGACCACCCCGCCGCTGGCGCTAAGGCTCTGCTGCGCTATATCCAAAAAGATCGCCGGGGCGCTCAAAGTGAAGGCTCGAGCCGTAACCTTCGCCCCCTCCGCCTCGACAAACACCCCTGGCTGGTAGCGAAGCCGCTGGCCGATTAAGACCACCTCCGCCTCGCGAGCGGTTATCTCACCGCCGTCCGGCAAGGTGGTAACTCCGGTTGCCAGGTCGAAGATCTGCTCGCCATGGGGGGTAACGACCAGCGCGGCAAATGGATTAGCCAGCGCCAACCCGGACAATAGTGCCCAGCAGAGCCACCGTCTCATGACCGCAGCCTACCGCGCCTGAGCCTGAGAAGCCTTGAGCCCGCCTTCATCAAATGGTCAGACCGTCCGGGCCAAGTGCGGTCACAAACAGCCGGTCGAAGGGGCGCGACTTCAGGATGGCCTGCCCCGCCTCCAACGGCGTGCCGAGCAGATGATCGACGCTCTCCCGGGTGCTGAGGTACTCCCCAGTAGCCTGGTAGTAGGTGCCAAACGACATCAGCCGACCATACGGCGTCTCGGCGCGGATGGTCAGACCGGTAGCGAGCTTGCGCTGAGCACGGCGCCACTCGGCTTCAGTCAGGCCCCTCTCCGGCAGCTCCACCAGCACCTGACGGAAGCGTTTAAGCGCCTCCTGAGCCTGCTCCGGCGCAGTCGACAGGTAGCCCACAAAGGTCCCCAAATCGTCAGCGGCGTCGTGCGAGAGAGTAGCGCTCTCAGCCAGGCCCGGGTCGACCAGCGCCCAGTAGAGGCGGCTGCCCAATTCGTCACCTACGCAGCTCGCCAGGATGGCGGCGGCGTAGCGGCGCGGGTCCTTGACGCTCACGCCGAGGGCATAAGCCGCCGCGTACATGCGCTTAACATTTGGGCGCCTCAGCACCTCGATTCCGTGCGCCCCTGACAGCGGCGAGTGGCGGCGAGTCGCCCCCTTAGCCTGCCAGTGCCTAGTGGCCGCCTTGATCTGACCAACTACCTCCTCCCACCCGTAGCGGCCCGCTACCGCCAGGATCAGGTTATCGGCGGCGTAGCGGCGCTCATGGTAGTCAAGCATCTGCTCGCGCTTCAGGGCCCCAATCGACTCGGGGCTGCCTAAGATCGGGTTGCCCAAGGGGTGGGCGCCGTAGTAGAGGCGGTTGCCCGCCTCGAACACCTTGAAGCTGGGCCGGTCGTCGTACATAGCGATCTCTTCGAGAATCACCTGCTTCTCCATGGCGAAGTCCTCTTCGCGTAAGACCGGGCGCATCATGTCGGTTAGCAGGTCGAGCAGCTCGGCGCCGCGCTCGGGCAGCACCGCGCCGTAGTAGACGGTGCGCTCGTCGCCGGTAAAGGCGTTGTAGTTGGCCCCCAGCTCATCGAACTCGCGGTTGATCGCCTCAGCGCTGCGGCGTTCGGTCCCCTTAAAGAGCATGTGCTCCAAAAAGTGCGAGACCCCGGCAATTTCAGCCTCTTCGTCGCGAGCACCGGTGGTGACGAAGTAGCCTGCGGCGAACGACTGGGCGTGCGGATGATGTTCGCCAATTACGGTCAGACCGTTGTCCAGGGTAAGGCGGTGAAAAGTTGCAGGCAGCATAAGGCTCCTTTATGCGCTAAGCGCCCTGGGACCCAGTGTCGTAATGGTAAAGGCCTGGTCGGCCTGGGTAGCTAAGAAGGCGTTAATGGTGTCCAGATCAACCTGTTCGACCAGTCGGCGCAGTTCCATCAAGGTGCGCGGCTGGCCGAACAGGAAGGTATCGCGAGCCAGCGCGCTGGCTCGAGCCCCGCTCGACTCACCCTGCATCACCAGGTGTGACAGAATGCCGGTGCGGGCCCTGGCTAGCTCCTCGCCGCTCACCCCCCGGCTTAAGCGCCGCAGCTCGTACAGCAGCACCTGCAAGGTCTCATCAGCGCGCTCGGCGGTAGTACCGGCATAGCCCAGGGTGTAGCCCAGCCCGCGCACCGCCCGATTAACAGCGGCTACGGCGTAGACTAAGCCGCGCTTTTCGCGCACTTCACTAAACAGCCGACTGCTCATGCCGCTCGAGAGCACGGCGGTAGCTAAGGCGTACTCGTAATAACCCGGCTCCCCCGGAGCTACCCCCCGATACGCCACCCCGATCTGCACCTGAGCCGTCTCAGCGGGCAGGTGATGGACGCGGGTCGGGCGGAGTTCAACCTCCAGCGGCGCTGGCGGCGGTCCCTGCCAAGAGCTGAGGCTCGCTTCGACTGCGGTCAAAAGCTCATCCCAGGTAATGCCACCGGCTACCGCCAGGATGGCGCCCTGTGGGCTAACGCGCTGCTGGTAGTCCTGCCGGACCTGCTCGGCAGTCATAGCGGTCAGCGCCTGGTGGCTGCCGTAAGGGCTCCGCCCGTGGCCAGAGGCGAAGTACTGCTCGCTCAGCGCGACGAACACGCGCTGCACCGGGTTGTCATCGAGCGAAGCCAACTCCTGAAGAGCTAGCGCCTTGGCCGGCTCAAACTCGCTATCCAGCAGATGTGGCCGCTGCAGGGCGTCGGCGAACAGGCCGAGCGCCGGCCTTAAGAGATCGGCCAGCAGCGACGCCGAAAAGGTGGTGTGCTCGACGCTGGCGTGACCGCCGCGGCGCACGCCTAGCTCATCAAGCGCGTCCGAGAGCTGGCGCGAGGTGTGCTCACCGGCGCCGCGAAACAGCCAGTCGCGCAAGACCGCCGCGCTCCCCTCCAGGCCGCGCGGGTCGGTGGCCGAACCCATGGGGATCAGCAGTTCAAAGCTGGCCGATGGCAAGTGAGGCATCGGCTCGAGCAGCACAGTCAGGCCGTTGTCTAGAGTCTGTTGCAAAATCTCCGCCATGACCAAGTATACTCATTGAGCCGGTCAGCTTGTTAGCTGAGCTTTCCCGACGAACCGAAACTCTGAACCGGCAAAGGAGAATATGAACACCGCTCGAGCCTGCCTTGTCAGCGGCCGCGACGAAACGCAGACGCCGCTCATCCCCCTGCACTATCAAGGTGCCATCTGGTATATCTCCCCCCAGTACCTGCCCCTCTTGATCCACGATCCACAGCGACTGATCGGCATCCTGCCCGGCGCCGAGCGGCTCGAGCCGGCTGATCATCACGATTGATCGCTAGCGGAGTTTGCCAAGCGCGGTCCTCCGTGATACGCTAAAAGTCGGCGGGAATCCCGCCGCCCGTTCTGGGATGGTGTAACGGTAACACTCCTGACTCTGGATCAGGCATTCTTGGTTCGAATCCAGGTCCCAGAGCCACCTACAGCCAAAACGCACGAGCGGCTGCCCACCGCTGACAGGGCGCCGGCAAAGAAGCCGTACCTTCATTGCTGGTCCAGATAGGCTTCCAGCTCCTCAACGCTTTCAAAAGCTGCACTTACGTCCCCCTCCTGATAGGCGCGCAGACCCTCGGTGATCGCCGCTTTCACATCCACCCGCGCCACAACCTCCTGCGGTACGAGCACGATTCGGCTTCCCTCGACCGTCATGTCCAGCAGATCGCCTTCAGCCAACGCCAAAGCATCCCGCACCTTGGCTGGAATCGTGATTTGGTATTTCCCCTTCACCCGTACAAGCGGCATGGCCACCTCCAAAATGTACGAACTTCTAACATTCTAACACTTGTAAACCACCCCACTCCTGCGATCCTGCGGCGCAAGCTCGCAGGATGCGCCGCAGGATCGCAGGATGCGCCGCAGGATAAAGCCGGGGGCTTTCAGGGACAGGATTATGCAGACTAGCGCTCAGGGCTTCGCCCGATAATTCCGCTTTCCCCAGGTATGGCCGGTTAAGGGATCGACATCTTGGTGAACCATGCTGTTAAACTGCTGGCCGCGGCGGGTAACAACGACTAAGCTCTGGGTATCGGCCTCGGCCTCCGGCAGCGGCGCGGTGTGAAAGCGCGCCTTGCCGTCCGGCGTCGGAAAGCGCCAACCCTCGCAGAGCCGCGGCCCACCGTACTGGAATTGGTCGCCTTTGGCCATGAGCTGTTGGATGCCTTCGTAGTGCGGGATCACGCGGGCGATTTCAGCGCGGATCGCTCTCGTGCTGGCAAAGCGCACCTTCTCAGCTAGCTCGGGGCGCACGTGCGCGGCTAGCTCGGTGATGACCTCCCATTCAGGCCGGGCCTCGCCGATACGCGGCCCAGGGATCTCCGGGCTAATGATCACCCGCCGCTCGGTCGAGGTCTCAGTTACACCGCCGGGGATTTCGTAGCGGGTGGTAGCGGGGAGCAGCAGCACCGCTTCGATAGGCTCTAACAGCATCTGCGTTGAGAGCGCAATGTCCAGGTGGACGCGCAGGGGGATGCGCTCCAGCGCCTTATCGACGCCTTTGGAGTCCGGCATCGCCTCGCGGAAGCTGCCGCCAATAGCGAAAAGCACGTCTAGGCCGTCCGCCCTTGCCGTCTCGAGCGCTTCAGTAAGGTTCAGCCCCGGCGCCTCCGGCACCGCAAAGCCGTAAAGTCTTGACAGCGCAGTGGCATGCTCCGCGTTCACCGGCAGGCCTCCCGGCAAGACCGCCGCATACGCCCCCATCTCGGCGCCGCCCTGCACCCCCGAGTGGCCGCGGATCGGCATCACACCGCACCCCTCGCGCCCGATAAAGCCCTTGCTTAGCGCCAGGTTAAGTATGGCGTGGACGGTCGCCGCGGCGTCCGTGTGCTGCGTCACCCCCATGCCCCAGACAAAGGCCGCCTTGTCGGCCTTGGCAAGCAGCTCGGCATAGGCCGCCATCTCGCTCCGGGGGAGGCCGCTTAGGCGCTCGAGCCGCTCGAAGCTCACCCCCTCCAGCAAGCGCTGCAATTCGTCGAAGCCCGCAGTGTGCGCGTCGATGAAGCGCTTATCGACCAAGCTGCGCTCGAGCATCAGCTTGAGCGTGCCGTACAGAAAGGCCCGGTCGCCACCCGGTCTGACTTGGAAGAAGCGGTCGGCGATCTTGGTTCCAAACAGTGCGCTCTCCAACTCCGAGGGTACCCAGTAGGCGGTCATCCCCGGCTCCTGGTAGGGGCCGATCGTCACCACCTTAGTACCGGCCTTTTTAGCGTGGTAGAGGTACTTCATCATGACCGGCTGGTTACTCGCCACATTCGAGCCGATAAAGGTAATGAGGTCGGAGCCGATTAAGTCGCGGTAAGAGCAGGTCGCCGCCATGACTCCGATGGCCGCCTTGAGCACAAAAGCGTTTGGCAAGTGGCCAAGACGCGCGGCGCTGTCGAGGTTATTGCTGCCCAGCGCCCGCACCGCCTTTTGCACCGCATAGTACGTTTCATTCACTGTGCCGCGACCGGTCAGATAGCAGAACGTCCGCGCCGGGTCGGTTACTCGCAGACGCTCGACCATGAGCGCCAAGGCTTCGTCCCAGGAGATGCGCCGGAAACCGGCCTCCCTTTTGCGGCGCAGCAGCGGGTACGGGAGGCGGCCTAAAGCCCGCAGTTCGCGCGCACGCAGCTCGCGCAGCGGCGCCACGTCCTCCAAGCGCGTTATGTCCAGAGCGGGCATGGTGTTGAGCCTCAGCAGGCGCAAGCGGGTTTTACAGAGGTGTATCCCGTCGACAGTCCAGTCAGAGAGGCCCGTCGCGCCCAAGGCGCAACCGTCGCACACGCCGTCACGCAAGATCCGCCAGGCGTAGGCGAGGTTATCGCAGTTCTCGAAAGCGACGCGGAAGACCTCGGCAAAGCTCTCCCGCTGCCTTAAGGGCACGCGCGTCACCCACAGCTCGGGCACCCAGCCCGACTTAGGTGTTTTGCCGGGGCGCTTAGGTCGGCTGGCCATAGCCCTACTATAAGAATTTAATCCAAAGTGAACGTGAGCCGCCTTCCCGTTTCAAATAACAGCCCGCTATTCTCAACCTCCGTTCCAAATCTCGGCGTTTCATCCAATCTGCACTTTCTCCTTAATAGCGTCTTCCGGCAATCCACGAAGGATATCCGCTCTGCGATCCTCCAAAATCAATTCAATCGCTTGCCGTAAATTTTCCTTGGCCTCTTCTACTGTCTCCTCTTGTCCGTTAGCTCCGGGAACTTCCGGGCAAATAGCCCAGTAGCCTCCCTCCGGGGCCGCTTCAATAATTGCCATGAATTCTGCTTTCATTTCTTCTCCCAAACTCGACGTACCACAGGGGTCAAATCTGCTACTTCGGTCTCCACCAACCCTGCTTCTTCCATCCAGCGAAGAAAATCGCCCTTTGTGCCTTCGCAGAGGTAGTCCAGGCTAATGTTCTGGAGTTCGGTGCGCACATCTTGGGGAAGCGACTTGACCACAATAACGTCCGTCAAGGCCATGATGCCACCAGATTTGAGCACACACGCCATTTCGGGCTGTTGAGCAGCTTTTTGTAGTTTCAGTATTGACTAAAAATACTGAATCTTATATGATAAGTGGAAGGAGGTAAAGGTGGCTAGCGATAACGAACGAACATCCGCCAAGCAGCGCTACATCGAGGAGATGGGGTTGGTGATGGAGGCTTTTGGGTTGCCGCGGATGTGGGGGCGGGTCTTTGGGGCTTTGCTCCTGGCCGACCCACCGGAACAGACCGCCGAGGAGCTAGCGACGACCCTCAAGGCCAGCCGCGGCTCGATCAGCACCGCTACCCGGATGCTCGAGCAAGCGCGACTGATTGAACGCATCAGCAAGCCCGGCCAGCGCAAGGACTACTTCCGTAACAAGCCGGGCGCCTGGCACGAAATAACCAAGCAGCGCGTCGCTGCCCTTGGCATCTTGCGGCAGATGAGCGAAAAAGGGCTGCAACTGCTCGACGGCGCCGGTCCCGAAGTCCGCCGCGGCCTCAGTGAGATGCGGGACTACTTCGCCTACTGGGAGAAGATCTTCCCTCGGCTGGTAGCCGAGTGGCAAGCAGCGGACCAGGCTAAACAAGATGGCAACTGACGGGAGCAGGGAGTCTTTACCATGAGCACACGAGCTTTTGCGAGGCCAGGCCCCGCCACTAAGGAGGCCCGCACCAACCCGCTAGTCCGCCTGGCCTGGCGCAATATCTGGCGGCAGCGGCGGCGCACCACCTTGCTGCTAGTGGTAGTGGCCTACGCCACCCTGGCCACCGTCTTCTTCTGGGGCTTCATGGACGGCTATACCGAGTCGATACTGGCCAGCCAGGCACGGCTGCTGCTGGCCCCAGTGCTGGTAACCACGCCCGCCTACCAGGACGACCCTGACCCGGCTAACGCCCTGCCCAGCCTGGATTTTCTCGCCGAGCTGCAAGGGCCGACCGCTGCCCCTAGACTCGACTTCTTCGCTCTGTTACGCAGCCCCTACACCTCGCAGGGCGCGCCAGTGCGCGGCATCGACCCAGGGCTCGAGCCCGCAGTTAGCGCTATCCCTGCCCACGTTACTACCGGACGGATGCTGGCGGGGCCGGGCGAGGTAGTGCTCGGCAAGACCTTGGCCGAACAGCTCGACGTGCGCCTCGGCGAACGGTTGGCCATCGACGTATCGGCCTTGGCCGGACCGCAGGCTGTCGGCCTGGTAACGGTCGGCCTCATCGACTCAGGCTTGGCAGCCATCGACGGGGCTACGGTACTCGTCCACCTAGACGACGCCCGGCAGCTCACCGGGGTAACGACCGCCACGGCGGTAGCCTTCGACGCGCCACGCGGTCAGGAGTCAGCGGTAGCGGCGCGCTTACGGGCTCAGCTTCCGCCAGGGGTCCAGGCTTACAGCCTGATGCAGCTTCTGGGCGATGCCGTGCGCTTTGAGATCGAGGGGTCGCGCCTGATGATGGTCCCTATCGGTTTGCTGTTTGCCGTCTTCGCCGCGCTGGCGGTGACCAGCACGGTCCTGGTCAGCGTCATGGAGCGCACCCGCGAGCTAGGCATGATGGCCGCCATCGGCCTGTCGCCCAAGCAACTCTCCCGCATGGTGGTGATCGAGGCTGTACTGGTCACGACGGCTGGCTACCTGGTGGGCTTGGTGCTGGGCTACCTATTGGTCTGGATCTTTGGCACCTGGAACATCCTTGGCCCGGTGTTCGCCACCGCCGGTGACGCCTTCGCTCAACTCGGACTGCCTGCCGAGCTTTACACCGCCGCCTCGCCGATCTATGCGCTCTACGCGCTGGCCACGGTGGCCTTTGCGGCGGCTTTCGCTTTGCTGATCCCGGCGCGGCACGTGAGCCGGCTCAACCCGGTCGAGGCAATGAGGACGGAATGAAGGCGAGAAGTCAGTATTCAAGTAGTCAGAATACAAGTAGTCAGAATACAAGTAGTCAGAATACAAGTAGTCAGAATCCTGTCGTCGGTGTGAGGTAGATGATGAGAGAAGCGGCCAAGGTTTTTACGGATCTGATCGTATGGCAGAAGGCGCATCAGTTGGTACTCGAAGTATACCGCTACACCGAGAGTTTCCCCAAGGCAGAGATCTACGGTCTCACAGCACAGTTCCGCCGGGCGGCCGTGTCAATCCCAGCCAACATTGCCGAGGGCTTCAGAAAGCGCGGCAACCCTGACAAGGCTCGCTTCTACAACATCGCTCAGGGTTCTCTAGAAGAGTGCCGTTACTACCTCATCCTGGCCGCAGATCTCGGCTTCGGCGATAATGCCGATCTCATGAGGCTCCTCACCGACGTCAGCCGCCTCCTTGAGTCCTTCGCTAAATCCATCTCGAATACCTACTCGTCTACTTGAATACTTGAATACTTCCCAGGAGACGCTTATGCAGCACATCTCAACCTTGTTACTCGCGCTCGCCCTGCTCGCTACCGCCAGCGCCCAGACCAGTGCTGGCGAGGTTATCCGGGCCGTCATCGACAACCAGCGCGGCGCTAGCGGGCGCGTCACCATCACCATCACCGTAGAGAGACCCGGCCGCACCAGCGAGTTCATCATCGATTCGGTCAGCGACGGCTACGACCGCAGCCTGATCCGTGTTGTCGCTCCGGCCCGCGAGGCGGGTCAAGCCTTCTTGACCGATGGCGACAACCTCTGGCTCTACAACCCCAGGCTCGGGCGCTCCTTGCGGCTGCCGCCCAGCGCCCGCGGCGACAGCTTCCTTGGTTCGGATATCTCCTACCGCGATCTGGCTGGGCGCGATCTTGAGGCCCACTACCAGGCTGTCATCACTACCGAGGAGGCCGAGCATATCGAGTTGACGCTCACGCCCAGACCCGGCGCCCCCACCCCGTATGGCCAGATCGTCATCACCGCCGACGCCGCTACCTATGCCCCGCTGAGCTTTGTCTACTACGACCAGCGCGGCCAGGCGGTGCGCCAGATCAGCTTCTCGGAGTTTGCCACCGTGAATGACCTCCACTTCCCCACCCGCATCGAGGTAGTCAACCTGCTGCGCGAGGGCGAGCGCACTACCGTGCTGATGAGCGACTACACCTTCGGGATCACGATTCCCGAGGCGTGTTTCCGTGAGGCGGCGCTGGCGCGGGGGTGTCCGTAATGCTTAGCCTGGCTTGGCGCAACATCTGGCGCAAGCGGGGCCGGAGCCTGATGACAGCCGGCGCCATCGGCCTGGTGGTACTAATTACCATCATCTTCTACGGCTTTGCCGGTGCTGCTATTAGCGGCATCTATCAGCGGCTCACCGAGCGGGTAGGCCACTTGCAGGTGCAGGTAGCGAGCTACCGTGATGCCCGGGACTTTGCCGACCGCCTTATCTTCAACGCCGCCACCGTGCAAGCTGCGCTCCCCGAGGCTGAATGGTTGGCCGCGCTCGATGTGCCGGGGCTCCTGGAGGGCGACGGCCGCAGCCGCGGCATCGTACTCTCCGGCCTGGCGCACTCGCCAGCAATGCGCGCGCAGTTCAAGGAGAGCTATCTAGTGATGGGGACACTACCAGAGCATGACGACCCAGTCGGAATCGCCCTGGGCAGCCGCCTGGCCCGCGCCTTACAGGTTGAGCTAGGCGACACCGTATACCTGTACGCCCCCGGCACCCTAGGCTTTGGCGCTGCTGCCTACATGGTAGTGGGCCTGCTCGACTACGGCGAGCCGATGCTCGACAGCCGCTCGGCGGTGGTAGCGCTGGCCGCCGCCCAGGAGCTGGCGGCCCCCGGTGCGGTGAGCCGCTTTGGGCTCTTCTTTCCCGAGCTGATCCGGCTAGGCGACGATGTGAGGGTTCCGGCTCAGCAAGAGGCGCTACAGGCGGCTCTTGGCCCGGGCTTTGCGGTCGAGACCTGGCGGCAGCTCGAGCCGGGCATGGCCGCCACCATCGAGCTGACCGAGCCTATGATGGCGGTGTTTGCCGCTATCTTCTTCATCCTGGCGGGGCTGTTGGTGATGAACACCATCTACTTGAGCCTGATCGAGCGCATCCGCGAGTTCGGGGTGATCATGGCCTTGGGCGCTAACCGGCGCCATGTGATCGGCATGGTGCTGACCGAGAGCCTGTTGCTGTGCCTGGCCGGGGCGGCAGCCGGCGCCGCGCTAGGCGGTATCAGCCTGGCCTTCATGGCGCAAGGCTTCAGCTTCCCGGAGCCGCTGGCGAGCGCCTACGCCGAGTTTGGGCTGCCGCGCGTCTTTTACGGCAGCATCACCGTTGCTCAGGTGCTGACCGTGCTGGGCTTTACTTTAGTGACGGCCCTACTGGCCGCGCTGATCCCGGCGCGTGCCGCGGGCAAGCTCGAGCCGGTCGAAGCGATGCGCTTTACCGCGTGACCCGTAGGGGCGACCCCGTGTGGTCGCCCTGCCGACAGGGCAGCCACACAGGGCTGCCCCTACCAAATCCCACGGAGAGACGATGAAAACCATCCTCAAAGCCCGCGACATCCACAAAACCTACCGCACCGGTGAGGTCGAGACCCACGCCCTGCGCGGGGTGGACTTAGACATCCACGCTGGCGAGTTCACAGCCATCGCCGGACCCTCCGGTAGCGGCAAGAGCACCTTGCTGCATATCCTCGGCGGTCTCGACCGCCCGAACCAGGGCGAAGTCTGGCTGGGCGAGGCCCGTATCGACGGGCTGAGTTTTACCGAACTGGCCAAGCTGCGCCTGACGCACTTCGGCTTCGTCTTTCAGGCTTATAACTTAATCCCCGTACTGACCGCCTTAGAGAATGCCGCGTTTGTGCTCGAGCTTCAGGGGATGCCCCGGCGTGAGCGGGAGACCAAGGCGCTTGAGGCGCTGGCGATCTTAGGGATTGCCGAGCTGTCTGGTCGCCGCCCCAACCAGCTCTCGGGCGGCCAGCAGCAGCGTGTGGCGGTAGCGCGGGCCTTGGCGGCCAACCCCAAGCTGATCCTGGCTGACGAGCCGACCGCCAACCTGGATTCCAAGACCGGCCTGGCGCTGATTGAGCACATGCAGCGCCTCAATAGCGAAGACGGCGTGACCTTCCTCTTTAGCACCCACGACCCGCGGCTCTTGGAGCATGTCACGCGCACCGTCTATCTGGAAGACGGTCAGATCGTTCGGGACAGCGTGCCACAAGCGGCATAACCATGAGGCTATCTCTCGCTTGGCTCATTTTGCTCTGCTCTTTGCCCGCCGCTCTAGCGCAATTCAGCGCTCGCGGCGAGGTCGCCTTCGGCGCGGACGGGGCGCTCTCGCAGGCGTTCCCGGCCCAGGTCGGCTGGGCGCTCTCGGGCCACCTGCACGCCGACTATCGCGTTCTCGCTTCGCCCGGAAACCGTATCGATCCCGTGACGTTGCGGCTGGTGCTTACGCCCGCCGTGCGCTTCAGTCAGGAGGTTAAGGGCGACCTCGGCCTGAGCGAGCTGTACATAGCGTTCTCGCTTCGCTCGGAAGCCGCCACCTTGCTAGGCGCTCTCGATCTCAGCCTGGGGCTAGCCCGCCTCCCCTTGGAGTACGCCCGCCTCAGCCTGCCGTTCAGCTTAGAGCCGACCGGGCGCTTTGGGCAGCGCCAGGGGGTGCCCGGCGTGCAGCTTACCTGGTATGCCGACGACTGGCGGCTGCGGGGAGCGCTCGTCTATCGCCAGGGACTGGTCCCGCTCCTGAGCCTCAGGCGGAGTTTCGGCGGGTTTGAGCTGGAAGCGCACGCGCTCTACGCGGAGCATCCGGTCTTTGGCCTGGGCGGCAGCGGCCTCATCGGCGACCTGGTCATCTACGGCGAAGGGTGGTTGCTCCTGACGCCGCTCGAGGCGCGTGGTGCGCTAGGGCTCACCGGCTTCTGGGAGGATGCTCTGTGGACGCTGGAGGCCGCCTGGCTGCCCCCTGCGGAGAAGCTATTCTCGCTTC
Organism: Truepera sp.; assembly: GCA_018333895.1. Lineage (GTDB taxonomy): Bacteria > Deinococcota > Deinococci > Deinococcales > Trueperaceae > JAGXSJ01. The sequence goes on from JAGXSJ010000178.1 coordinate 43,153, forward strand.
GCTCGGATCCCCTCTTGGCGGCGCGGCCGGTAGTGCTGGGGCAGCTTGCTCTCCCGCTGGGCGAAGCCGGGAGCCTGAGCCTGTTCGCCAGCGGCGCCTTTGACCCGGACGCACTGCGTTTCACGGTGCTGGCCAGCTACAGCCACCTAGAGGCCGAGCGCGAGGTGAGCGCTTCGCTGCGCGCGCACCTCGGCCCTGAGCCGCCGGTAGTAGGGCTGAGCCTCAAGGTCACAGGCTTCTTTTAGTAGCCCATGCTGCTTATGGCCGCACTATAAATGTCTAACAGGCTGGCAGCTTCAGCAAATGCGCCCGCCTCCGGCCCGAGCGCCAGCAGCGGCACCGGGTTAGCGGTATGGGTTCTAACGCGCTTGTCTTCAAGATTGCCGTGGTCGGAAGTCACCAGCAACGTGACGCCGTCTAGCGCTGCCACCACCCCGGCCAGAAAGCGGTCCAGCGCGGTGACTAAGGCCACCGCCTCAGCCAGCGGCCAGCGGTGACCCGCCGTGTCCGAGAGCCAAAAGTCAAAGAAGGTAAAGGTGTGCCGGCTGGCGATTTCGGCCAGGCGCCGCCCGGCTGCCTCCGGCTCGAGCACCGGGAGCGAGGCGTCAAGTCCGTGCAGATGGCGGCCGCTGAGGTCGGCGCTGATAGCCCGGCCAGCGCGGTAGGCGGCCAAGCCCTGTAGCGCCAGCCCGGCGGCTTGCGCCGCGTAGACCGGCACGTTGACCCGATGCCCGTTCTTTAGCGCCTGGTAATAGCCGGGCGGGAAGACGTTAGCCAGCAGACTCTTGCCTCCCGCCGCCACAACGCTAGAGAACAGCGTCCCTGCCTCCAGCAAGCCCTTTAAGGTCGGTCCCGGCCACGGCCCATAGTGGCCGCTCATCACAGCGGCGGCGTTGACACCGGTCAGCAGGGTGGCTTGGCCGGTCGCCGACTGCGGGAGGCCGGGATAGCCCAAACCGGCGTCAAGCTGGCGCACTACTAGCGACGCCCGCGTAATAGACCTCAGCGAAGCGGTCAGGGGACCCCCCACAAGGGCTCTCAAGTACGGTGTCTGGGCTACGAACCAGGGGTTATAGGCGGCCTCGTCGCCCAAGCCCACCCCGTCCAAGAATATAAGTAGCAGCGGCTTAAGGCCGATAGAACCCCACCTTCTCGCGCACTTCGGCCATGGTCGCCCGGGCGACCTGACGCGCATGTTGCGCTCCGTGCTCAAGTATCTCGCGGACCTGCTGCGGCTGCGCCCGCAGCTTTGCAGCGCGCTCGCGCATCGGCGCCAACTCCGCATCCATGTGCGTAAACAGCAGCTTCTTGCAGTCCACGCAGCCGATCCCGGCCCGGCGGCACTCGCTGTCGATCATCTGAGTAGTGGCCTGGGGGCTGAAGTTCTGATGCAGGGTAAAGATATTGCACTTGCTCGGGTCGCCGGGGTCGCTGCGGCGCAGCCGCGCCGGGTCGGTAACTGCCGTGCGCAGCTTCTCCCAGGCTTGGGTAGGGGGCTCGAGCAGCGAAATGGTATTCCCTAAGCTCTTGGACATCTTGGCCTTGCCGTCTAGCCCGCGGATCCTGCCACCAAGCGCGGGGACGACCGCCTCCGGTTCGGGGAAGGTCTCGCCGAAGGCCAGGTTGAACTTGCGGGCGATCTCGCGGGTCAGCTCGACGTGCTGCACCTGATCTTCCCCAACCGGCACGGCCTGAGCTTGATAGATCAGGATATCGGCCGCCTGCAACACCGGGTAGATAAAGAGCCCCGCTAAGACCGAGGTCTGGCGGCTGGCCTTGTCTTTGAACTGCGTCATGCGCTCGAGCTCGCCCATCGGGGTCAGGGTGACGAAGATCCAGGTCAGCTCGGCCACTTCGGGGATCTGTGACTGAACAAAGAGCGTCCCCTCCTGAGGATCAAAGCCCGCCGCCAGGATGGCTAACGCCATCTCAAAGGTCTGCCCGGCTAGCCGCTCGGGCTCGAGCGGGCTGGTCAGCGCGTGGTAATCGACGATGCAGGTGAACATCTCGTGACTGTGGCACATGGTCACCCAATTGCGCACCGCGCCCAGATAGTTGCCTAGATGTAGCTCGCCGGAGGGTTGAATGCCGGTTAGAGCGCGCACGCGCCGGGCTGGGGCCTGGGTGTCGGGGGAGATAGTCGCCTCTGCCATGGCCGATCAGTATACCGTAGAGGCCTCCAGGTAGCCGGATCACACAGCCCTGGGCTAAGTTTTGGGTCTCAGCGCTTATCGTGCGGGTCTAGCGCATCGCGCAGGCCGTCACCGATAAAGTTAAAGGCCAGCACGGTGATCACAATCATCATGCCGGGGAAGAGGGCGATGTGCGGGTATCGCAAGATAAACGCCCGGCCATCGGAGAGGATGCCGCCCCAGGTAGCGGTAGGCGGGCGGACACTGAGGCCCAGGAACGCCAGCGCCGACTCCAGTATGATGATCGAACCGACCTGCAACGAGGCCAGCACAATCACCGAGGTCAGTACGTTAGGGATCACATGGCGCCAGATGATGCGGCGATCACGCGAACCCAGCGCCTTGGCAGCGGTCACAAAGTCACGTTCGCGCAGGCTCATCACCTCGGCCCGTACCACTCGGGCGTAGCGGGCCCACACCGTCGCCCCGATGACGATGATAGTAGTTGTCAGGCTCGGCCCCAGCACCGCAGCCAACACGATCAGCAGCGCAATTAGCGGGAAAGCCATCAGGGCATCGATCAGCAAAGAGAGCGCCTCGTCGATCCAGCCACCGAAGTAGCCCGCTAGCGCCCCCACCATCACCCCGATTACCACCGCGATCAAGGTAGCTAGCAACCCTACCGTGAGCGCAATGCGGGTGCCGAAGATGACGCGGCTAAGCAGGTCGCGCCCGAGGTGATCAAAGCCCAGCGGATGCTCCCAGGAGGGCCCTACCCCCCGCATGCCGCGGAAGATATCATCATTGGGGTGATGTGGCGCCAAGGCTGGGGCAAATACCGCCACCACCGCTAGAAACAGCACCACCACCAGACCAACGACCGCCATGCGGTTAGCAAAGAAACGCCGCAGCGCCCGGCGGCGCGTCGAGAATCGGCCTGCGGTGCCGAGAACAGCGTTAGCCTTAGTCATGTCAACCTCACGAGATGCGGATGCGCGGGTCGACGAGCGCATAAATCAGGTCGGTTAAGAGATTGACTACCACCACCAGCACCGCAAAAATCACTACCAGCGACTGCACTACCTGGTAGTCGAGCCGCAGCACCGAGTCGACAAACAGCCGACCGATACCGGGGATAGCAAAAACGTTCTCCACGATAATCGTGCCCGATAGGATAAAGGCGATACGAAAACCGATCACAGTCACTATCGGCAAGAGCGCATTCGATACCACGTGTCGGTACAGCACCACCCGCTCAGCTAGCCCCTTGCTCCGCGCCGTGCGTACAAACTCCTGCGGTAAAAGCTCTAACACCGTGCCGCGAGTAATGCGCATCAGCACCGCCATCTCTTCGGTAGCCAGCACTATCACCGGCAAGATCCAGCCCTGCCAGCTGCGCAGGCCAAAGGGTGGAATCCGCCCAATCAGCGGTAAGTCGCCAAACCAGCGCGGCACGTACAGGGCAAAGAGTACGATCAGCATGAGTGCCAGCCAGAAGTTGGGGGTAGCGATACCCAAGGCTGAAAAAGCGTTGGTGGTGTAGTCGAGCCAGGAGTTTTTGCGCGCTGCTGCGGCGATACCTATGGGCACCGCCACGGCGATAGCTAGCGCCAGGGCGTAGAGGTTTAAGAGCGCAGTGATTGGGATAGCCTCGAAGATCATCTGTCGCACCGGCACGCCAGTACGGATCAGCGAGGTGCCAAAGTCGCCGCGCAACAGGTTACCGGCCCACACCAAGAACTGCTCGTGATACGGGCGGTCTAACCCCCACTTGGCTCGGATCGCCTCGATCTGGGCGTCGGTGATCGGGATCTGCCCCTCACCCAGGAGCAGGTAGACCGGGTCGCCGGGCATCAGCCGCATGATGACGAAGGTCATGAGGCTAATCAGCACCACCACGAATAGACCCTTAAGGATCCGGAAGGTCAGATAACTCGACAAAGTGCTCCCAGGCGCCCGACACCACTTCCTGCCACGGGCAAGACGCGAGCTACCCCCACCTTAGTCATTCTTACCAAGCTGCCTTCGCTACCAAAATCCCCCCTGCCCCTCTTAGCAAGGGGGGTGCCCGAAGGGTGGGGGGATCCTGAAGCTTAAGCATTCTGCTTATTAGCCAGCAAGGCAGCCCAGACTCAGCCGAGCGAGTACTGGTGCCCGCGGAAGAACAGCGGTGTGCTGACAAATACCTGCTCTGGCAGGCCTTGCACCGCTTCGGAAAAAACCAGCATTCCTTCCGGGAAGTGCAAGTAAAGCCCTGGCACATCCTCAGCGTAGAGCTCCTGAGTGCGGTTGTAGATTAGGCGCCGCTGCTCGGGGTCTACGGTAGCCAACCCTTCGTCGATCAGCCGATCCATCTCGGGGTTGCGGTAGCGGTAGAAGTTATCAGCGCCATCCGAGCGCAGAGTGCTAGTCGGGCTTGGATCGACCAGTGAACCATGGGTCCAGTTAAAGAGCGAGGCCTCGAGCGTCCCCTCGCGCAGACCCTGCAAGATCGCGGCCACCGGCGCTTCGGCCAACAGCATCTCCACTCCGACATCGCGCAGGAAGATCTGTGACAACTCGGCCATGGGGCGCCGCGCCTGGTCGCCGCTGATGGTGGTGCAGGTAAACGATAGCCGCAGGCCGTCCTTGGCGCGGATGCCATCACCGCCCGGCACCCAACCGGCTCCGTCAAGTATCGAGCGGGCCTGTTCAGGATTAAAGGGGTAGAGGGGGACATTGGGGTTATGGAAGAAGGGGTTATTCGGACTCAGGTGCGAGGTCGCCACCACGCCAAGCCCACCATCGAGTTCATCGACGATCCGCTGCCGGTCGATAGCGTGCAGCATGGCACGGCGCACCCGAACATCGGCCAGCTGTGGGCGCTCGTTGTTAAGTGGGATAAAGCGCGGCGAGTTCCAGAGCGTCTTGACCACCCTAAAGCCGGGGGTCCGCCCAAGCTCCAGACTGTCTTCGACCAGCAGCGGCCAGACCGTAGCATGAGCATCGCCGGTTAAGAGCGCAATGTAGCGCACCGAAGGCTCGGGAACCACCTCAAGACGGATGGCATCGACCAGCGGTCGGCCTCGGAAATGATCTTCAAACGCAACTATTTCGGTAAACTCCGCCGGGCGCCACTCGCGTAGCCTAAACGCTCCGGTGCCGATAGGGTTAGTGCGGAAGCCCTGGTCACCAACCTCAGCGTGATAGGCTGCTGGAACGATCGGCAACTCGCCGGCCACCCGCAAGAAGGCGGCGTTCACACGGTTCATATGCACTCGAGCGGTATAGCGGTCGACTACCTCGACTTCGCGCATGCCGATGAAACGGCCAGCCATGGTATTGCCGGGCTGGGAGTAGAACTCATAGGTGTACTTGACATCCTGGGCGGTAAACTCGCTGCCGTCGTGGAAGCGCACCCCCTCATGGAGGGAGAAAGTATAGCTCAAACCGTCCTCGGCCACCTCATAGGCCTTAGCCAAAACTAGCTCGGTTTCGGTGAGATAGTTAACGTGGAGGAGCGGATTTACTATATTGAACACGACTGAGGACTGCACGTCTGGCCCAATATCATTGGGTCCCATCCCGGCCACCTCTTGGTGGCCAAGCCAGACCAGAGTTCCGCCAGCTCGCTGCGCATAGACCTGGTAACCCTGACCCGCCAGCCAGATCGCGGCTCCGCTGGCGACGCCGTAGCGCAGGAATTGACGCCGACTAATGGGCTTCTTGACCAGACTTTTCACTACCATAACCAACCTCCTGAAAGTTGGAATCCTAGCGCGACCTCTCCGAAAATTAGTAGTCAAGTATTCGAGAAAACCCTGAAACCTCTTTCACTACGCTCAGGACAGCGCCTCAGGCTGTCAGGCTGTCAGCTTAACAGGGCTGATAGCCTGTTCATTCTTCGCAGTGAATGGCTCCCCTAAATAAGACAGGATTCACCCCCTAACGAATAAAGTTTCATGGCGTGAATGTAGCACAACCCCCTGCGGCTGTCTACCCACTGCGCCACCGCGCTACTGCTTGCTAACGGAATTGCCCATAAACTATCTCAGCGCAGCACCGACCCGAGCACAGCGGGGGCAATAATGCGAAGACGAGGCTTCGCCCTGAGGGGCCTCAACCCGAAGGGTTCGCCCCTACTAGCTCCTGGCTCCTAGCTTCTAGCCACTGATTTTCACGGGAACATCCTATCAACCCAGGCCAGCGGATCGGTCGATATCCCGCTCACCCGCATCTCCCAATGCAGGTGCGGCCCGGTCGAGAGGCCGGTCGAACCGATCTCACCGATGAGAGTGCCGCGCTCTATTAAGTCGCCAACCTGTACGTGCAGCCTTGCCTGATGGAAGTAGTGGCTAAACACCCCACCGCCGTGGTCGATCATGGTGAAGCCGCCCCGGATCGGATAGAAACCGGCGGCCACCACCGTGCCGCGGTTGGTGGCCATAATCGGCGTGCCGACCGGCGCAGCGATGTCAGTACCGTGATGAAACGCCACCTGACCGCCGCGCACGAAGCGCCGCGGCGCCCCAAAAGGGCTGCTCAGCCGTCCTTCAGCGGGGAGCAGAAACGGCTCGCGCCAGACCGGCTCGGGTTTGGCTGCGGCCTGAGCAGCCTCGACCACCGCCGCCTCGAGCGCCCGGTTCTCGGGTGTCACCACGCTGAGGACATTGGCCGCTACGTTAAGCTCCTGGACCGGCTGCGGGTAGTCGCCTACCCTGAGGGTATGATTGGCCACCACAGTGCGGTTAAAGCCGTCGATTAGCTTAATGGTCAGCAACTGCTCCCCTGCCGCACTACCCAGCGGAACCGCGCCGAGCGCCACCGCCTCCGAGTCGTTACGGAAGACTCTGAGCGGCATATCCGCTAAACTGATACGCAGCTCACTTATGGCTATGGCTTCGGGCGGCAGCGCCACCCGGATGCTAAAGGGCTCGCCGGGAATGACCCGCTCCGGAGCGCGCACTAGCGGCTGCGCCAGCGGAATGCCAAAGATCTCAAAGCGGTGATGGCTTGCGTTGCCAGCGCGGTCGCGCGCGCTCAACGTAAGCGTCTGAGCACCGGACAGGGCTAGCAGCTCGAGCCGCAACTCCTGAGCCACGGCTTCATGCTGCTCACCTCCGTAACTCAGGGTGAAGCTAACCGGCCGGTCAGCGCTAATCAGGATGTTAAAGGGCAGCTCGGCAGGCACTATGGCTGGCAGCTCGGCATGGACTCGCGGGGGGGTAGCCTCGGCAGCGGTCAGCACCGCCGTCACACCGATAGCAGCCAGCCCCAGCAGCGCGGCAATAACCCAGGAAGTCCCTTTCACCTTAGCCACGCTGACTGGTCACGAAGGGGAGATTGCGGTACTGGTGATCGACATCCAGCCCATAGCCGTAGACGAAGGCGTCGTCGATCTCAAAACCGAGATAGTGCAGTGGCACCTCGACCTGGCGGCGCGACGGCTTGGACAACAGCGCCGCCACCTTGACCGATACCGGCCCGCGCCCCTGCAGGTAGTTAAGGAGGTAGCGCATAGTCAGGCCGGTATCGACAATGTCCTCCACTAGGATCACGTGGCGGCCCTTGAGCGACTGATCGAGGTCTTTGACTAGCCGCACCTCGCCGCTGGTCTCGGTCCGTGAGCCGTAGCTCGACACCGACAGAAAATCGACCGTGAGTGGGCTGTCGATGGCGCGCACTAGGTCGGCCATAAAGATGAAAGCGCCGTTTAAGACGCAGATGAGATGGGGTGTGGTAGTGGCGTAATCGTCACGGATCTGCCGGCCCAACTCGGCCACCCGCTCCGTGATCTGAGCCTGACTGATCTGCACCAGCCCTTGGCCTAACTTAAAGATCGACTCGCTCATTGTTGGTGGTCCGAGCGAAGTGAGAACATGTGTTCAGTATACCCAAGGCTTGCTAGCTCGAGCGGGGCAAGCTCGCGATACTGGCCGGGCGCTAAGTTGCCCAGCTTAAGCCCGGCGATACGGGTCCGCTTGAGGCGCACTACGCTAAAGCCCACCGCCGCCAGCATCCGCTTTAGCTGGCGCTTGCGCCCCTCCCCTAAGACCACGATGCAGCCGCCGGGAGCTGACCAGGCGCGCAGCGCGGCAGCCGGGCCGTCATCGAGCACTACCCCCTGCCTGAGCTGCTTAAGAGCTTGGGCGGAGAGCGTACCTTCGGCGCACCAGACGCGGTACTCCTTCTCCTGACCAAAGCGCGGATGGGTGAGCCGCTGCGTCAGCCATCCGTCGTTGGTAATCAGCAGCAGACCCTCAGAGTCCTGATCGAGCCGCCCGACCGGGTGTAGGCCTGCTAGCCGCGGCAAGCTATCGAGCACCGTTCTGCGTCCACGCTCATCGCTAACGGTGCAGAGCTCCCCTACCGGCTTGTAGTAGGCGTAGGTTACGGTGTCGGGGCGCTTTATCCGCTGGCCGTCGATCCGCACCTCGTCACCTGCTGCCACCTTAGCTCCGAGCTTAGCCGGTTGGCCGTTGATGGTGACGCGGCCCGCCACAATCAACGCCTCAGCCTTGCGCCGACTGGCCACGCCGGCTTGAGCTAGCACCTTTTGCAACCGCTCCATCACTCCACTTTACCCCGCCAGGAGACTGCTATACTCTGCCGCATGAGCGCCCCTAGCCTTCTTAATACCGATCAACGCGACGAGGTGCTGTTCGCCCTGATCGCCCGCGAAGCCGCGCGTCAGCACGACGGGCTCGAGCTAATCGCCTCGGAGAACTTCACCTCCCGGGCGGTCCTGGAGGCGACCGGCAGCATCCTGACCAACAAGTACGCCGAGGGCTACCCGCGCAAGCGCTGGTACGGCGGCTGCGAGGTGGTCGATGAAATCGAGCAGCTAGCCATCGATCGCTCCAAGGCGCTATTCGGCGCGGCCTGGGCCAACGTCCAGCCGCACTCCGGCAGCAGCGCTAATCTGGCCGTCTATCAAGCGCTGCTCAAGCCCGGCGACACCGTGCTGGGCATGGATTTAGCCCACGGCGGGCACCTCACCCACGGCAGCCCGGTCAACTTCTCGGGTCTCAACTACCGGGTAGTCGGCTATCAGGTCCGGCCGGACAGCGAAGTTATTGACTTTGCCGAGATCCGGGCGCTAGCGCTAACGCATCGGCCCCGGCTGATTATCGCCGGCGCCTCGGCCTATAGCCGCCAGCTCGACTTTGCCCGCTTTAGGGCCATCGCCGACGAGGTCGGCGCCTACCTGTTAGCCGACATCGCCCACATCGCCGGGCTCATCGCCGCAGGCTTGCACCCCGACCCCATCCCTTACGCCCACGTGGTGACCACCACCACTCACAAGACGCTGCGCGGGCCGCGCAGCGGCCTGATCCTTAGCGGTGATGCCGAGTTGGGCAAGCTCATCGATCGGATGGTCTTTCCAGGCTTGCAGGGGGGGCCGCTGGTGCATGTCATCGCCGCCAAGGCGGTGGCCTTGTTTGAGGCCCTGCAGCCGGAGTTCAAGCGCTATCAGGCGCAAATAATCCGCAACGCCCAGCACCTAGCCGCCGAGTTGCAGAGCCGGGGCTACCGCATCGTCTCAGGCGGCACCGACAATCATCTGTTAGTGGTCGATTTGCGCTCGCAGGGGTTAACCGGCCGCGAGGCCATCAAGCGGCTCGATCCGGTCAGTATCACCGTCAGCAAGAGCTTAGTCCCCTTTGATCCCGAAACCCCCTTTGTCACCTCGGGCATCCGCCTCGGCACGCCGGCCCTAACTACCCGCGGCATGACCGAAGCGGCTATGGGCGAGGTGGCGGTGCTCATCGACCGGGCGCTGCGCGGCGATAAGCCAGCACAGGTCAGGCGCGAGGTGCTGGCGCTAGCTAGCCGCTACCCGATGCCTTGAAGCAGCTAGCAGTTTTAGCAAAGAGTGGCTGAGTGCTTACTCTTTTCTCACTCCTCGCTACCAAGCCTCACCGCGGATGCGCACCAGCTGCTGCTCGAGCGCTGACAAGGCCACCTCAGGGCTGGTGGCTCCCTGTAAAATCCGGAAAACTTCGGTCTGAAAGGCGGTGCTAACGCTGTCATAAGCCGCCGCGGTCACGGTAGATGGGCGGGCTACCGCTGCCAGCAAGATCGCCGGCATGCGCGCAAAGAAGGGGTTAGCGGCTAGCACGTCCGGGTCCTGATAGAGCGAGCGCCGGGTAGGGTTGTAGGCCCCGCGGATGGCGCGAAACTCTTGCGCCTCGGCGCTGGTCATGAAGCGCACCAGCTCGACGGCTTGCTGCGGGAAGCGGCTATGCCTGCTGACCGCTAGCTGCCAGCCGCCCAAGGCGGCAGCCGAGCCCGCGGCACCTTGCGGCAGCGGCATCACGTCGAAGCGGCCACGCACCGCGCTCCCCTCGCGCTGGCCAAGGGCGTAGGCATAAGGCCAGTTGCGCATGAAGGCAGCGTTACCAGCTTCCCACAGTGCCCGCGCCTCCTCTTCACCCATAGCCAGCACCTCGGGCGGCGAGATGGTGCCGATCCAGCGCTGCGCTCGAGCCAGAGCCTGCACGCTGGCCTGGTTGTTGACGCTAATGCGGCCGTCGGGCTCGACAATGGTCCCGGCTCCCTCTGAGGCCAACCACTCCAAGGCGTTGCAGGTCAGTGACTCGGACGAGCGCCCCTGCCAGACAAAGCCCCAGAACGCCTCGTTACCGGCTGCCCGCTCGCCCTCCTGGATAATACGCGCCATATAGGCTAGGTCGTTCCAGGTGGTGGGAAGCGTATTAAAACCGTACCTCTGCAACAGGTCGGTGCGGTAGTAAAGGAGTCCGGCGTCGGTGAACCACGGAACGGCGAGTAATCGACCGTTAACGGTGTTGTTGGCGACCATCTCCGGGAAAAAGTCGGCTAGCTGTGCCGGGTTGAAGTAGGGGGTAAGGTCGAGCAGATCGTCGGCCAACATCCCTGGCCAGATCACATCGACCATCACCACATCCATCCCGGTTGAACGGGTTAAAAACAGCTCGCGCAGCAGGTGCAGGCGCAAGGTGGCGTTCTGCGGCGTGAGTTTAGGGATGACCGTGTAGCCGGTCCGGGCGGCAAACTGCTGGACTAACTCACTACAGAGCTCGAAGTCGAGGCCTACGCCACCGCAATCCATAGTCAGCGTGACGGCGGCGGGAGCTGCCGAGCGGATAGGGTTATCGGGGCGGATCTGGAGATAAGCCCAAGCCAGGCCCGCAACGACCACTAAGCTGCCAAATAACAATATCAACCAACGCTTCACGTAAGCCTCCCTTAACGCCGCCGGCGGCGTAGCCGCTCCAGGCTCTCTTGCAGGCTGATGCGCATGCGCTCGAGCGCCCGGCTCAGCTCGCCTAGCTCATCATTGGTAGTAAGGAGCACGCTCTTTTCGAGATCGCCCCGGCTCATCTGCTCGGCAGCCTTCGTTAAATAGAGCACGTTGCGCGTCTGGCTGCGGGCCAAGGCGATGGCGATAACAATCGCTAGCAACACCGGCAGCACACTGAGCGCCACAGTGTTAAAAAGCAGCGTCCGTACCCGCTCTACTACCACCTCGTCGGCAATGCCGATAACTACTGCCCCCAACACCTGATCGCCCCGCTGCACAGCGTGCGATGCAACCTCGATGCGGGTGCCGGCCAGATCAATTAAGCGGCTCGGCGGGTCGATCGGCCCCATGGCGATGCCATGCTGTTCGGCAAAGGCCCGGGCCATGGCGCCTGACGCTCGCTGACGGACACCGGTATAGATCTCACCGGCCAGCGCCTCGAGGCTGGG